>NZ_RYDI01000002.1:0-414069 GCF_003970335.1 Flavobacterium sp. LS1P28 | reverse complement strand
TAAAATACTTTCTCCTGTAAATTTTTCCATACTTTAAATATACATAAAAATCATAAGTATTTATCGGAACACCTCAATAATTATTTAACCTTTAGAATTAATTACATAATGCCTTTATTCACAATCGGCACAAGTTAACTGTCTATCATTCCCAATATCTCGAGTAGCGATTTTCCCAATCAAATCATTAAAATGTTCAGCCAATATAGCTCCAGTTCCCGGACGTTTTACCCATATATTATCCGTAGTAAATAACGCTCCTTTTTTTATTGGAGCAATCGTACAAACCGTTGCAAATGCAAAATCAATAGTTATTTGTTCTTCTTTAGTTGGCTCTTTTTTTCCACCACGCATGTGCCACATTTCATGAGAAGAAACGATAAGTTCCCCACATGTCTGCTCATCCATGCTGCACACAATATCTGGACCGGTACGATGTGTATGATCCGTAAAATGACGTTCCAAAATACTGGCTCCTAAAGCTACAGCTCCTAAACACGCATTGTTATTCAAAGTATGATCGGACAAGCCGAAAACTTTATCCGGAAAAGCTTGATGCATTTCCATCATTGCGCCGAAACGCACGAGATGAATTGGAGTTGGATATAAATTTGTAGTATGCAATAGCGCTACGGGTACGTTGTACTTATCAAAAATTGCCACCGCTTTAGTAATGCTTTCAATAGTATTCATTCCGGTACTCAAAATAACGGGCTTACCAAAAGCTGCAATATGCTCCAGCAAAGGATAATTATTACATTCTCCAGATCCTATTTTATAGGCGGACACATTGAATTTCTCCAACCGATCAGCAGCAGCACGAGAAAAAGGGGTAGAAATGAAAATCATTCCTTTGCTTTCTACATAATTTTTTAGTTCTAATTCATCGACTTCGTTCAAAGAACAACGTTCCATAATTTCATAAATCGAAACTGTAGCATTGCCCGGAATTACTTTTTTGGCTGCCCCACTCATCTCGTCTTCCACAATATGCGTTTGATGCTTGACCACCTCAGCACCGGCTCTGTGAGCAGCATCTACCATCTCTTTGGCTATTTGCAAAGAACCTTCATGATTAATACCGATTTCAGCAATAACCAAAGGGGGATAATCAAGACCTATTTTTCTTCCTGCAATTTCAATATATGGGTTCATTTTTTAATGAATGGTTACAAATTAAATTTTATAATAACTCCAAGACTCAATCTCGACCGAGCCTGCGTTGAGCGAGAGTCAATGAAGACAATCTCGACTGCGCTCGATTTGACAATAAAATCCTGAAGTCACTACAACTGTCACGTCGAAAGTTTGTACTGAGCGCAGTCGGAGTAAAGCCGAGACGATTTATTTCAAATTCATAGTACAACTAAATAATCAAATCATTACAACTGTCACTTCGAGCGCAGTCGAGACGCTTTATTGATTAAATACTCCGCATAATCAAAATCATCCAGCGTATCGATATCAACATTGGCAAAAATATGATTTACTTCATAAGGAATACTATTTTCAGAAACTATTTTACCCTCCAGTATCACTTTAGCTTTGGTAATGTACAACAACCCATTTTCAAAATAAAGAGGCTCTAAATCCTGACTGCGTTGCCCTATTGTGTAATTATAAGGTTCAAAACTGTTGTTGATTATTTTTCCCAATTTTTGATGATTCCTGGTTACGGTGACAAGACTGTCAGCATCATTCATGCAAAACCGTACATAAGCTTCCTGAAGCAAATTTTCTGGTCGCAACGGATTAGTGGGTTGTAACAAAACAACCGTGTCAACTGCATGAGTAATAGTCTCTAAAACATGTTGGACACTACTAATCGTTGGTTCCAAGTCTCCTGAAAAGGCATCTGGTCTGTCAATTACTGTAACTCCATACTGCAGCGCAATGTTTTTTATGGCTGCGTTATCGGTCGTTACATAGATTTCATCAATAATAGATGGATTTTTTTGGGCAAATAAAATACTGTGCACCAATAAAGGAATTCCTCCTAAAAGTAATAAATTCTTATTTGGCAACCGTTTAGAGTTTCCACGAGCAGGAATAATAGCAATCGTTTTCATTAGTAAAATTATATCCTTGTAAAAATACTTATTTTTTTGAATTTCAAATGCGCTCTGAGATTTATTACTCTTGTAGATATAAAGTCTTATCAATTTGCTTTTTAGCGTTAAACAATTAAAACAGACCTCAATTTCGAATATACAGGACACTCAAAAGGGCATATAATCCTTTAAATCTTATAAAATAGTGTTTCAAATTCAATTGATAATGGTAAAAAAATAGGCTACAATACTCCTTTCTCAACTAAAATCTAATGACTAAATAACACTATACAATTACTTGTGTATTTCTCTATTTTTTACTTGTAAAAATCCTATATTTTACGGCATTTAACGTTGCTCAAGAAACATAATTTACTGACTATAAGCACATTATTTAATGTAAGAAAAAAGTCTTAATTTTTTTATTTGTTAAAAACCATAACCGATTGTGAATAACTTTGGCTTTTATTACACGGAAGACTACTGTATCTTTGAAATGTCAGTTAGATACAATTAACAAGTATACTAAGACCAATTTTTTTTATTCATTTAATACCAATAAACAATGGCTATTAAATACAAAGTTCTTCCTAGAAAGAACCCTCGGGACCTAATGGCTCCTGAAAAATTTTATGCCGCTGCAGTTGCAGATGGCGATGTAGATTTAGACCGACTCGCTGAGTTGATCTCTTACCAATGTACGGTTACGGCTACGGACTGTTATGCGGTCTTGTTGTCCTTAGAACACAACATCATTGGGGAACTCGGGCAAGGCCGAATTGTAAAACTGGGCCGACTGGGTAATTTCCAGGTGGGTATCAGTTCCGAAGGCAAGGAAATGGCTGCCGATGTGTCCGCTGCCGCGATTAAAAAAAGTCGCATTCTTTTCCGACCCGGAAAAAAATTACGCAGCATGCTGAATGAGTTATCATTTAGAAAAGCCGGCTAGAACCCCGTAATCAGAAGCATCTGATTATTGTAAGACCTCGAGTATTCCAGTACTCGAGGTTTTTTTTGGCCTATAATCAACGAAAATTAGAGCCGTTTCGTCTTGATTGGACTTTTGTTTCGTCAAGATCGGGCAAAAAAAGCGTCCGCACGAGATCAATATTCGGTCTTGCTTGAATTGTACATCCCCAAATTGCCTTAAAAGCTTGACTTTGGGTCACGATTTAAACCTCCAATAAAATAAAATAAGAATTATTTATGCCAAAAGAAGTTTTTTTTTGGTCTAAAAAGTACTTTTCAGTCCCTTTTTGATATAAAAAAAGCTCAAAAATACTGGCTAGAACCCCGTTTTTTTGAGCAAAATGATTAGTGTAAGACCTCGAATAATTCCAGTTATTCGTCGTATTACAGTTCAAAAGTAGTGAAATGTTTCAATATGTGGTGTAATAATTAATAAAAAATTTCCGCACGAATTCAAATTTCAGCCCTATTAGCTACATCTATTTAATTAATTCTAAAAAAATAAGAGCGAACTAGTTGGACCAATTAAAAGCTAAAAACTAATGCGATTCATTTTCAGGCCTCCAATAAAGCTTAGTTTTCTCTAATTTTTGATAGGCAGAATATTCTTTACGAGTCAATCGATTGCTGTTTTTTATAATTTTCGGAATGGCCAATACTAAATCCAACATGGCCCATAAAATCGCTTTTAATGCTTTCCAATCCCCTTTAAAAACTTTTGATTTCAGTTGCATCCAAATTGAATAGGCCATTTTTTTAGGAATGTATTGTAAAGGAAAAAACAAAAAATACAAATACCAACCCGAGCGTAACGATCGTCTTAAACGAAGACTGTAATCTGTATTGTTTCTTCTTGACCTCACATCAACCCTATGATGCACCAGAACTTCCGGTAAATAATGAATCTCTATGTTTTTTTTGAAAAGCTGATACGCGGCAAAATCCTCCTCCCCATAAAAAATAAACCAAGCAGGATAATCAGGAATAGAATTCCAAGCCGACATTCTCCATACATGGCCACAGCCTACAAATCCCTGGACTCGAGCGGAGCTTTCAGAAGTAGTAGTCGAATCAGGCTCTACTAATCCCCAAAAAATGCGTAAAGCCAATACCCCGCAATTGGGGTTGGCAGCAAAGTAGTCTGCAATAACTGACAACGCATTTACTGTAATAAAATGAGCATCATCATCCAATGAAATAGCAAATTCAGTATTCACGAGACCTAACAATCTATTTCGGCTGTAGATAAGTCCTTTACTCTCTTTATTTTTAATCAGTTGGATTTCAGGATATTGCGCTTGAACAAAAACAGCTGTATCATCTGTAGAACCATCATCACAAACAATACGTTCTACCCCGTCACAAGAGAATAAATGCTGGATTTTAGCTAAAGTAACAGCCAAATCGGTTTTACGGTTTTTGGTAGTTAGCAGTATAGTAAAAGTGGCGTGCGTCATCGCTAATTATTTTTTTCCAAATTATCAATAGTCTTTTTTAAATACGAAACCGAAAGATATTCCGCTAAATCACTTCTGTTTAAAAGCAGTTGCTTTGGATTTTGTTTCCACAAGCAATACAATTCTCCCACTAATACAGCTATTCGTGGCACATCATCCACTTCCGCCCAATACGCATAGTCATTGCCTAACAACCGCTTTGTTTCACTGTAATAAGGCGCTAAAGCTAAGATAGGTTTACTAGCTGCAACGCAATGCGGGAATTTAGCGGGTAAAAACGGACTAATTTCCGCTTTTGACTCCAAAATAACATTAACCGATACACTTTGTTGAAGCAAATAAACCGTATCAAAAGGAATCATACCATTATGAATGTAGAGTTCAGGAGTTTTTTTTTGGTGTTTTTCAAATAATTGGGCGTGATCAGAAGCTGGTCCGAGCAACAGCAATCGCGACTCTTTTTCAGCTTCCGGATAGTGTTGTAAAAACAGTTGAAAACCAGCTATCAAACCCTCAGGCGAACGTTGCTTCATCAAATTACCGGCATGGAGTACATTGAATTTTGAAACATCAAAATAGGATGGAAAAGAAGTGTCCTGAACGACGTACTTTGCATTTTGATGCGGAATAACAACTCCTGTTTGGGCAAAATTAGGGAAATAACTCGACATCCATTCGTGCAACAACAAGCTCGGAAAGGCACTATATCTGGCTTTTGTAGAAACTGCCCTAAAAAAGGCTTCTCTGGCTTTATGACTGGATTCTACCCAATTGTATGGTCTTGGATAATAATGCGCAGGATACGGATCATGCACATACGCCATCCATTTGTCATGTAATTCCGGAAATTGAAGAACGGAATAATGAGGCCTAAAACTACCACCCTTACTCAAAGTTATTACTAAATCGGGCTGAAATTTTTGATGCTGCAATGCGGCAGTAATACTGCGGGTATCATTATAAAAAGTAAAAGAAAACCCAAATAATTGTTCTAAAAAAGGAGCTGGATTGACCTTTAAATTCCGACTCAACACCCTTTGTATCCGACTTAAAAAATACAAGGGACTGAATTTTATTTCAGGTATCGCATAACACCTCACACCCGCTAAATGTATGTTTCGCAACGTATAATGATAGACTAAAACGTCAAAACCCGCCTCGGCTAAGTTCTTAATCAAAGCGACATTGGCTTTTGAACCACTACTGTCTTCAATATTGATGGAGTCTACTACAACAAGAATTTTCATTTTAATAGTGTTTTAATAAATATGCTGCTATTTTTTGGCAGGCATCACCGGCTCCATAAGGATTGATGGAATGCCCAAATCCCGTGAATCCGTCTAAAAAAGAACAAATAGTAGTGCTGATTTTTTGTTGATCGGTACCTACTAAAATAGAAAATCCGGCAGTAACCCCTTCAGGTCTTTCTGAAACATCACGAGTAACCAAAACAGGTTTACCTAAGGAAGGGGCTTCTTCCTGAATACCACCGGAATCTGTGACAATCAACAAAGATTGTTGCATCAACCACACAAAAACGGGATAGGAAACCGGTGGTATCAAATAAATATTTTTAGTGTTGGACAATTTCTCATATACAACATCTTTCACTTTGGGATTTAAATGTACAGGATAAACTAACACTACATCGTCTCGTTTCGAAACAGATAAAAGCGCATCACACAGGTTCTCAAAACCTGCTCCAAAATTTTCTCTGCGATGCCCTGTGACCAGAACCATTTTTTTATCGGTAGGAAGCAAACGTTTCAATCGTTCAATTTCAGGATTGATATAATCTTCTGCTCCAATTTTTTCAACGGTCCACAATAGCGCATCAATAACGGTATTTCCAGTTTCGACGATAGCAGTTGGCAGAATGCCTTCATTCAGTAAATTCTGTGTGGCTGCAGCGCTAGGGGTAAAATGAATATCGGCTATTCTGCTGGTCAACTGCCGGTTCACTTCCTCCGGAAAGGGCGCCTTTTTATTATACGTACGTAAACCAGCTTCTATATGTCCTACGGTTATGCCATTATGAAAGGCGGCCAACGCCACCATCGATGAAGTTGTTGTGTCTCCATGGACCAAAACCAAATCTGGTTTTGCATCAGTAAATACGCCATCCATCTTTAACAAAATACTAGCACTTAATCCGTTCAAACTTTGATTGGGTTGCATCAAATCTAAATCATAATCGGGAGCAATAGCAAAAAATTCCAACACTTGATCCAGCATCTCTCGATGTTGTGCCGTGACACAGACTTTTACATCAAAATTATTTTTTTTTAATTCGTGATATAGCGGTGCCATTTTAATCGCTTCAGGTCGAGTGCCAAAACAAAGTAGAATTTTCATGAATTATATTTTCCGGATTTTTTTTTTAATTTATAGACAGACAACCGCAAAGGGAATGTACTATAAAAAAACTGCCATTTTATTTTTTCAAAGATAGACAATTCAAGTAAAGCGATGATTTGAGTAAACAAATTGTACTCCTTAAAGTCGGTTGCCATGGTTACAAAATAACGAAGGAGCGAAGAAGACAGCAACTGTTTCTCCTTTAAATTTTCGAGAACCAACAAAATAGCGTCTTTTTTAGAGGCCCTGCGTATGGGGTTATTGCTATAAAATTCTCCGGTATTGGAGTCCGCATGTTTACGTCCAAAGAACAAACATTTTTCAATAGAAATTCCTTTAATATCAGAAGACAAAATTCTGGAATACAACTCCCATTCTTCTGCATACATCAAATGTTCCACAAATCGATTGCCATCAAAACAGGTTCTATGCCACATCACTGCACAAGAATTAAATGGAAGTTCGTTTATTAATAGTTTCTCAACATCTGATTTAGTTACAAAAAAAGAAGCATAGTCTTTTGAAAATTCAAAATTATAGTCAAAATCATCAAAGAAAACATTTCGAAGATACCTGCAAAAAGAAACATTTTGTTTGCTTAATTCTTTTACACATAATTCCAAATTTTGGGGATGGACAATATCATCATCATCAAAAAAAATAACATAGTCTCCCTGAGCTAAATCCAGACCATAATTCCTACTTCCCGGCAATCCCTTTTGATATTTAGAAGTCCGTATAAAATATTTAAACCGGATATTCTGTTTTAAAATAGGAGCTAAAATTTCCGCTGTATTATCGGTTCCTCCATCATCAATAATAATACACTCCCAATCCTTGAATGTTTGAGCCTGGATTGATTGCAAAGATTCTAGTATATATTCGGCCCTGTTATAGGTCGCCATAATTATACTTACTTTGGGCATACAGCTCATCTTACTATTGAATTAATCCATCGAAAAGGCTTTAAAAGTGCTTTACCAATTTTAAATTCTAACCGCTGTGTATTTTTTATTTTTTCAAATTCTTCTTTTTCTATTTTAAATAATAAATAAGTCACATAATCGTCTAAATATGTCTTATACAATTCCCTATGTTTCTGAAATAGGTGAAGCAATAATTGGTACTTTACAGCATTTGCTCTTTGGGTTGTTGTGTTATTTCTCTTTCTATAATGGTATAAAGGCTCTTCTACAACTTTTGCCAGACCCCCTTTTTGAAGTAACCGAATATAAAACTCCCAATCTTCAAATCCTTGTCGCATATTCTCATCATAACCCCCTGACATTTGCCAATCCTCTTTTTTAAACATGGCACTTCCTAAAGCATTGTTCGAATACAAAAAAGAGGCTACATCTCCTCCATTAGGTTTATAGATAAAAGATTTTTCTTTTTCAAAGATTAGATTGGCATAGCATGTAACTATCTTTGTATTTTGATGTTCTAAAAATACAGCAAATGCTTTTTCAGCAAAAGAGGGTTCAAAAAAATCATCACTATCTAACACTAAAATATATTCTCCGGCAGCTTCTCTAATACCGTTATTTCTTGCCGTACTTTGTCCTTTGTTTTCTTGCGTAATCAATTTTGTGACTTTTGGCCCTATTTTCCTTAATACCGCTTTAGTTTCTATATTAGAACCATCATCTACAATAATTACTTCTATGTTAGTATACGTTTGATTTAATGCAGAAAGTACTGATTGTTCAACATATTGCGAATCATTATAACAGGGGATAACAATCGATATTAAAGTATTATAATGCATTTATTTAAAAAGTAGATTTAATTTACATGCTTTAATTGAGTTACTTAATTTTAAGATATAAAATTGTCTAAACTCGTTTAAGATAGTATTTTTATCAAAAATACTCAAATTTAATAAAGCTAAAGCAGAATCACACAATGATTTGTAATTTTGATTAACCATATTAGGAATTTGCCCAAAACGATCTTGCATTGCTCCAATTTTATACCCCATTACAAAACAACCAGCAGCGGCAGCTTCCAGCGCGGTCATTGGTCCGCCTTCGCTTTTTGAAGTAACTAGAAAAACATCAATATATTGATAAAAAGTATGAGTTTGTAGCGGACTAATAAATTCTTTTTTAAAAGTCACGAAATTGAATAGGTTACATTTTACAACCAATAATTCAAGCTCCTGTAGATATAGTAAATCTCCTTTTCCTTGAATGACTAATTTACATTTTTTTTGATTTTTGTTATTTAAAAAATCGAGTAAAAGTATCATGTCTTCGAGATTTTTTTCTCTTGATATTCTTCCCAAATAGCCAAAAACAAGAACATCCTGTTCATAAGTTCTTTGTGACAAACTAAGAAGATTAGTCTCGTTTAAGATTGCAATATCTAAAGCTACTGTATTTTTTAAAAAATTATTTCGTTCCCAAAACATTTTTTGTTCTTCATTAAAAACTATAATATTAGTAAACTTATTGTAAACAATTTGATGAAGCTTTGATAACAAATTAAAATGCCACATGGTAATCTTGGCAATATATTTTTTGTTTTGAAATTGAAATTGAAATACTGAAAAAAAATAAGTACATCCTGGATAAGTTAATATAAAAAAACTAGTGTATTGTAAAGAAATTAAAAACCAATATGCAGATTCTAATATTGGTTTTTCTAAACCAAACTTCTTAAGTATTTTATTAAGAAAAAGGATAGTCTTGAAATCAAAAAAAGTAGGATAATGTACAAAGCTGATATTTCGTTCTTCAATTATTTCTTTAAAAAAACTGGAACTACTTTTTCTAGGAGAAAAAATCGCAACTCTTTTATATTGATTCGAATCATAAAAATGTATTGCCGTTAATACAGCTTCAATTTCTGTCCCTCCAATATTATCTAAAAACGGGGTACATACAATAATATTCTTACTTTTCTTAATCAATTGATTGTCCTAAAATTATCTTGATAAACTTCTTATTTATCTTCATAAAAAAATTAAAATCTAAAAACAATACACTCTTCAAATACAAATTTAAAAACAGAAACACATTTTGCTTTTTATGTTGGTAGGTATAACTTAAGAACCTCTCAACAATAATTTTTCTTGTATAAACATCAAATAAATAATACTTTATTTTTATTAAATATTCGAAAAATTCAAACCGTGCTAAAAACAAATCATTTTTATGTATCTCAGCTTTACCGGATAAACTTTCAGATGAAATTCTAACAAATACAACAGCGGAATTTGTACTGAAAATATTTTTCACTTTTGTTAAGTCTAAAACTATTTTATCATCACTATAAAAAGCGGATGGATAATTTGTAAATTTATGTTTTAAAAATTCATTTTTGTTAAAAACAAATTCTGACAAAGAGCCTCTTGCTTTACCTTTAATTTTTCTTGAAATGTATTGAATTCCTGTTTCAAATAATAGATTTGTACATAACTTAGACTCTTCACCATTAATCTGATCAATTACCCTAGTAGAATACCTCAGAACATTACAGTTTTCGTGAAATAAATTATAGTTCTCATAAAATTCAAATACAACATTTTTACTCAAATAATCATCGTCCCCCAATATCATAATCCATTCCTCTTTATTAGACAAAGCAATGCAGCGTTCCCATTGAAGAACCAATGATGTTCCTCCAAGATTACGTTCAAATCGATGATAAACAAATTCAAATTTACCTTTGTACTTTTCTAATAAATCACCTGGATTTTCAGTACTGGCATCATCACCAATATAAACTTTGAATCGTTTGTCTGTTTGATCGGCTAAAGACTCAATGGTTGCCTCAAAAAAAGTAATTTTATAATATGGAATGACTATTGCTAGCATTTATTTTAGCATTTGTTTCAAAAATTTAAAATGGTATCCTGTAATAGGCTTTAAAATAATTAATTGTATCCAAAGTAAGAAGGCTTGTTTTTTTAACCTGTAGTAAAGCAAACCTTTTATGAAATTTGTTCCGTTTTTAAACTCAAAATCCTTGCAGACTATTCCTTCTTCAACTTTTAAAGGGAGCAAATTCGAGTATATTTTGTGCATTATTATAGAGGTCAAATACCAATTTTTATCTAACTTTCCCAAAGAAAAATGTTCCACTACTATTGAATTAACCACTATAATACTATAACCCAGCTTGATGTACTCGAATGATATGTTCAAATCATAACAATGAAAACCCTTGGTAGATTCCTGAAAACGAAACTGTTTCTCTCTTCGAGCAATCATAAAAAATCCATCTATTGCAACCACTTTTTCTATATTTTTATTCTTAAAACCTTGGTCCCAATCTTCAACATTGCCATTTCTTAAATGTTGTTTTAAATAAAGAAATTTATCCTCTTCTGGACAATCCCACCAAGCCGATGGCATCTTTGTTTTGGATTTAGCACCGGCAACCCCCAGCAACCCAAATTCTTCATTTTGGTCGAATAAATTCTTCACTAGTAGACCCCAATTTTGAGTATGCAATAAGACATCATCATGCATAAAACACAAATAATCATTCCTACTTTTTTCTATCCCTAAATTATAGGCCTCAAAAATAGAATATTTATTGTTTGAATTATCAATGACAATTAATTCATAATCACAACCAATCGTGTTTTTTATATTCTCAGATAAATTAAAAGAAATGTTTTGGGTTCGAGAACAAATAATTATTGAAATCATCGCTTAATACCTAAAATTATTTGATGATAAGGTTTTACAAAAGTCAAATTAACTACCTTAATATCAAAATACTTATAGACATTTTGCAGTAATTTGAAGTCAAAAACATGATGGTGCAAGCATCTATTTTCGTGATTAGCAAAAGACCTTTTTTTAAATTGTTCTTTAGTTCCGGCAGCTAAATCCATATTCAAATCATGTAACTCTAAAATTTCGGTTAGGTGTGTCAAATCGGTTTCATTAATCCCATTATTTAAATCATTTTCAAAATGACCAAAAGTAGAGATAGGACGATTATGATCAAATGTATATCTTTTATCCGGTAAAATAAGTAAAATAGCACCGCCTTTTTTAATAACTCTCACCCATTCTTTAACTGTTTTTAACGTGTTGGCACAATGTTCTAAACAATGGCTTGCAATAAGGAAATCATATTTGTTATCAGGTATTTCTTTAAGGTTACTCGCTTCACAAATGTATTGGTGTCCTTTTTTACTTCCTAAATAATTAAAATTTTGGCCTTCAACAATAGTACCTTCCCAAATGGTTTGAGAACTGAAATTACATCCGTCTAAACTATCTATAACCTGATAAATTGGAATTTCTTTTGAAAAAATAGCACTAGGCCCTCCTATTTCTATCCCTATTTTTCCATTAAAATATTTTAAAAAAAGATCCATTCTTTTAATAGTCCTCCCTTTGTATGGAAAAAATTTATCTTTAACAAGACACTTTATACCATAATACCCAGTTGTTACATATGTTTTCAGTAATGTTTGAATTTTTGACATTATAATAGTATACATTGAATTGCAATTATTTTGTTTTGTAGCAAAAAATATTTAGTTGTAAATCCATACCATAATTTAAATTTCTTTTGATGAAAGGATATTTAGTCGTGTAAGCTTCTTTAATATGATAACTAAATCCTGCTTTCTGAACTATTTCCAAAATTTTATGCAAATTTTGCTCTCGATCTGGCATGCTGTGGTATTCAATAAAGAGATAATCAATATTTTTCAATTCATCCTCACAGTCTTTTATCACTTCGAATTCCGCTCCTTCTATGTCAATTTTTAAAAAATCAACCTTTCGTCCTGTCAAATATTTTTTTAAACTGGTACAAACTACTTTTTTGTATTTCCCTTTTGAAGTTTCTTCTTCTATTCTTCCTCCTGCTCCTCCTTCAACAATAAATGACAAGGTATCATCGCAATTCCAAACTGCCTTATTGATTAACTCTACATCATTATATCCAAATGATTCAACGTTTTTTTCCAAAAAACCAAAAATATGCTCATCTGCTTCAAAAGCAATTATAGAAGCATTGGGATATAATTGCTTAAAATAAATGATACTCATCCCTAAATTTGCCCCACAATCTATTATACAAGGATTAGGACGACTAGCCTTAAACTTATACATTTCAAGTTGAAATAATTCCTCGTTACACAAATTAAATGATGCGATATCATGGATATATAATTTTTTTCCTAAAAATTCTTTTTCAGTAGGCACAAATCGCGCTATTGCATTTGTACCCTGTTTTTTTCCAATTAAGAAATAATAAGGTGGTTTAAAATATTTTTTTAAAATTTTAATCATTTATCTAATATTACTAAATGTTTATTACAAAAAATACAATTACAATTTATAAAAATTTTTCATCTAAAAAATAGAATCCCATTTCCCTTTTCCAAATACTTGTCCGTAATTGTATAATCCATGAATGCTCAAACTAGATTTTTCATCTAAAATCTCAAACAGACAAACTTCATTTACTTCATCAATTCTTAATTGTTGAGGGACATGTATAAACGCATTTAAAAAATACTCACCTCTTACCAAAAATTCTGCTTCAATAGTTAATCGTATTTTTTCAGATTTAATCAGATTGGTTTCATATGAACATACTCTTTGACCATTCTTGCTGACAATTGTACAAAACATTTTGTAACGATTATTATCTTTTATTTCAAATTTTGAATTCAATTTAAAATCAATTACAATATTTTGATCATAATAAAAACGGCTTTCTAAGTTTCCTCCCTCATTATTGATATTTATTTCATCTATTACAATTTCGCTAAAGTCTTTCGAAATATCTCTTTTATAAAAAGATTCAAAATTTGAAGAAGCATTATGATATAAATCAACACTCTCCTCAATCCCCCCATCAAACACTACCTTCCCATTCTCCAACACAATCCCCCTAGTACACAAGCTCTTCACTGCCGCCATATTATGACTCACAAACAAAACCGTTCTGCCTCCAGTTCTGGAAATATCCTGCATCTTGCCAATCGCTTTCTTTTGGAACTCGGCATCGCCTACGGCCAAAACCTCATCTACAATCAAAATTTCAGGCTCCAGAAATGCGGCTACGGCAAAAGCCAGTCGCACATACATTCCGCTGCTATAGCGTTTTACGGGGGTATCAATGTATCGTTCGCAACCGGAGAAATCAATAATTTCATCAATCTTGGAGGTTATTTCTTTTTTGGTCATCCCTAAAATAGCCCCATTGAGATAAATGTTTTCCCTGCCGGTCATTTCGCCATTAAATCCGGTTCCTACTTCGAGCAAGGAAGCCACACGGCCTCCAAACTTAATGCTTCCTGTTGTAGGTGCTGTAACACGGGATAATATTTTGAGCAAAGTAGACTTTCCTGCGCCATTCTTGCCAATAATCCCAAGAATCTCACCGCGTTCTACTTCAAAATTAATATCCTGCAATGCCCAGACATAATCACTCGTACCTTTGGTACTGCGGTCATTGGTGTCGCCAATTTTGAGATACGGATTTTCTTTGCCACGCACTTGATGCCACCAGCGGTTCAAATCATGCGTCATAGTACCCGTTCCTACCTGACCCAGTCGGTATTGCTTGGAGATGTTTTCGGCTTTTAATATAATGTCTTTCATTTTTTGGAATCTTTTTTTTAAATGGGCCTTTTAATGAGCATTAGGTTGTACTATAAACGAACTTCACTACTCACTAATTGCCGCAATTAATTACTATAAAGATTCGTCAGTTCGAGTGGAGCAGCAATTTGCGATAGAAAATTGCGGCGAAGTATCGAGAACCCTTGTGTTATGAAGGCTTCTCGATACAATTTAGAATAGTAAAGCATTCGCATTACTCTTCTAAATTACTCGAAGTGACGGTTGAAACAGCTTATTCTTTTCTCTATTTTCTTCTCCTCACTTCGCACACTAAAAACTCATCGTTTCATTTTCAACACACATCCTAAAGATTCCAAAACCAGCACATAATGGGTATTGGTCATTTCCTGAACTGTGGCTTTTTGGTCGGCAAAAGGTCCCGATTCTAATTGTATCGTTTCCCCAATTTGATATGAGGCCACAGTGAGATCAACACAATCCGAAGTGTTGAGCCATTTCTTGATGACTTCAATTTCTTCATCACGCACAATTGCTGGTTTTCCTAACCAATACAAATAGCGGACTGCGCCAACGGATTGAAACACCAAATTCCGTTTCAAATCTTCTAATTGTACAAAAACATAGGAATTAAAAAGAGGTACTTCCACTTTTTTCTTGCGGTCAGACCATTGTCGCATTTGGGTTACCAAAGGACAGTAGCATTCCACACCTATCTTTTGTAATTGTTCTGCCACTTTTTTTTCCCATTTGGGTTTTGTATACACTACATACCAATTCATCTTTTATCTTGTATTGCCATAAAATTAATTCTCCCTATCCGAATTCAGAATACACTTTTTGAATTATTTATTTAAAAACGGTTCTCAATACACGACACTTCGAGTGCGAAGCGTAGCGAGACGTTTTGTTCTATTTCATTACTTGAAAACTACTAGCAACCCGCTGAGCACAATCAGCTTTTAAATGTTTAACCGTTTAATCGTTTAACCATCTAACCTTTAATTTTTTAACCCCTTAACCATTTAATCGTTTAACCGCTTACGAACCTATCGCCTGATACACAAAACCAATCGCTTTTAATTCCGGGCCGTTCAGCAAATTTCTACCATCAAAAATAAAAGCGGGTTTTTGCATCGAATCATATATTTTTTGCCAGTCGTAGTGGATAAATTCATCCCACTCTGTCAGTATCGCAATAGCGTGTGCCTGCTGACAGGCTTCGTACGGGTCCAAAAAGGAACGCACACTGTTCGCATTCGCCTCTGCATTTCTGGTTTCCAAATAATTTAAATCCCCCAAGATCTTCTTGTTAGAAACTTTAGGATCATACACCGCAATTTTTGCGTGTTCATTGATCAAATCATCAGCTACATAAATTGCTGCTGATTCTCTGGTATCATTCGTATCTTTCTTGAATGCCCAACCCAAAAAAGTAATTTTCTTATCGGAAACCGTATTGTAAAGCGTTTGAACAATAGAATTGGAGAAACGTCTTTTTTGATGGTCATTCATGATAATAACTTGCTCCCAATAATCTGCAACGGCATTCAAACCATAGGATTTTGCAATGTACACTAAATTTAAAATGTCCTTTTGAAAGCAAGAACCTCCAAAACCAACGGAGGCTTTTAGAAATTTAGATCCAATCCTGCTGTCCATTCCAATCGCTTTAGCGACTTCATTGACATCGGCTCCCGTTTTTTCACACAGTTCTGACATGGCATTGATGGAAGAAATACGTTGTGCCAAAAAAGCATTGGCGGTAAGCTTAGACAATTCAGAAGACCAAACATTAGTGGTCAATATTTTAGCGGCAGGCACCCAATTCGAATAGACATCGACTAAGGCCTGAATCGCTTTTTTACCTTCCTCCGAAGGATCGCCTCCAATAAGAATCCGATCCGGATGCAACAAATCAGCAACAGCTGTTCCCTCTGCTAAAAACTCAGGATTTGACAGGATTTGAAACTGTACTCCATTCCCGGTATTATCAAGTATACTCTTAATTGCTTCTGCAGTTCGCACCGGTAGTGTCGATTTCTCAACTACTATTTTATTATCTTTGGCTACACGTGCAATTTGTCTGGCACAAAGCTCTATGTATTTTAAATCAGCCGCCATACCTTTTCCCTTACCATACGTTTTAGTGGGGGTATTCACGGAGATAAATATAATCTGGGCTTCGTCTATGGCTTTATCAACATTCGTAGAAAAAAACAAATTCCTTCCCCGAGCCTCGGCAACAATAACGTCCAATCCGGGTTCATATATAGGAATATTGGCCGTGTCGGTATCATTCCAAGCCGCAATGCGCTCTTCGTTCAAATCGACTACTGTAACTTGTATCTCCGGACATTTTTGAGCAATAACCGCCATCGTCGGACCACCAACATACCCGGCTCCAATGCAACAAATTTTTGTGATTTTCATCTATATATTTTTTTATTTTTTTTTAATCCCAGTACAGACGCGATTTATCGCATCTCTACATTTCGCAATGTATCAAATCCGCAATGTAGACCCGATTTATCGCATCTCTACGACGGTATTACGATAAATTATCCCAATACCAGTGCACCGCCTCTTTCAATCCTTCTTGCATGCCAAATTTTGGATTGTATCCCAGCAGGGCTTTTGCTTTATCAATACTAGCCAGGGAATGTGGAATATCACCCGCTCTGTTAGGACCATACAATACAGTAACGTTTGCAATTTCAGAATCGTATTTTGTTAAAAAATCTTTCAAATAGCCCACTAAATCATTCAACGTATTCCTATCGCCACACGCCGTGTTATAAACCGTATTGATCGCTTCTGGATTTTGAGTTAACATCGCCAACTCATTCATTTGAATAACATTGTCAATATAAGTAAAATCGCGGGAATAATTCCCGTCACCATTTATTTTTGGGCTTTCGTGTTGCATGAATTGCATCACAAATTTCGGGATAACGGCTGCATAAGCGCCATTGGGATCTTGCTTCCGTCCAAAAACATTGAAATAACGCAGTCCTATGGTCTCTAAACCATAGGTTGTGCTAAAAATTTCGGCATACAATTCATTTACATATTTTGTTATTGCATACGGAGAAAGCGGCTTCCCAATAGTATTTTCTACTTTGGGCAACGCTTCTGAATCGCCGTAGGTAGAGGAACTTGCCGCATACACAAATCGCTTCACTTTTTCGTCTCTTGCTGCCACCAGCATATTCAAAAATCCGGATACATTCACGTCATTCGTGGTCACCGGATCATTGATAGAACGGGGAACAGATCCCAAAGCCGCCTGGTGCAGCACATAATCTGCGCCTTTGACTGCTTTTTGACACTCTTCCGGATTCCGAATATCGCCTTCTATCAAACGAAAATCAGGATGGTTTATGCAGTCTTTCAAATTATGCAGGTGCCCGGTGGCAAAATTATCCAGGCAAACCACCTTATAGCCTTTAGACAAAAAATGGGCACACAGATTAGAGCCTATAAATCCCGCTCCTCCAGTGATTAACACTGTTTTTTTTATATCTTCTTTCATTTGATTTTTCTGTATTAAAAAAAATAAACCACTATAAACTAAAAGTTCATAGTTTTTGTTGGCAGACTTAAAGTCTACACGGTGGTATCCCTTATTTATTTACCACGAATTTCACAAATTATCACGAATTAATTTGTGAAAATTTGTGAAATTCGTGGTAAAAGTTTTTGAATCTAAAAAGTAAATGCCCTAAAATGCATCGTTTTAATTATATCTGTAATCAATAAATTACTTTCTGGGTCTATTAAGTATTTTCTGAGCCACTCTTTCATACATACTTTTGGGTTTGTCTTCTTCGTAATAGTCATTAGTATAGGTACCATATCCGTAGCCATACCCATACCCCGTTCCGTATTTAGCTTTATTCTCCAGACCATTCAAAATTATACTGGCATTATTTAATTCCCCTCGTTTTATACGATTATTCAACAAGGTAATCATGTCTTTTTTAGTGAAATTCTGCCTCACAATATAAAGGGTAACATCACAATATTGTGCTAATTCTAGTGCATCTGACACTAACCCTACCGGAGGTGTATCTAATATTATATAATCGTATTTTTTCTTTAATTCTTCAATCAGCTCTCCCATTCCGTCACTCATGATCATCTCCGATGGATTGGGAGGAACCGGTCCGGAGAGAATCACATCCAGAAAAGGAATGTGGGTGTGATTTATAATTTCGTCAACCGTTTTTTGCTTGATCAGGTAATTTACAATCCCGGCTTCATTAGATAAATTAAATTCAGTAGCCAGTTTTGGTTTTCTTAAATCAAGGCCAATAACAACTGTTTTTTTCTCGCTCAGGGCAAATACGGTAGCGATATTTATGGAACAAAATGTTTTTCCCTCACCACTAACGGAGGAGGTTATCATCAGTGTTTTGGCACCGTCTACATTTTGTTGTTTGTACAAAAACTGGAGCGAGGACCGAATAGCTCTAAAAGATTCCGACAACGATGATTTAGGCCTGTCAAACACTGCTAAATTTGTATTTTCTTTATTGACACCGACTACGCCTATCAAAGGAATTTTTGTCAACTTACTGATGTCCTCCGTATTTTGAATCGAATTATTGACAAAAAAAATGCCAAATACAAAAATCAACGGAACAAGTATTCCCAGAAATAAGGCCAATATATAATTGACGGATGTTTTAGGGCCTATTAATCCGCCGCCAATATCCTTTGCGGGATCTATAAACTGAACATCCGATAGATTCGCTGCTTTGACAATATCCGCTTCACTTCTTTTTTGAAGAAAGGTGCTGTAAATATTATCACTCAAATCATATTTTCTTTTGATTTTAACGAGCTCTTGCTGGTCTTCCGGGAGTTGTTTTATGGTACTTTCGGTTTCATTAATTTTACTGCTCACCATCGCTAAATCATATTGCAGCGAAGCTTTTGCAGTAGCTATATTTTCTAACAGTACATTTTTGACCGCCTCCATTTGATTGTCAAAATCCTTAAATATCTTCTCGCTTTTTACGGCATAGGCCATTTCGGATCTTTGGGTAGACAAGGCGATCAATTTTGAAACATTAACTACAATATTAGGATCTTCTATTCCCGCTACAGATGGCGCTGGAAGTTTTGCATAGTTGGTGCTGTTTTTCAAATAAGTCTTTAACGAATTATAATAGGACAGTTTACGGGTCACTTCATCTTTGGCTACATCAAATTCCAGAATCTTATCCGAGAATTTAGTACCACCCGCTTCAATATCATAAATATTTTTATCTTTCCTAAATATTTTTAGCTCATTCTCGGTTTCTTTGAGTTGGGATTCCATGGCAATCAGTGTACTGTCTATAAAAGCAATCGTATTGATAGCAAACTGGTTTTTACTATCTAACTGTCTTTTGATCAGCATTTCAACAGTCGAATTCAAATATTCGACCATTCTGGCTTTATTAGTACCCTGCATTCCCAGGGTAATTATAGAACCGCCTTTATCATCTGAGCGCAAACTGATCCCTTTATATCCGGCTACTGTTCCGTCAAAATCATTAAAACGCACAAAATATTCATTTCCTTTGTAAAAACCGGGATTGTCTTTTATTTGTAATTTCCAATTCAAAAAGGGTAATGAAACAGACTCTCCTACTTTGTATCTTTTTACAAAATCACCAATTTCGACTGCTGTATTGCCATAGGAATTATTGGAGTACGTGACGACCGAGACGTTTTGATTCCCAAATGAAATTCTGATTTCATATTCATTTTCGCTTAGAAACGTAATTCCAATTAAATTTCCTGCTAACTGCCCTTTCGATTTATCAATATTTACATAGAATGGAACTGCTCCGTAGGCATCTACCATATTGTATTCGCCCTGAACTAAGTAATCAATATAATACTGCAGTTTATCTACCACTAACTCATTGTGTGATCTGGATTGCAGTGTTGTAGAGATGGATTGAACCTGATCAGAGGTACCGCCCCAATTAAAAACCAAACTGGTATTAGAAGTAAAAAGAGGGTTACTTTCCTCCTTTATGGCAATGAGGGTCTCCATGCCATATATTTTTTCTTTACGGATGTTGACCTGATAGGCAATAGTAAAAGTGATTATTAAACTCAGTAAAAACCACTTCCAATAACTTCCGATTTTCATTAAAAATCCCTTAAAATCAAAACTGACTTGATTTTCAAAAATCGAAAAATCTTTTATATCTAACATTTTCTGAATGCTGTTTTAATTTCTTAATAGTAGAAAGGTCGTTGTGGCCAAAGACAGCAACGTAATAATAGTTCCTAAGGATTCAATTCCTGTTTTCCCGGTTCCCCAGGTTTTTTGCTTGAGCGGTTTGATATAAACATAATCATTAGGTTGTAAGTAATAATAAGGCGATTGCATCACATTGATGTCCGTCAAGTCCAGATCATGCATTTGAACTCCTGTTGGTGTTTTTCGCATGATGGTAACTGCTTTTCGGTCTCCTGTTATAGAGATATCTCCGGCATTTGCTATGGCTTCCATTATATTTACCTGCTCTTGAAATAATGTTTTTGTTCCCGTACTGCCAATTTCCCCGTTGATCGTATATCTAAACCCCGATAATTTTACGGTTACAAAAATATTAGCTTCGGCATTAAAATACTCCGCTAACAATTGCTTTTCGATTCTCACTCTGATTTCATCCAGCGTGTAACCAATAACATTTAATTCTCCTAAGACCGGAACCCTTATGTTTCCATGATCGTCTACTGTAAATCCATCAAAATACAATGCGGATTCTGATTTTCCTACCGAACCGACTTCGCTTGTAGGACTAAAAATAGCAACTAATTTAGGATCTATCGCTTTTATAGTAATACTCAACACATCATTTGTTTGCAACCGATAAGGCTTAGATCCTACCACAGCAATAGTAGATTCTTGTGCTGAGGTATCCTTTTTCTGAAGATAAATTAAATCTTTAGTAGGGATGCAGGAAAAAAGCAACACACTTATAACTAACAACAAACAGAGTACCGACTTGCTCATTTACAATATTTTTAAGCGACAAATATAACTTTTCATTTACGATTTAAAAAGCAACATTATTCATTAAACAAATTAATTATTTTTAAAAGTCTTTTCAAAAGGAACTCTTTGCAAAATACTCCTGCCCAGGGTAACTTCATCCGCATATTCCAGCTCATCACCTACTGAAATTCCTCTGGCGATTGTTGATATAATAATCCCGCAATCCCCAATTTGTTTGTAAATATAAAAATTGGTAGTATCTCCCTCCATTGTGGAGCTTAACGCAAATATAATCTCATTGACACTACCGGATTTTACTTTTTCAACTACAGTATTGATGTTCAACTGACTGGGGCCCACGCCGTCAATAGGTGAAATTTTACCGCCCAAAACATGATAAATTCCTCTGAATTGTCCTGTATTCTCGATCGCCATAACATCACGGATATCCTCCACAATACAAACAATTTGATGATTTCTGTTTTTGTTGGCACAAATTTCACACAACGCACTGTCCGATATATTATGGCAACTCGCACAATACTTTATATCCTCCCGCATTGCCACCAAGGCTTGCGCTAGAAATCCTGTTTGCTCTTTGGGCTGTTTTAATAAATGCAACACCAGTCGCAGTGCAGTTCGCTTACCAATTCCTGGCAACTGAGACATTTCATTGACTGCCCGTTCTATTAATTTTGAAGAAAATTCCATAACTGCAAATGTAGCAATTTGTTTATTTGTTTAATCGGTTATTTCTTGAATCGATTGTATACTTTAGTTATTCGCCTGCAGTCCGCCGTTTTTTCTACTATTGGGTGTAATGTCAATAAGACTGCGCTGTTTCTGCCCTAATTTCGAGTACTTTTGAATAGTAATGCGAAAGTGTTACTATTCAAAATTGTGTCGAGAAGCCATTATATAAAAAAGAATCCTTTTTCAACGGAAGTACTTAGGAGGTAAAGCAATACTTTTAGTAGGCGGTATTAAAATAAAATCGGCTATAATGTTGCATACAAACCAATTAAGCAGTAGCTATTCGTGATGTAATAAGGATAGAAGTTCAAGGCCAAAGGGAATCCGGATCCAGAAATGACTCATTAAACAAAAAATCGTATTTTGCTGCCTGTAAACTCAAAAAAATGACACCATTCACCATTCTATCGTTAATTGTAATCTACTTCGGGATTTTATTTTTGATTTCCCATTTTGTAAGTAGAAAAGACAGTGGCAATGAGGCTTTTTTCAAAGCCAATAAAAACTCAAAATGGTATTTAGTGGCTTTCGGGATGATTGGGACTGCGCTTTCCGGGGTAACTTTTATTTCGGTGCCGGGAGAAGTGGGTGCGCCAAACGGAGAACAATTCAAGTATTTTCAGTTTGTTCTGGGAAATGCCATTGGCTTTATAGTTATTGCAAAAGTGCTGTTGCCTCTGTACTACCGGATGAATCTGACTTCGATTTACGGCTATATCGAGCAGCGATTGGGGTTGTATTCCTATAAAACTGCCGCAACAATTTTCCTGATCAGCCGAACAATAGGCTCTGCGTTTCGATTGTATCTTGTGGTGATCGTTTTACAGCGCTATGTTTTTGACTTTTACAACATTCCCTTTGCCTTTACCGTGCTGATTTCGCTGGCTTTAATTTTTGCATATACCTATCGTGGCGGACTCAAAACCATTATCATTACGGATACCTTACAAACTTTTTTCTTAGTGACCTCTGTTTTTATGACTCTTTTCTTTATTTGCAGAAGCTTGAATTTAAATGCTTTTGAAGCTTTTGAAACCGTAAAAAACAGTAACTATTCGAAAGTATTTTTCTTTGAGGATTTCGTGTCGAGTAAGTTCCATTTTATCAAACAAATTCTGGGAGGGATTTTTGTAACCATTGCCATGGTAGGTCTGGATCAGGATTTAATGCAAAAAAACCTGAGTTGTGCCACCATTGGTGAAGCTCAAAAAAACATGTTCACATTTACCGGAATATTTGTACTTATCAATATATTTTTCCTGAGCGTAGGTGCGCTACTGTATGTTTATGCCGCTAAAAACGGGGTTGAAATCCCCACCGATTTAAACACCGGAAAGCCCAGAACCGATTTGCTTTTCCCGGAAATTGCTTTTAATCACCTGGCTCTGATACCTTCAGTTATATTCTTATTGGGATTGACGGCCGCAACTTTTGCTACGACTGACTCTGCATTAACAGCGCTTACGACTTCGTTTTGTGTGGATTTTTTAGGAATGGACAAAGCGGAGAATCTGAACAAACCTAATGTAGTCCGAGACAGACATCTGGTTCATGTTGCGTTTTCCTTTTTGATGTTTCTGGTCATTATTTTCTTTAATTCCATAAATGACAGTTCCGTAGTAGGAATGATTTTCAGGGTGGCCTCCTACACGTATGGACCACTTTTAGGATTGTATTGTTTCGGGCTGTTTGCACAGTCAAAAACGGTCAAAGACAAACTGGTCCCGATAATTTGTTTGTTGTCTCCTGCACTCACATACCTTATCAGCGAACATTCAAAAACATTGTTTTTTGGATACGTCTTTGACAATGAGCTGATCATTGTAAACGGGCTTATTACTTTTCTTGGATTGTGGTTGATTAGCAAAAAAGCGGCTTCAGAAACACGATTTTAGTTTTAGCCCAGATGGCAGCGGCATCCTTTTCTTGTCCCGTTTTAAAAACGGGACAAGAAAAGATATAGCGAACAGCTGGAGGTAGCTCCAAAAAAAATATTAATACTGGTTAGTAGTCAATAATACTAAGGTACAGGCTATTTCTACTTTGATATCATTCAGCTTCAGCAATTGGTACAATTCTGGATTTTCAGTTCCCGGATTAAAAATAACACGTTTAGGTTTAGCCTCGACGATATAATTGTAATAATCGCGCTGACGTGCAGGGTTCAAATAAAGGGTAACGGTATCTATATTTTTTATGGGAATGGCTTTGGTCTGGATTTTCACACCGGCCACTTCACCAGCATTTTGTCCTAAAGCAAGCACCGAATGTCCTTTGTCTACCAACATAGTGATCGCTTTGAAGGCGTATTTCTCTGGTTTAGTAGTTGCTCCCAGAACTAGTGTTTTTTTATTCTTTGTCATTTTCTATAAGTATATGCAGCAAAAGTAATCAAAAAGGTTTGTCCGTTTAGGAATTTTCAAGTTTAGTTATCACTGCAATAAAAACATTTCCCTAACATTAAAAAGTAAAAAAAGAGTATTTTTACACCCTTAAATATAAAATATGGATCTTTTTATTTATCTGTTTGTCGCACTTTTCTCCGTGTTGAACCCTATTGGTACTGTTCCTATTTTTGTAGGACTTACACAACATGACACAAAAAAAGAACGTTCCAGGATTTCATTGTGGACAGCGATAAATGTGTTTATCATCTTAATTGTCTCTTTTTTTATTGGGCAATATATGCTGATTTTTTTTGGCATTAGCATCGATGCGCTTCGAATTGCCGGAGGACTTATCATAGTAAACTCGGGATTTTCATTGCTCTCGGGACAATTTAACAAAAAGAGGGGTATCACCAAAAAAGCAGAAAACGATGCTCAAAAAAGAAATGACATCGCTCTGACTCCACTAGCTATCCCTATGCTAGCCGGACCTGGATCTATTTCGCTGCTGATTGCTTTTTATCAGGAACACAATACAACTAGCGAAATTATCATTTCATCCTTTGCCATTCTTGCTATCGCAGTTGCTATTTTCATCATCTTGAAAAGTGCTCATTATTTAGCAAAAATACTTGGAGAATCCGGAATTGTAGCGATCTCCAGAATCATTGGTTTTATTGTAATTGCTATAGGAATCCAATATATTGTAAGTGCGATTATCAATATTATTAAAGGCAATTTGATCTAAGATTAAATTCAGGCAAAACGCAGTGTATTTGCCTGAATTGTACAATTATTTTCTTGGCAAAAAGATCTCAGCCATCATACATCTGGCACTGCCACCCCCACATGCTTCAATAGTATCCAGGCTCGAACTCAAAATTTCAGCATGTCGTTCCAGTTGTTCTATTTGTTTTGAAGTTAAACTCTGATGTGCAGCAGCACTCATCACTAAATATCGTTTGTCCTTTGCCCCACGAATTTCAAGCATGTTTCCTGCAAAAGTATTCATTTGGGCTTCCGTAATTAAAATGATTTCTTTCCCGTTTTCTTTTAGGCTATCCAGGACCATTTTACGTTCTTTTTTATCATCAATACACTCCGAACAAATCACAGCAAAAGTGTCCCCCAGACACATCATCACATTGGTATGGTAGATCAATTTTCGTTCCGAACCGACGGTTTGAAATGCTTCAAAAATAACTGGAGCATAGTCAAAATCCTCACAGAATTCGATAAACAACTCTTCATCAGCCCTTGGTGACAAAGCGCAATATGCTTTAGCATTAGTTCTATCCAAAAGCAAACTTCCTGTTCCTTCCAAATAGAATCCATCTTCCTCTGCCGATGTATAATCAACAATATTATGAATCACAAACCCTTTGTCTTCCAGAACATCTAAAATATCTTCGCGGCGCTCGTGACGGCGATTTTCAGCAAACATAGGATATAAAGCCACATCTCCATTCTCGTGAAAAGAAATCCAGTTGTTTGGAAAAACACTATCTGGTGTATCTGGATTCAGGGTATCATCAACAACCGTAACATCAACCCCGACTGCTGTTAGTTTTTCTACAAAAGCATCAAATTCTTGTTGTGCTTTAGCGTTTACCGTTGCAGGCAAAAGACCGTCTACTACTTTTTGGTAATAATTATTTACTGCCGTTTGTTCGTTCATTCTAAACGCTACTGGGCGAATCATCAATATCGAATTTGTTGTTTGTTTCATGGGTTTTTGTGTTTTATTTTTGTGGTAGAGACGCACTGCAGTGCGTCTCTATCGTGCGTCTCTACCACAATACGTTTTTAAAATTGAATTAATCTCGAATCAAAGGCAAGGTCGAACAGCGCAATAGCCCTTCTTGTTTTGCAATTTCGGCATAAGGAATTTCTTCTACCAGAAAACCGTTTGCTCGCAACCAATTGTTCAGTCGGGTGAAATTTCTTTCGGAAACCACAACAGTGGTATCGATAGAAAAAATATTAGAATTCATGTGATACATTTCGTCTCTAGTGACGTGAAATAAATTTTCTTTCCCAAAAAGATTAACCAAGAATAAATAATCGGCTTCTTCTCGAAATCCATTTTTGTATATAATCCCTTTATTAATTCCAACAGGCTGAAAACAACAGTCTAAATGCAAGGCATTATCCCTTGCTTCAATTTTAGACTTTACTAGGTCAAATCCCTTTACAATTTTAGTAGGAAACAGGTCTTTGATGTACTGCACACCCTGAAGATTCGTCCGTGCTGTAATATAATCCTGGTAATCACTTCCTTTATATGTACCAACGAAGATATAGTCATTCCACAACATCACATCCCCTCCTTCTATGTGTACTTCTTCTGGGGGGCGCACTACTTTTTGAGGATCAATTTGGTCTATTACGTACTGAATCGCGTCTAATTCCCGCTCGCGATCCGGCAATATATTCGATTTTACAAAAACATCTCCAATTACAAAGCCAATATCTCTGGTAAATATTTGATTGTAATTTTCAATCATTTCAGGACGAAACACCGTTACATCATATTTTTCAAAAACCCGATTGAAGGCTTCCATTTCTCGAACCATATCTATCTCGATCGGATAAGTCCCTGCCAATATATGCTCTAACGATTTTGGATCATAGGCCTCTTCTCGTTTTGGCGTTGGCCCGTTATGTACTGCAGAACCCAAAACAACTGCCCTTAGTCTTGAAGTTTCATTATTTACATTTAATTCTAACATGTATCTTTAACTTTTAGCAAATATAAAAAAAGCTTCACAAATTTGTGAAGCTTTTTATCTTTTATCTTTTATCAGAGGTCTTGAATTCTCGCAAAGGATGTCCTGTGTAAATTTGTCTTGGTCTTCCGATAGGCTCTTTATTTTCTCGCATTTCTTTCCATTGTGCAATCCAACCCGGCAAACGCCCTATGGCAAACATAACCGTAAACATATCGGTAGGAATTCCTAGCGCTCTGTAAATAATTCCAGAGTAGAAGTCTACATTAGGATATAAATTTCTTGATTTGAAATACTCATCTTCCAAAGCCGCTGCTTCTAACTTTTTAGCAATAGCAAGAATTGGGTCTTCAACTCCTAAAGTTGCTAAAACTTCATTTGCTGCTTTTTTGATGATTTTTGCTCTTGGATCAAAGTTTTTATAGACTCTATGTCCAAAACCCATCAATCTAAAAGGATCATTTTTATCTTTGGCTTTAGCCATATATTTATCTGCATCACCGCCATTTCTATGGATTTCTTCCAGCATTTCAAGAACTGCCTGATTGGCACCTCCGTGCAAAGGACCCCAAAGAGCTGAAACTCCGGCAGATATTGATGCAAACAATCCCGCATGTGAGGAACCCACCATTCTAACGGTAGAAGTGGAACAGTTTTGCTCATGATCGCCATGAAGTATAAACAACTTGTCTAATGCATCTACTACCACAGGGTTTGGCGTATACGGCTCTGTAGGCAATTCAAACATCAAATGCATGAAATTCTCCACATACCCTTTAGTGTTATCATAATAATTCAAAGGATAACCCATACTTTTTCTGTAGGTCCAAGTGGCAATAACCAGGAATTTCCCCATGGTTTTACAAACTGCTTCATACATTTCTTTTTCATTCTCTACATTAACCGATTTAGGGTTGAACGCAGTCAATGCACTCGTCAAAGCAGCTAAAACACCCATTGGATGGGCTGTTTTTGGAAAACCATCAATGATGTTTTTCATTTCTTCATTGACCAGCGTGTATTTTCTGATATCCGTTTCAAATTGCGCCAACTGTTTAGTAGTAGGCAATTCTCCAAAAATTAAAAGATAAGACACTTCAAGAAAATCAGCTTTTTCTGCCAAATCTTCAATAGCGTATCCTCTGTAGCGAAGAATTCCTAATTCTCCGTCCAGAAAAGTAATATCACTCTTACAAGAACCTGAATTTTTATAGCCCGGATCAAGAGTAATTATACCGGATAAATCACGTAATTTGTTAATATCGATGGCAACTTCATTTTCGCTACCTACTACTATAGGCAGTTCAATTTTTTTTCCGTCGATTTCTAATGTTGCTGTTTTTGACATAATATATTTGAAAATAAACTTTTAAAATAATAATTTATCAAATCTAGGGAATTAAACACTAATTAAAAAGAGAATAATACAATGAAAATGTTAAATATTACCAAAAAAAAGCCATTCACACGAAGTGAATGGCTAAAAAAGATAGTATTAGAACTTATTTTATTTTAAAAGCGTTTTTTCCCGGAAAATAAGCGGTATCGCCTAATTCTTCTTCAATTCGCAATAATTGATTGTATTTAGCCATACGGTCTGAACGAGAAGCAGAACCGGTCTTGATTTGTCCACAATTTAATGCTACTGCTAGATCTGCAATAGTATTATCCTCCGTCTCTCCGGAACGGTGTGACATTACCGAGGTAAAGCCTGCGTTTTTAGCCATATTGACCGCTGCAATAGTTTCAGTCAAAGTACCTATTTGGTTTACTTTAACCAAAATTGAATTTGCAATTCCTTTTTCGATTCCTGTTGACAATCGTTCCACATTAGTAACAAATAAATCATCCCCTACTAATTGTACTTTATTACCAATTTTATCCGTCAGGTATTTCCAACCATCCCAGTCATTTTCATCCATTCCGTCTTCGATAGAGATAATAGGGTAATTAGCTGCTAATTCAGCTAAATAATCAGCTTGCTCCTCTGAAGTTCTAATTTTACCCGTTTCGCCTTCAAATTTCGTATAATCGTATTTTCCGTTTACAAAAAATTCAGAAGCCGCACAGTCTAAAGCCACCATGATTTCGTCTCCAAAAGTATAACCAGCAGCCTCAACTGCTTTTTTGATCGTGTCCAATGCATCCTCTGTACCACCGGCAAGGTTTGGTGCAAAACCACCTTCATCACCTACAGCGGTACTTAAACCTCTATCATGTAATACTTTTTTAAGGCTATGAAAAATCTCAGTCCCCATTTGCATTGCATGCGTAAAAGAAGTTGCTTTAACTGGTATGATCATGAATTCCTGAAACGAAATTGGCGCATCAGAATGTGAACCTCCATTGATGATATTCATCATAGGAACGGGCAATGTATTCGCAGAAACGCCGCCTACATATCGATACAAAGGCAATCCTAATTCATTTGCTGCCGCTTTGGCAACAGCCAAAGACACACCCAAAATTGCATTTGCTCCCAAGTTTGATTTATTAGGCGTGCCATCTAAATCAATCATCATTTGATCAATAACATTTTGTTCAAAAACGGAAACTCCAAGAAGTTCTTCCGAAATAAGTGTATTCACATTTTTCACCGCATTCAAAACTCCTTTACCAAGAAAAGCTTTTCCTCCGTCACGTAACTCCACTGCTTCATGTTTACCGGTAGAAGCTCCAGATGGAACTGCTGCTCTTCCTAAAACACCATTGTCTGTAATTACATCTACTTCAATTGTAGGATTTCCTCTTGAATCAAAAATTTGTCTTGCGTGAATTTTGATAATTATACTCATATTTTCTAATTTTTATTTAGTAATACAAATATATTCTATCTTTTGTAATGACATTATGAAAATAATGAATGTTATTAACGAAAACGTTATAATTATTTTAGAAATAACACTTTTCTACTTTATTAAAATTTTATTTTGCAGTATCAAATTAATTTTACTTTTTTCATTATATATTCGTGAAATTATATTCACTTTTGAAAGTGCTTTTTTTCTTTAAAATTTACAGTCAAGATGCGTATTGCATCGAGACAGCGCAAAATAGGACTAAAATATCATAGATAGTAGTATAAAAATTATTTTTCGCATAAAAAAAGGCCTGACTTTATGATTAAAGTCAAACCCTTCTGTTTTAAAATTTTGACAATTAAATAACTGTCTTTATCCTTTAATATTTTCAATAAACTGATCAAATAAATACGACGAATCATGGGGCCCAGGACTTGCTTCAGGGTGGTATTGAACAGAAAAACAATTTTTGTTTTTCATGCGCATCCCTGCAACAGTTCCATCATTAAGATGAAGATGCGTAATTTCAAGATTTGGATGATTGTCCAATTCCTCTTTATTAACCGCAAAACCATGATTTTGAGAAGTTATTTCCCCTTTTCCAGTGATGATATTTTTTACAGGATGATTTATTCCTCTGTGCCCATTAAACATTTTATAAGTAGAAATTCCATTAGCAAGACCAATTATTTGGTGTCCAAGACAGATTCCAAATAAAGGTTTATCATTGTCAAGAATTTCTTTAGCCACTTGAATCGCACCCGAAAGAGGCTCAGGATCCCCGGGACCATTAGATAAGAAGTATCCATCTGGATTAAATGCAGCTAAATCCTGATACGAAGAATCAAAAGGAAATACTTTGATATAACAATCTCTTTTAGCCAGATTACGAAGGATATTCATTTTTATTCCTAAATCAAGTGCTGCGATTTTATACGTTGCCTTCTCCTCACCAAAAAAATAAGGTTCCGTAGTAGAAACTTTAGATGCTAATTCTAAACCCTTCATATCAGGGACTTTTGATAAAGCAATTTTTAGTTCTTCTACTGAGGTATCATCTGTACAAATTACAGCATTCATAGCACCGTTCTCCCGAATATAACTAACCAGGGCACGCGTATCTACATCAGATATACAGATCAAGTTTTGTTTAATAAAATAATCTTCTAGGCTCCCTGAAGCATCGGAACGAGAATAATTAAAGCTAAAATTTTTACAAACCAACCCGGCAATTTTGACACTACCTGATTCTATTTCTGAATCGTTTACTCCATAATTTCCAATATGAGCGTTCGTGGCAACCATTAATTGTCCAAAATAAGAAGGGTCAGTGAATATTTCCTGATAACCTGTCATTCCGGTGTTAAAACAAACTTCCCCAAAGGTAGTTCCGCTGATTCCAATAGATTTACCATGGAATATTGTTCCGTCACTCAATAAAAGAATGGCACTTTGTCTTGTTGTATATTTCATTCGTTGCTATCTAATGTTATTTTTAATAGTCTCATGGAACTCGCAAAGCGGGTTTCATATATAGTTAAATATTGTGCAAATTTAATTGTTTAAAGCAATGGATGCAAGTTTTTGAAATTTATTGTATAATAAAAATTCTACCCTAGAGCCCTGATGACCTTGGAGCGTCTGGAGGCATCTTTTTGATTTTTTTTTAAAAGCAAAAGATACAGTGAACAGCAAGACAATTCACTATTAAATAATACGTTTTTTGTTCCGAAAAAATCAAAAAAAAAGGATAAACTATAAATAGCTTATCCTTAATTTTTATTGAATGATTATTTTCATAATTACTCAGCAGCTGTCTCTGCAGTTGGTTCACTTTCAGCAGCTGGAGCTTCAGTAGCCTCATCTGCTTTTTTAGCTTTCCCACCACGACGGCTTTTTGCTTTTTTAACTTCTTTTTTACCACCATTGTAAAGTTCATTGAAATCTACTAACTCGATCATTGCCATATCAGCATTATCTCCTAAACGATTCCCAACTTTAATGATACGTGTGTATCCACCTGGACGGTCTCCTACTTTAGCAGCTACGTCTCTGAACAAGTCAGTTACCGCATATTTGCTACGTAGGTAAGCAAAAACGATACGACGATTGTGAGTCGTATCTTGTTTTGATTTTGTTATTAAAGGCTCAACGAATTGTTTAAGCGCTTTTGCTTTAGCAACAGTAGTGTTAATACGTTTGTGCTCTATAAGAGAACAAGCCATATTAGCTAACATAGATTTTCTATGTGCAGTCTGTCTGCTTAAGTGATTGAATTTTTTTCCGTGTCTCATGACGTGTTTTTTTATACTTTCATCTTGATGCTATCCATTTTGGAGATCAAAATATGAAGTAATTTATTCTTTATCTAGTTTGTATTTTGCTAAATCCATACCAAAGTTCAAATTTTTAACTGCAACAAGTTCATCAAGTTCAGTTAAAGATTTTTTACCAAAATTACGGAATTTCATTAGGTCATTTTTGTTGAACGATACTAAATCACCAAGTGTATCAACTTCAGCCGCTTTCAAACAATTTAATGCTCTTACAGAAAGATCCATATCAACAAGCTTAGTTTTAAGCAATTGTCTCATGTGTAATGATTCTTCATCATACGATTCTGTTTGTGCAATTTCGTCAGCCTCGAGTGTAATTCTTTCGTCAGAGAACAACATGAAATGGTGAATCAAAACTTTAGCAGCTTCAGTAAGGGCATCTTTTGGATTGATAGAACCATCAGTTTTAATTTCAAAAACTAATTTTTCATAATCTGTTTTTTGCTCTACACGGAAGTTTTCAATTGCATACTTTACATTTTTTACCGGAGTAAAAATTGAATCTGTAAAAATAGTTCCAATTGCAGCATTCTGTTTTTTGTTCTCTTCAGCAGGAACATATCCTCTACCTTTTTCGATCGTTAAATCGAAATTAAGTTTAATTTTAGGATCTAAATTACAGATAACTAGTTCTGGATTCAAAACTTGGAAACCTGAAATAAATTTTTGAAAATCACCAGCTGTTAATTGATCTTTACCGGAAACAGAAATAGTAACTGATTCATTATCAATATCTTCAATTTGTCGTTTGAAACGTACTTGTTTAAGATTAAGGATAATTTCGGTAACGTCCTCAACAACTCCTGAAATAGTAGAAAACTCATGATCTACACCTTCAATACGAACAGATGTAATAGCATAACCTTCTAATGCTGAAAGCAAAACTCTTCTAAGTGCATTACCAACGGTCAATCCGTAACCCGGTTCTAAAGGTCTAAATTCAAATTTACCTTCAAAATCGGTTGAATCGATCATGATAACTTTATCGGGCTTCTGAAAATTAAATATTGCCATAAATTTCGACTAAGTCAATTATTATTTGTTGTACAACTCTACGATTAATTGTTCTTTAATGTTTTCTGGGATTTGAAGTCTAGCTGGTACAGAAACGAAAGTACCTTCTTTGATATCATTATTCCAAGTAATCCATTCATAAACATGACTTGAATTAGACAAAGAACGTTCGATTGCTTCTAAAGATTTAGATTTTTCACGAACTGCAACTTTATCACCAGGTTTAAGGTGGTAAGAAGCTATATTTACAACGTCACCATTAACAGTGACATGTCTATGAGAAACAAGTTGTCTAGCTCCTCTTCTTGAAGGGGCAATACCCATTCTAAAAACAACGTTATCTAATCGTGCTTCACATAATTGTAAAAGAACTTCACCAGTAACACCTTTAGTTGCTGATGCTTTTTTGAATAAACCTCTGAATTGTTTTTCTAAAATTCCGTAAGAATATTTAGCTTTTTGTTTTTCCATTAACTGGATAGCAAATTCAGATTTTTTCCCTCTTTTTTTAGCCATCCCGTGTTGTCCGGGTGGATAATTTCTTTTTTCGAACGCTTTATCGTCTCCGAAAATTGCTTCGCCGAATTTACGGGCGATTCTTGTACTTGGACCAGTATATCTTGCCATTTTAAATTGTTTAAGATAGAGATTATGAATTCAGGTCTTATCCTTCGATAATCGGTATTCTATCTAGGTTATACTAAAAAAATATTATTAAACTCTACGTCTTTTTGGAGGACGACATCCGTTGTGAGGCATTGGAGTAACATCGATAATCTCAGTCACTTCAATTCCACCGTTATGCAAAGAACGGATCGCAGACTCACGTCCGTTTCCTGGTCCTTTAACATACACCTTAACTTTTTTAAGTCCTGCTTCAAGAGCTACTTTACTACAATCTTCTGCTGCCATTTGGGCTGCGTATGGAGTATTTTTTTTAGAACCTCTAAAACCCATTTTACCAGCTGAAGACCAAGAAATAACTTCACCTTTTTTGTTTGTCAAAGAAATGATGATATTATTGAAGGTAGCAGAAATATGAGCTTCTCCCGTTGATTCAACGATAACTTTACGTTTTTTTGCAGTTGCTTTAGCCATATTACTTATTATTTAGTTGCTTTTTTCTTGTTGGCAACAGTTTTTCTTTTACCTTTTCTTGTTCTGGAGTTATTCTTAGTTCTTTGTCCTCTTAATGGAAGACCAGTTCTGTGACGAATACCTCTGTAACACCCAATATCCATTAGACGTTTGATGTTTAAAGAAACTTCTGAACGCAATTCTCCTTCAATTTTGAAAGTGGACACTGCTTCACGAATCGCTCCGATCTCATCATCATTCCAGTCTTGAACCTTTTTATCTTGGCTTACTTGAGCTTTTTCTAAAATCTCAATAGCTCTACTATTTCCTAATCCGAAGATGTAGGTAAGTGCTATAACACCTCTCTTATTTTTTGGGATATCTACCCCTGCTATTCTTGCCATAATTATCCTTGTCTTTGTTTAAATCTAGGATTCTTTTTGTTTATTACGTACAATCTCCCTTTTCTTCGCACAATTTTGCACTCGGGACTTCTCTTTTTTACTGAAGCTCTAACTTTCATTTTGAATATCCTTTAATATCTATAAGTAATTCTTGCTTTTGACAAATCGTAAGGGCTCATTTCTAGTTTCACTTTATCACCAGGTAATAATTTGATATAATGCATACGCATTTTTCCAGATATATGTGCGATTACTATATGTCCATTCTCTAACTCTACACGAAACATTGCATTTGATAATGCTTCAATGATCGATCCGTCTTGTTCTATTGCTGATTGTTTTGCCATAAAGTTAAGCTACTGCTTTTCTATTTTTACCACTTTTCATTAAACCATCATAATGCTTATTTAGCAAATATGAATTGATTTGCTGCATTGTGTCAATGGCAACACCTACCATAATTATCAATGAAGTACCTCCGAAAAACATTGCCCAGGATTGTTGAACATCCATAACACTTACAATTATCGCCGGGAACACGGCAATCAAAGCAAGAAATAAAGATCCTGGAAAAGTTATTAAAGACATCACCTTATCAAGATAATCAGAAGTTTCAACTCCTGGTCTGATACCCGGTATAAAACCACCGCTTCTCTTTAAATCATCAGACATCTTGTTAGTAGGAACTGTGATTGCAGTATAAAAGAAAGTAAATACAATTATTAACGTTGCAAAAACTAAATTATACCAGAAACCAAACATATTACTAAAAGCGCCAACGATTGACTGCGAAGCATCTGATTTAGACAGCCCTGCCAAAGCAGCTGGAATGAACATAATTGCTTGAGCAAAAATAATTGGCATCACCCCAGAAGCATTAAGCTTTAAAGGGATCCACTGTCTATTTCCACCTAACATGTCTTGTTCAAAATCCCCTGAAGTAGTACGTCTGGCATATTGAACAGGAATTCTCCTAATCGCCATAACCAACAATACACAACAAACAATAACCAATAACCAAATGATAATTTCGATAACTAACAACATCGGACCACCGTTATTATTAGTCACTCTCGTGGTAAATTCTTGGATGAATGCCTGAGGCAATCTTGCCAAAATACCCACCATAATCAACAAAGATATACCATTTCCTATTCCCTTATCTGTAATTTTTTCTCCTAACCACATCGCAAAAATTGTACCTGTGACTAAAATAATTACTGACGAAAACAAGAATTCAAATGAATTGAATCCCAATAAAAATGCATTACTAGGTAACGTTCTATATAAATTGTAGATGTAAGTAGGACCTTGAACCAAGGTGATACCAATAGTCAACCAACGTGTAATTTGATTAATTTTTTTTCTACCGCTTTCTCCATCGCTTTGAAGTTTTTGCAAGTATGGAACCGCAATTCCCATCAACTGAACAACAATTGAAGCAGAAATGTAAGGCATTATTCCTAAGGCAAAAACAGAAGCCTGTGAAAAAGCTCCTCCAGTAAACATATCAAGAATTGAACCAATTCCTTCTTTAGTTTGCCCGGCTAAATTACCCAACTGTGTAGCATCAATACCTGGTAAGGTTACTTGAGCCCCAAAACGATACACTAAAAGCAAACCCAATGTAATTAGGATTCTATTTTTCAGTTCTTCGATTTTCCAAACATTACTAATTGACTCAATAAATTTCTTCATATTAATTGAAAAATTACATTGTTACAGCTTCTCCACCAGCAGCTTCAATAGCAGCTTTTGCAGTAGCAGTAAATTTGTGAGCGGTTACTTTTAATTTTGCTGTCAATTCACCTCTACCTAAAATCTTAACGATTTCATTTTTAGTAGCTAAACGATTAGCAACATAAACTGTCATATCAACAGTATCTTTAATAACACCATTATCAACTAATAGTTGAAGTGTATCAAGATTTACACCTTCGTAATCTTTACGATTGATGTTTGTAAAACCAAACTTAGGTACACGTCTTTGAAGCGGCATTTGTCCCCCTTCAAAACCAATCTTTTTAGAATAACCAGAACGAGATTTGGCTCCTTTGTGACCTCTTGCAGAAGTACCACCTTTTCCAGAACCTTCTCCTCTACCTAACCTTTTATTTTGATTGTGTGTAGCACCTTCAGCAGGTTGTAAGTTACTTAAATTCATAACAGTATTTGTTATTTAGCTTCTTCAACAGAAACTAAGTGTTTAACTTTATTTATCATCCCAAGGATTGTAGGGTTTGAATCATGCTCTACAACTTGTCCCATTTTACGTAGACCTAAAGCTTCCAAACCTCTCTTTTGAGTAAGAGGACAGTTGATTTTGCTTCTAACTTGTTTTACTAATAATTTAGCCATAATTTCCTTGAATTAACCTTTAAAAACTTTTTCTAAAGAAACGCCTCTTTGTTTTGCAACAGTATAAGCACTTCTCATTTGTAATAAAGCATCAAAAGTTGCTTTTACCACGTTGTGAGGATTTGAAGATCCTTGAGATTTAGATAATACATCATGAATTCCTACTGATTCAAGAACTGAACGAACAGCTCCACCAGCAATAACTCCTGTACCATGAGAGGCAGGAATTAAGAATACACGTGCACCACCAAATTTACCTTTTTGTTCGTGAGGAACTGACTGACCATTCAAAGGAATTTTTACTAAATTTTTCTTAGCATCTTCTACTGCTTTCGCAATTGCTTCAGAAACATCTTTAGATTTTCCTAATCCGTGTCCAACCACTCCGTTTTCATCACCTACAACTACAATAGCAGAAAAACCAAAAGCTCTACCACCCTTTGTAACCTTAGTAACACGATTTACACTTACCAAACGATCTTTTAATTCAAGACCACTTGGTTTTACTAACTCTACATTCTTGTATTTACTATTAGACATACTATATTAGAATTTAAGTCCAGCCGCTCTTGCGCCTTCCGCTAATGATTTAATACGTCCGTGATATAAATAACCTCCTCTATCGAAAGTTACTACGTCTATCCCAGCTTTTAAAGCTTTTTCAGCAACTAGTTTTCCAACTGCTGTAGCAACTTCAATGTTCGTACCGTTACCTATTTCTTTTTCTCTTGAAGAAGCCGCCAATATAGTAACTCCGTTTACGTCATCAATAAGTTGCGCGTAAATTTCTTTGTTACTTCTAAATACAGATAGTCTTGGATTAGTAGCAGTACCACTAATTGTTTTTCTAATTCTGAATCTAATTCGTTGTCTTCTTTCAGGTTTTGTTAATGACATAATCTTATTTTTTAAGCTGATTTACCTGCTTTTCTTCTTAATACTTCCCCTACAAACTTAACACCTTTTCCTTTATACGGCTCAGGCTTACGGAAACCTCTGATTTTCGCAGCTACTTGCCCTAAAAGTTGTTTGTCAAATGATGTTAATTTCACGATAGGGTTTTTACCTTTTTCAGATATTGTTTCTAAAGTCACTTCTGGAGCAATTTCTAAAACAATATTGTGAGAATAACCAAGTGCTAAATCTAATTTTTGTCCTTGATTTGAAGCTCTGTAACCAACTCCTACCAATTCTAATGACTTAGTAAAACCATCTGTTACACCGATAATCATGTTATTGATCAAAGATCTATACAAACCGTGTTTTGCTCTTTGGTCTTTGTGATCAGAAGATCTTTCTACTTGAACTAGATCCCCTTCAACTGTAACAGTAACGTCCGAAAACTCCTGAGTTAGTTGACCATTTTTTCCTTTTACTGTAATAATACCATTTGCAACTTCAACAGTTACACCAGCAGGGATTACAACCGGACTTTTACCTATTCTTGACATCTTATTATAGTCTTTAAATTAGTATACGTAACAAATTACTTCACCACCTACATTCAATTGCTTCGCTTTTTTTCCTGTCATCAACCCTTTAGAAGTAGATACAATAGCGATGCCTAATCCATTAAGGATTCTAGGAATGGTAGAAGAACTTGAATATTTACGTAAACCTGGTTTACTAATTCTTTGGATATCTTTAATTACGGACTCTTTAGTATCTTTATCATACTTCAAAGCAATTTTGATTGAACCCTGAACAGCGTTGTCTTCAAATTTGTAACTCAAGATATAACCTTGATCAAATAAGATCTTAGTTATTTCTTTTTTTAGATTAGATGCAGGAATCTCAACGACTTTGTGGTTTGCAGCCACAGCGTTTCTAACTCTCGTCAAATAATCTGCAATAGGATCTGTATACATGTGTATTGATTTGCGGCAACGGTTTTCGACAAAGTATTTGTCGAACCTGAAACCAATTTATAAATTTCTATAATCACAAATTTCAAATTATGAATTACTTTTTAAAAGGTAATTCATAATTTGAAATTCATAATTGAATTTTACCAAGATGCTTTTTTAACACCTGGTATCAATCCGTTATTTGCCATTTCACGAAATGTAACACGTGAAAGACCGAATTGACGCATATACCCTCTTGGTCTACCTGTTAATTTACAACGATTGTGCAAACGAACTGGTGAAGCATTTTTTGGCAACTTTTGCAAACCTACGAAATCTCCAGCTTCTAACAAAGCTTTTCTTTTCTCAGCATACTTAGCAACTGTTTTTTCTCTCTTAACCTCGCGGGCTTTCATTGATTCTTTAGCCATGTCTTAATTCTTTTTAAAAGGTAAACCTAGTTCAGCCAATAATGATTTTGCTTCCTTGTCTGTTTTTGCAGTAGTTACAAAAGAAATATCCATACCTGAAATTTTGTTAACTTTATCAATATCAATTTCCGGGAAAATGATTTGCTCCAAAACTCCAAGGTTATAATTTCCTCTTCCATCAAAACCAGTAGCTTTAATACCACTGAAATCCCTTACACGTGGTAAAGCTGAAGTAATAAGTCTATCTAAAAACTCATACATTCTTTCTCCACGCAAAGTAACTTTTGCTCCAATAGGCATCCCTTTTCTCAATTTGAATGACGCAACGTCTTTCTTTGAAATAGTAGATATTGCTTTCTGTCCAGTAATCTTTGTCAACTCATCAACCGCGTAGTCGATTAGTTTTTTATCAGATACAGCTGCACCAACTCCTTTACTTAAAACGATTTTTTCCAATTTTGGAACTTGCATTACGTTTACGTATCCGAATTCCTCTTTAAGAGCAGCAATTACTCTGCTCTTATATTCTTCTTTTAGTCTAGGTATATACTCCATTACTATAGTACTTGATTAGATTTTTTTGAAAATCTTACTTTCTTATCTCCTTCTACTCTAATACCAACTCTTGTTGTTTCCTTAGTTTTAGGATCAATTAAAGAAATATTAGATATTTGTATAGAAGCTTCCTTCTTTACGATACCACCTTGAGGGCTTTTTGCACTTGGTTTCGTATGTTTCGATACCATGTTAACACCTTCAACAATCGCTTTGTTTTTCTCACGGTAAACACGTAATACTTTACCTTCAGCACCTTTATGGTCTCCAGCAATTACTCTTACTATATCACCTGATTTTATTTTTAGCTTTATCATCTTAAAACGAATTAAAGCACTTCTGGTGCTAATGATACAATTTTCATGAATTGTTTTTCACGAAGTTCTCTTGCTACCGGACCAAAAACACGAGTTCCTCTCATTTCACCAGCAGCATTCAATAACACACATGCGTTGTCATCAAACCTAATGTATGAACCATCGGCTCTTCTTACTTCTTTTTTGGTACGTACAACAACTGCAGTTGAAACAGCTCCTTTTTTAACGCTTCCGTTGGGAGCAGTATCTTTGATAGAAACTACAATCTTGTCACCAACAGAGGCATACCTTCTTTTGGTACCTCCTAAAACACGGATAGTTAAAACTTCCTTTGCTCCAGTATTATCTGCTACTTTTAGTCTTGATTCTTGTTGTACCATAATTATTTAGCTCTTTCTAAGATTTCAACTAACCTCCAACATTTGGTTTTACTTAAAGGACGCGTTTCGCTAATCCTTACCGTATCTCCAATGTTACAGTCGTTCATTTCGTCGTGTGCGTGATACTTTTTAGTTTTCAACACGAACTTACCGTATAATGGGTGTTTTACTTTACGCACTTCTGCAACAACAATAGATTTATCCATTTTGTCCGAAGTTACAACACCAACTCTTTCTTTTCTTAAATTTCTTTTTTCTTCCATCTTTCAGCAGACTACAGTTATTGTCTTTTAGTAAGTTCAGTAGCTAATCTTGCAACTGTTCTTCTTACACTTCTAATTTGAAGTGGGTTCTCAATTGGTGAAATAGCGTGAGCCATTTTTAGATCAGCGTATGTTTTCTTAGTTTGGCTAAGCTTTTCTTGCAACTCTGCTGCAGAAAGATCTTTTATTTCTGATTGTTTCATAATATAATATAGATTATGCTTCGAAATCTCTAGCAACGACGAATTTAGTTTTTACTGGAAGCTTTTGAGCTGCAAGACGTAACGCCTCTTTAGCAACTGACAAAGGAACTCCTCCAACTTCAAACATAATCCTTCCGGGTTTAACAACGGCAGCCCAATACTCAACTGCTCCTTTACCTTTACCCATACGTACCTCAAGAGGCTTCTTAGTAATTGGTTTGTCTGGAAATATTTTGATCCATAACTGCCCTTCTCTTTTCATAAAACGAGTTGCAGCGATACGTGCAGCTTCTATTTGACGAGAAGTTAAGAACATTCCATCTTCATGTACAGATTTAATACCAAACATTCCATTAGAAAGTTCATGTCCTCTTTGAGAATTCCCTTTCATTTTACCTTTTTGTACCTTACGGTATTTTGTTCTTTTAGGCTGTAACATTTTTCTTTAATTTAAAAATTTACTTTCGTTTACGAGCGTCTGGTTTACCACCTTTATTAAAAGGCTTTCTGTCTCCTCTAGGAGAATCGCCACCTTTACCACCGGCACCAGATTGTTTTTTGTCCATTCCGGCAAGTGGAGAAAGATCTCTCTTTCCATAAACTTCACCTTTCATGATCCACACTTTGATCCCCATTCTACCATAAGTAGTATGAGCTTCTGCCAAAGCATAATCAATATCAGCTCTGAAAGTTGATAGAGGAATTCTACCTTCTTTGAAACCTTCTGAACGAGCCATCTCAGCACCATTCAAACGACCAGAAATCAAAACTTTGATACCTTCTGCGTTCATACGCATAGAGGCGGCAATTGCCATTTTGATTGCACGTCTGTAAGAAATTCTGCTTTCGATTTGACGACAGATGCTGGTAGCAACTAGATACGCGTCAAGCTCAGGTCTTTTGATTTCAAAGATGTTGATTTGAACCTCTTTGTCAGTAACTTTCTTAAGTTCTTCTTTCAACTTGTCTACCTCTTGCCCACCTTTCCCGATAATAATACCCGGTCTGGCTGTAGTGATAGTAACGGTTACAAGTTTCAAAGTTCTCTCGATGATTACTTTTGATACACTAGCTTTTGATAAACGAGCATGGATGTACTTTCTGATTTTATAATCTTCGGCAAGTTTATCACCGTAATCATTTCCACCATACCAGTTTGAGTCCCATCCTCTGATGATACCAAGTCTATTTCCAATTGGATTTGTCTTTTGTCCCATCTTTATTAAATTGCTTGTGTGTTATTAATAGATCCAAGCACGATTGTAACGTGATTAGAACGTTTTCTTATTCTGTGTGCACGACCTTGTGGAGCTGGACGAAGTCTTTTCAACATCATTCCACCATCTACTGTAATCGTTTTTACAAATAAACCTGCTTCTTCCATATTAGCGTCAGGGTTTTTTGCTTGCCAGTTGGCAATTACAGACAAAACCAATTTTTCTAATTTTCTTGAAGCTTCTTTAGAACTAAATCTTAAGATGTTCAATGCTCTTTCTACCTTCTGACCTCTTACCAAGTCCGCTACTAAGCGCATTTTTCTAGGTGAAGTGGGGCAGTTATTCAATTTTGCGAAAGCAATAGACTTATTAGCCTCTTTTCTCGCATCTGCTGTTTCTCTTTTACGAACTCCCATTGCTTCTTATTTTTTACCTTTATTTTTTGCTCCAGCATGACCTCTAAAAGATCTAGTTGGTGAAAATTCTCCTAATTTGTGACCTACCATGTTTTCTGTTACGTAAACTGGTACAAATTGACGACCGTTATGAACTGCGATAGTTTGCCCAACAAAGTCCGGAGTAATCATAGAAGCTCTAGACCATGTCTTAACAACTCCTTTGTTTCCACCTGCAATGTTTTCTTGAACTTTCTTGTCTAACTTATAATGAACGAAAGGTCCTTTTTTTAATGAACGTGCCATATCTTATTATTTCTTTCTACGTTCTACGATATACTTGTTACTCGGGTTTTTCTTAGAACGAGTTCTATAACCTTTTGCTGGTATTCCATTTCTTGAACGTGGATGTCCACCAGAAGAACGACCTTCACCACCACCCATTGGGTGATCGACAGGGTTCATCGCTACAGGTCTTGTTCTAGGTCTTCTACCTAACCATCTTGTTCTACCAGCTTTTCCTGATACAACTAATTGATGGTCTGAATTAGAAACCGCTCCAATTGTAGCCGAACAAGTCAACAAGATCAATCTTGTCTCACCAGAAGGCATTTTGATTGTTGCGTATTTTCCATCTCTTGCCATTAATTGAGCAAATGTTCCAGCAGAACGAGCTATTACAGCTCCTTGACCTGGTCTCAATTCGATACAAGAAATAACAGTTCCTAAAGGAATTCTGCTCAACGGTAATGTATTCCCAATTTCGGGTTGAGATTCAGGACCAGAAACTAATTTCTGACCAACTTTCAATCCGTTTTGAGCAATAACATACGTTTTCTCTCCATCAGCATACGCTAACAAAGCGATAAATGCAGTACGATTCGGATCATACTCAATTGATTTTACCGTAGCAGGAATTCCTTCTTTAGTACGTTTAAAATCAATGATACGATATCTCTGCTTGTGACCACCACCCGTATAACGCATGGTCATCTTTCCTTGACTATTTCTACCACCAGAGTTTTTTATCGGCGCTATCAAAGAGCGTTCCGGCTTATCAGTTGTAATGGCGTCATAACCATTCACAACTCTAAATCGCTGACCTGGGGTAATAGGTTTTAATTTTCTTACTGACATTTTTCTATCTTAGATATTGTTGTAAAAATCAATTGTTTCTCCTTTTTGTACTTGAACAATTGCTTTTTTAGTTGCATTCGTCTTTCCACTTATTAAACCACTTTTAGTGTATTTAGTAGTTCTATCTGGCCTAACATTCATCGTATTGACACTTAAAACAGTTACTCCATAAGCAGCCTCAACAGCTTTCTTAATTTGCACTTTGTTTGCTTTTTTATCAACAACGAATCCGAAGCGGTTTAAAACTTCACTTTCTTTGGTTACTTTTTCCGTTACTATAGGCTTAATTATGATGCTCATATCCTATTATTTACTTAAATTTTCTTCAATTATCTCCAAAGAACTCTCTAAAAGCACTAAATTATTAGCATTTAATATAGCATAAGTACTTAATTCTAAGCTACTTACTACGCTAGAGCCTTTTAAATTGCGTGACGACAAATATACATTTTTATTTACATCACCCAACACAAACAGGGATTTTTTATTTTCTAACTCTAAAGCTTTCAAAACGTTGATGAAATTTTTAGTGTTTGGTGTTTCAAAACTAAAGTCTTCAAGAACGATAATATTCGATTCTTTAGCTTTAATAGAGAAAGCAGATTTTCTAGCCAAACGTTTCAAGCTTTTATTCAATTTAAATGAATAGCTTCTTGGTCTTGGTCCAAAAACTGTTCCACCACCTTTAAACAATGGATTCTTTGCACTACCCGCACGAGCAGTACCAGTTCCTTTTTGTTTTTTAATCTTACGCGTACTTCCCGCTACTTCAGCTCTTTCTTTAGCTTTGTGCGTTCCCTGTCTTTGATTAGCAAGATATTGCTTAACATCAAGGTATACTGCGTGATTGTTTGGTTCTATACCAAATACTGAATCAGAAAGTTGCACTTTTCTTCCAGTATCTTTTCCGTTGAAATCTAATACTTTTGCTTCCATTACTTCTGAATGATTACATAAGAGTTGTTACATCCAGGAATACATCCTTTAATAACAAGTAGGTTCTTTTCAGCCACTACTTTTAAAACTCTAAGGTTTTGAACTTTTACATTGTCTCCTCCCATACGTCCAGCCATACGCATTCCTTTGAATACTCTGGATGGATAAGAAGACGCTCCTACAGAACCCGGCGCTCTTAAACGGTTGTGTTGACCGTGAGTTGCTTGACCAACACCACCAAAACCGTGACGTTTAACAACCCCTTGAAAACCTTTACCTTTAGATACACCCTGCACATCTACAAATTCTCCTTCAGCAAAAATAGAAACATCAATAAGATCTCCTAATTTTTGTTCTGTTGCGAAATCTTGGAATTCAACGACTTTTTTCTTAGCTACAGTTCCCGCTTTTGCAAAGTGACCTAAAGCCGCTTTTGTGGAATGTTTCTCGTTTTTGTCATCGAAACCAAGTTGCAACGCTTCATACCCGTCAACACCTTTGGTTCTGACTTGGGTAACAACACATGGTCCAGCTTCGATTACTGTACAAGGAATATTCTTCCCGTTTTCGTCGAAAATGCTAGTCATGCCGATTTTTCTACCAATTAACCCAGACATAATTATTAATTATTAATTATTAAATATAAATATAGAACGCAGCTTTTAACCAAATCCTATTTTTTAAGTGGGTGCAAATGTATAACTTATTTACACACAAACCAAAAAAATAATTTTCGATTAAAAACAGCGTCCTTTTCTTACTAGTAAGCTACTTAAACTTTGATCTCTACTTCAACACCGCTAGGCAATTCCAGTTTCATCAAGGCATCAATAGTTTTTGATGAAGAGGAATAAATATCAATCAATCTCTTGTATGACATTACTTCAAATTGCTCTCTTGCTTTTTTGTTAACGTGTGGAGAACGTAATACTGTGAAAAGTTTTTTGTGAGTTGGTAATGGTATTGGACCTGTAACAACTGCTCCTGTACTTTTAACTGTTTTTACAATCTTTTCAGCAGACTTGTCTACTAACATGTGATCGTAAGATTTTAGTTTTATTCTGATTTTTTGACTCATTTTCTTAAAGATTAAGCGTTTCCTTTTGCTTTTTTGATAACTGCTTCCGAAATATTCGAAGGAGTTTCAGCGTAATGTGAAAATTCCATTGTTGATGTTGCACGACCTGAAGATAAAGTTCTTAAAGTAGTAACATAACCAAACATTTCTGATAATGGCACATCGGCTTTAATGGTTTTAGCACCCGCTCTATCACCCATATCATTTACCTGACCTCTACGACGGTTGATATCACCTACGATATCTCCCATGTTTTCTTCAGGTGTAATCACTTCCATTTTCATGATTGGCTCTAATATAACAGCACCAGCTGCTTTAGCTACCTCTCTATACCCCATTCTTGCTGCAAGCTCAAAAGAAAGTGCATCAGAATCCACAGGGTGGAAAGACCCATCCAATAAAGTTACTTTCAAACTATCTACTTGATATCCTGCTAAAGGACCAGTTTTCATAGCTTCTCTAAAACCTTTTTCTACAGATGGTATATATTCTTTAGGAACGTTACCACCTTTGACAGCATTAACGAACTGCAATCCAACAGGAGCTTTACCATCAACTTCATCAGCTGGCTCTAATCTAAATACGATATCACCGAATTTACCACGACCACCAGATTGTTTTTTGTACGTTTCTCTGTGTTGAGCAGACTTTGTAAATGCTTCTTTGTATTCAACTTGAGGCTCACCTTGGTTTACTTCAACTTTGAATTCACGTCTCATTCTATCAACTAAGATGTCCAAGTGAAGCTCACCCATACCTGAGATAATAGTTTGCCCAGAAGCTTCATCTGTTCTAACCGTAAATGTAGGATCCTCTTCAGCTAATTTAGCCAAAGCCATACCCATTTTATCTACGTCAGCCTTAGTTTTAGGTTCAATTGCAATACCAATAACCGGTGCTGGAAATTTCATAGACTCAAGAATAATTGGGTGTTTTTCATCACACAACGTATCTCCAGTTTTGATATCTTTAAATCCAACTGCCGCTCCAATATCACCCGCTTCGATATAATCGATTGGGTTTTGTTTGTTTGCATGCATTTGGTAAATACGAGAAATTCTTTCTTTATTTCCTGAACGTGTGTTCAAAACGTAAGAACCCGCATCTAAACGTCCTGAGTAAGCACGGAAGAAAGCTAAACGACCTACGAATGGGTCAGTAGCAATTTTGAAAGCTAAAGCAGCAAATGGCTCTTTAACATCGGGCTTACGCAATATTTTAGTTTGATCTTCTTCTAACAATTCAGCATCATCAGGATGAATTCCTTCAATACCATCTTTATCCATTGGAGATGGCAAATATTTACATACTGCATCTAACATGAATTGAACTCCTTTATTTTTAAAAGAAGAACCAGCAATCATAGGAATGATAGCCATATCCATTACAGCAGCTCTCAATGCAATATTGATTTCTTCCTCTGTAATAGAGTTTTCATCTTCCATGAATTTTTCAAGTAAAGTCTCATCATAATCAGCTACTGCCTCAATAAGAATCGATCTGTACTCCTTCACTTCTTCAAGCATATCCTCTGGAATAGGCACAATATCATACGTTGCTCCTAAACCTTCTTCATGCCATACTATAGCTTGATTTTTAACTAAATCCACAACACCTCTGAAATCATTTTCTTCACCAATAGGCAAAGTGATTGCAACTGCGTTTGATTTCAACATATCTCTTACTTGTTGACAAACCATCAAAAAGTTAGATCCTTGTCTATCCATTTTATTAACGAATCCAATACGTGGAACTCTGTATTGATCTGCCAATCTCCAGTTCGTTTCTGATTGTGGCTCAACACCATCAACAGCACTAAATAAGAAAACCAAACCATCAAGAACACGCAAAGAACGGTTTACTTCAACTGTAAAGTCAACGTGTCCCGGTGTATCGATAATATTGAAGTGATAAGGAGCTGTTTCAGATAAAACTTTACCTTGTTCAGTTGGAAAATTCCATTCACAAGTTGTAGCTGCAGAAGTAATTGTAATACCTCTTTCTTGCTCTTGTGCCATCCAGTCCATTGTTGCAGCACCATCGTGCACTTCACCAATTTTGTGTGATTTTCCAGTGTAGAATAATATACGCTCTGTTGTTGTTGTTTTACCAGCATCAATGTGAGCAGCAATTCCTATGTTTCTTGTATATTTTAGATCTCTAGCCATTTCTTAAGAATTAAAATCTAAAGTGAGAGAATGCTTTATTAGCTTCTGCCATTTTGTGAGTATCCATTCTTTTCTTAACAGCAGCTCCTTCTTCTTTAGCCGCAGCTAAACATTCTGAAGCTAACCTCTGAGCCATCGATTTTTCGTTTCTTCTTCTAGAATAAAGAATTAACCATTTCATCGCCATAGAAATTTTTCTGTCTGGACGAATTTGCATCGGAATTTGGAATGTAGCTCCACCTACTCTACGACTACGTACTTCTACGTGAGGCATAACATTGGTTAAGGCATCTTTCCAAATTTCTAATGATGGTTTCTCCGCATCTTGTTTTTTAGACTCAATGATGTCAATTGCATCATAAAATACTTTAAACGCTGTCGATTTTTTTCCATCCCACATTAAGTTGTTCACAAAACGTGTTACCAGTTGGTCATTAAACCTAGGATCTGGTAAAAGTGGTCTCTTCTTTGCCGCTCTTTTTCTCATGTCTTTTTTTTAATAAAACGTCATACTAATATAGTCGCGACGAATCGCGGCTTTACAAGAATAACTTTTTAAATTACTTTTTTGCTTCTTTTGGGCGTTTTGCTCCGTACTTAGATCTTCTTTGCGTCCTTCCTGCTACTCCTGACGTATCAAGGGCACCACGAACGATGTGATATCTAACTCCTGGCAAATCTTTTACCCTTCCACCCCTAACTAATACTATCGAGTGCTCTTGTAGATTGTGTCCTTCACCAGGGATGTAGGCATTTACTTCATTACCATTTGTCAAACGTACACGCGCTACTTTACGCATTGCAGAGTTTGGTTTTTTTGGTGTTGTAGTGTAAACACGCGTACAAACCCCTCTTCTTTGAGGACAAGAATCTAAAGCAACCGATTTACTCTTCTTAGTTATCTGAGTTCTTCCTGTTCTTACTAATTGTTGAATTGTTGGCATAATTAATACTAAAAATTTCTTATTATATTAAATTCCCGCTTTTTACGGGGTTGCAAATGTAGAAAATATTTTTTATTCTACAAACGTTAATCCACTAATTTTCAATAAGATTATTTTATCATTCGATTTTAATCGCAAAAAGCAGATATTTACATTCTATTTAATAAAACAAAATTCACTTGAAGCACTTCCTTATTTATATTCTCCTTTTTAATTTGGGCTTACACTGCTCTGCTCAAAGCTTTCGGGTACTCATTACAGGAAAATCAATATTGGAAACAAAGACAATCGACTCTTTAAAATATAACCCAAAACACACTAACACAAAATCAATTGAAATTGAATTAAACAGGCTGTCCGAAGATCTTTCAAGAATTGGATACATTGACAACATTACCGGACCACCAATCCAAATAAATGACTCCAGTTATCTTGCTAAAATACATTTAGGAGAAAAAATAAAAGCGATACATATATATATAGGTAGCAACAAAAAACCAAACCTTCCTATACTTTTAAAAGAAGAAGAAGATACTATTATACTACCTTACCCAGAAATAGATTTTTACTTGCGTAAAAAAATACAAGAACTAGAACAAAATGGGTTTGCATTAGCTAAACTAAAGCTGACAAACATCAAAAGAATAAATGCCGTTTTGTATGCCAATTTAAAAATAGAAACTGACAAAAAAAGAATCTTAAATGCGATAACCATAAATTATGAAGACACAAATTCAACTACAAAATTCCCATCCGGACATTTTGCTCAACTAAACAGAAAATACAAAACAAGCATTTTTAACCAAAAAGTACTCGATCAGATTTACACTGATTTTGAAAATTTTGGATTCATCAGTCAAATAAAATATCCGGAAATTTTATTTACAAAAGATACCACAAAAGTATACGTATATCTTCAAAAAAGAAAATCAAACACATTTGACGGTTTCATTGGATTTACTAACAATGAAAATCAAAAAATCACATTGAATGGATATTTAGATGTACAACTCCAAAATATTTTAGGTACCGGCGAACAACTTTCAGTATATTGGAAAAGCGATGGCAATGACCAAAAAACATTTAAAGCAAGTGTAGAATTGCCCTATTTACTAAAAACTCCAATAGGCCTAAAAGCACAGATTCAGCTATTCCGACAAGACACAACCTTTCAAAACACTAAAACCGCAATAGACCTGAGCTACTTCATTAATTACAACACCCGGTTTTATTTAGGATACCAAAAAACAGAATCCAGCGCTATCCAAAATTTAAACAATAATCCAATTAGCGATTTCAATAATTCGTTCCTAACGTCAAGTTTTAATTATATCAAATTAAACACAGCCAATTCTGTTTTTTCAATAAAATCAAGTCTCACACTACAATCCGGAATAGGAAGCAGAGTTCTTTATACCCTATCCGAAAATACAACAAAAAGCAACCAGTTTTTTATAAACATTCAAGGTGTACACAACTTTAACCTGAATAAAAAAAATTCCATCTATGTAAATAGTCTAAATTATTATCTACAAAGCAATAATTATGTCACAAACGAATTATATCGTTTTGGGGGATTCAACAGCGTAAGAGGTTTTGCTGAAAATAGCCTGCAAGCCTACCTCATGACTTCACTACTCACGGAGTATCGCTATATTGTATCTCCCAATCTTTACGTTCATTCAATTTTAGATTACAGTATTTACAAAGATAAATCCGCAATAGACCAACAAGACAAAAAAGAAAACTTAATAGGCATTGGAATGGGATTGGGATTACTAACAAAAAATGGATTATTCAAATTAGCACTTGCCAGTGGGAGCACCACAAATCAACCAATAGAAATCAACAATACAATTGTACACATCAGCTATAATGTCACTTTTTAAAACATTAGAAACCGATTACACGACTTTTGTTCTATTAAAAATAGTCAAAATTTAAATATCAAAAAACATTGCGAACAGCATCTTAAATTAATTTCTAATTTACTTCAAAACTTAAATAAAAGAATTAGAAAACATTTTTTGACATGGCAAACAGTTTTCGTCTCTATTTCTTTGCATCCAGTAAGGCACAATATCCAGCCCATACTTTTTTTAACAGAACATTTACACTACAGACAAACATAGCAGTAAAAAAAATCTAGATATCCGCAAACAATTATCATCCTATTTAAACAATATTATGTTTTCATGAGATATCTCCTGATTTTTGTTTAAAAAAAACAAAAATATTGACTAATTAATAGTATTTATTGAAAATATTAAATTATTGTTAAATTTTAACGATAAATAATTAGGAATATTAACAAATTATTAAGAGATTTGCTAAACTAATTCAAAATATTTATAAAATGAAACTAAAGTTCAATGGATTCTTTGTACTACTTGTAGTACTTATGGCGCAGCTTACTTTTGCGCAAGAAAGATCTGTTTCAGGTGTTGTTTCTGATAATGCAGGATTGCCAATACCAGGCGTGAGTGTATTAGTGAAAGGAACAAATACTGGAACACAAACTGATTTTGATGGGAAATATTCCATCAGAGCAACACCAAGCCAAGTCTTGGTATTTAGCTACATTGGGATGAAAACCAAAGAAGTAGCAGCTAGTTCGTCGATTGTAAGTGTCAAATTAGCAGGTGACGCATTAGAACTTGAAGGTGTTGTTGTAACAGCTTTAGGGATTAAAAGAGAGAAAAAATCTCTAGGTTATGCTACTCAGGAAGTTAAAGGTGACGCTGTAGCCCTAGTAAAAAGTTCAAACTTTGTAAACTCGCTATCTGGTAAAGTTGCAGGTTTAGAAATTAAAACTTCAGGAAACTTAGGTGGGTCCACACAAGTAGTTATCAGAGGAAATAACTCAATACAAGGAAATAATCAAGCATTATTTGTAGTTGATGGTGTTCCAATAGATAACAGCAACTCAAACACAAGGGATCAACAAGCTGGTAGAGGTGGATATGACTACGGTAATGCTGCATCCGATATCAACCCTGATGATATTGAATCTATTAATGTTTTAAAAGGAGCTGCTGCAACTGCACTTTATGGTTCTCGTGCCTCTAATGGTGTTGTAATGATCACTACTAAAAAAGGGAAGAGTCAAAACGGTATTGGAATCACTATTAGTTCGAGTTTAACTTTAGGGAGAGCAGACAAAGAAACTTTGCCTAGATATCAAAATAAATACGGAGCTGGATATGGTCCTTATTATGACTCCGCTGATGGATATTTTGGATTGGCTGACGTTAACGGAGACGGTGTTGATGATTTAACAACTCCTTTTACTGAAGATGCTTCTTATGGAGCAGCATTTAACCCATCGTTATTAATTTACCAATGGAATTCTATTTATCCTCAATTAACTGAAACTTTCGGAAAAGCGACTCCTTGGGTTGCTGGTAAAGCAACTCCAAATTCTGTATGGGGTACTGGAAGTACTGCTGTAAACTCTGTTTCATTAGATGGCGGGGATGATAAAAGTTCTTTTAGATTAGGTTTTACCAACTTATTACAAGAAGGCAACTTACCAAACAGTGGTATTAAAAGAAATACAATCTCTTTCTCAGGAACTCATAATTTAACTGAAAAATTAAAAGCTTCTGCAAGTTTTAATTTTATCAAAACTGATGGAAAAGGGAGAAATGGTACAGGTTATTCTTCTACAAACGTAATGCAACAGTTTAGACAATGGAATCAAATGAACGTTGATTTCGACGAACAAAAAGCTGCTTATTTACTTACAAGAGAGAACATCACTTGGAATCCAAACTCTTCTACTAATTTAAAACCCATTTATTCAGATAATCCATATTGGACATTCTATGAAAATTATCAAACAGATACAAGATCAAGATACTTTGGTAATATAGCATTAGATGATAAATTAACTAATTGGTTGAGCATAATGGGTAGATTCTCTTTTGACACCTACAGTGAATTACAAGAGGAAAGAACAAATGTTGGAAGTGCAGACGTATCTAAATATTCAAGAAACAATAATAATGTATCAGAATACAACTACGATTTAATGTTAAACTTCAATAAAGATTTAACTGAAAAATTAAATTTAGAAGGCAACATAGGTTATAATGTTAGAAACAACATTAGAAACAGTATTTTTGCAACTACTAACGGAGGTTTAAACAAATCGCGTCTTTATTCACTTTCAAACAGTGTTAGTCCAATTCTTGCACCGCAAGAATATGAAGCAAGTAGTATGGTTGACGGTGCTTACATAAGAGCTAGTTTAGGTTATGATAATTTTGCTTACTTAGAAGGAAGTTACAGAAGTGACCGTTCATCAAATTTACCAAAACAAGATAACAGATACGGCTATTACTCCGTTTCTGGAAGTTTAGTTTTCTCTAAATATATTAATGTAGACTGGTTATCCTTTGGTAAATTAAGAGCTAATTACGCTGAAGTAGGTAACGACACGACACCATACAGTGTGTTCAACACATTCGATATTGGAACTCCATTTAACGGAACTGGTATTGCTTCAAATCCTGGTGCTCAAAATAATTTGGACCTTTTACCAGAGAGACAAAAAAGTTATGAATTTGGTTTAGAAATGACTTTCTTTAAAAGACGTCTTGGATTTGATGTGTCTTATTACAATGACTTAAATATCAATCAAATTACAAGTATTCCATTATCAACGGCTACAGGATATAATTCAGCAGTTTTAAATGCTGGAACAATCGAAAACAAAGGACTTGAGGTCCAGATTAATGGAACACCACTAAAAACAAATGATTTCAGATGGGATTTAAATTTGAACTGGTCTCAAAATAAGAGTTTAGTTGTTGAATTATTGAACGGTATTGAAAATTTACAATTAGCTTCATTACAAGGTGGCGTTTCTATTAATGCTACCCCTGGACAACCTTACGGAACCATCAGAGGTAGTGATTTTATTTATGCTGATAATGGCCAACCAATCGTTAACCAGACAGGAAGCGGATCTAGAATTGGTACGTATCAAAGAACAGGTGCAAATAACATAGTTATTGGAGATATCAATGCTGATTGGAAAGCAGGCCTTAACAACAGTTTCACATACAAAAATTTCAATTTAAGCTTCTTAATTGACATGCAAAAAGGTGGAGATGTTTTCTCCCTTGACACATGGTATGGTTATGCGACAGGAATGTATGATTTCTCAGCTGCCAATAATGAATTAGGTAACCCTGTTAGAGATCCAATTGTTGGAACACCAGGAAACTATGGAGCTAATAGTGGTGGATTTATTTTACCAGGTGTGGCTCCTGATGGAACACCAAATGCAGTTAGAGCTAATGGAAGTGTATATACAACAGCTTGGGGCTACGCTAGAGCCCCTAATAAACTTCATGTTTATGATGCGGGTTACGTGAAGTTACGTGAGGCAAGTTTAAGTTATAACTTTAGTACTAAAACATTAAAAAATTCTCCTTTCACTAATATTGTTGTATCGTTAATTGGAAGAAATCTATGGATTATTGATAAAAATACTCCATATTCAGATCCTGAAGCTGGTCTAAGTTCTGGAAATGTTCAAGGATACCAATCGGGAGCTTATCCATCAATAAGAGAAGTCGGAGCAAGTCTTAAACTACAGTTTTAAAAAATTAAATTATGAAAAAAATAATATTAACAACATTAACTATTATTACTTTAATGGTATCATGTCAATCTGACGACCAATATGAAGATAAAAATAGAGATCCAAAGAACCCTACTCAGGTTAGTTCAGATTTTTTATTCAATGCTGCGACCAAGAGTTTGTTCGATCAGATGACCAGCACCAATGTAAATACAAATATCTTTAGGATGTTAGGTCAACATTGGACTGAGACAACTTACGTAGATGAAGCCAATTATGATTTCAATACTCGTAATATCCCACAAAACCACTGGTCTGAAATGTACCGAGATGTTTTATTGGATTTAGCAACTGCAAAAACAAATAATGATGCAGATACTGCAATATCAGAGGCTACCAGAAAAACAAGAAATGCTCAAATTGAGATTTTGGCAATTTATACTTGGGCGCAAATGGTTGAAACTTTTGGAAACATTCCATATACTCAAGCGTTGAATGCAGGTAAATACGTATTACCCAAATATGATGACGCAGCGACAATTTACAGCGATTTGCTTACTCGTTTAACTGCTACAATTCCAAACTTATCTAACACCGGTTTTGGAGCAGCAGATAATATTTACGGAGGAAATACAGCTAAATGGAAAAAATTCGGTAATTCATTGTTATTAAGAATGGGAGTAAGAGTTGCGGATGTTTCGGCAATGACTGCTCAATCAACTGCTGCAATTAAATCGGCTGTTAGTGGTGGAGTATTCACATCAAACGCCGATAATGCTGCTTTAGCTTATTCCAGTGCTACTCCCAATACTAATCCAGTTTGGGTTGATTTAGTACAATCAGGAAGATCGGATTTTGTTATTGCTAATACATTAGTGGATAAAATGAATGATCTTAATGACCCTAGAAGACCTTTTTACTTCGATCAAAATAAAGGGGCAGGTGTTTACGAAGGCGGACCTTATGGTGATAATAATGCTTTTTCATCTTACACTCATGTAAGCGCAAGAGTAATAGACCCAACTAATCCAGCATCGTTAATAGATTATTCAGAAGTTTGCTTTTACTTAGCGGACGCAGCGGAGCGCTCTATATCAGGAACACCTGCTACAGCTGCTGATTTTTACAATAAAGGTATTACTGCATCATTTGACTATTGGGGAGCTCCAAATGCAGCTAATTATTTATTAAGTACTAAAGTAAATTATGCCACAGCACAAGGAACTTGGAGAGTAAAAATTGGTACCCAACTTTGGTTAGCTATGTATAACAGAGGTTACGAAGCATGGACTGCTTGGAGAAGTTATGATTTCCCTGGCTTTAACTTACCAGCAGTATCTGAAGATCCAGTTCCAACGAGATACACCTACCCTATTAATGAACAAAATTTAAATAACGCCAACTATACTGCTGCATCTGCCGCAATTGGAGGTGATAAACAAACAACAAAACTTTTCTGGGATAAATTCTAGTTATCACTTAATTCAATTATTAAAACCACCCCATTTTTTGGGGTGGTTTTTTTTTATATCTTTTGCATGATAGAAAAAGAACATAAAATATTTGAGATTAGAGCGATAATTGAAGCTATATAAGCGGGTGCAACAGTAGACAAAGTTTATATTCAAAAGGAAGCAAGAAGCAAACTAATGTAAAACTTAATGAAAGTGATGAAGCGCAGAAACATCAACTTTTCGTATGTTCAAGTTGAAAAACTAAACAGATTGACTCCTAACAATCATCAAGGTGCGGTGGCAACTATCCCGACAATTTCCTTTTTTGATTTAGAATCTTTGATTGAATCCGTAATAGAGAATGGAAAGAAACTTTTGTTATTAATTTTGGTAAATATCGGATGCCCATAATTTTGGTGCTATCAAAAGAACGGCCGAATGTACAGGAGTAAATGAAATCATCGTTCAAAAAGCAGGTTCAGCACCAATAAACGATGATAAGGTAAAACATCTGCAGGCGCCGTTTTTAATATTCTTATTTGTACCGTAGGACGCATCAAAGACACTATTTTTTTGTTGCAGGCTACTGGTATAAAGAACGTTGTGGCCATTGAGAAAACAGATCAATATATATGACATTTTACTTAATGAACCCGTAGCGATTATTATAGGATCTGAAGATCGTGGTGTAAATCCTTCGTTTCTTGAAATTGTTGATAAAAAAGCAAAACTTCCAATGGTTTGGAAGCATTAGATCATTAAACATTTCGGTAGCCTGTGGTGCTTTCTTATGTGAAGCGACAAGACAACGATCTTAGAATTTTTATTGTAACACCCTCTTCTAAAATGAGTTATGACTTCGGTAAATTCATTTTTTTTACTTGTAAAAAGTCCAGACCTTTATTAATAAATTAAAAAAACACAACAATTAATTATTCCTTATTTTCTTAGTTATTCTCCAGCAATTTACTGTCATTATGGATGGATTTTATATAATCTCTGGGCGTCAGATTACTATATAACTTAAAACTAGTGGTAAAATATGAAAATGAATTAAATCCTGTTTCATGAACCAAGAACTGTATGTTTCTTTCTCCAAGATGGATCAGCTTAATGGCGTAATCCAATCGAAACTCTCTCATATATTGGCTGATGTTCTTATTTGTCAGTTTTCTGATTCTTTTATCTAAAGTTGATTTACAAATAAAAAGCTGTTTGGACAATTCATCTATATCAACATTCAATTTCAAATTATTCAACAAATGTTCATTTACACTCGTAAGAAAATCTTTTTCAGATAATTTTATAGTAACTTTTGAAAACGGATCTGGTTTGAATTTTTTTTCTATATTATTTTTGAATTCAAGTAAATTATTGACTTTAAAAATTAACTCTCTAACCTTAAAAGGCTTTACTATAAAATCATTGACTCCGTTTTCAAGTAGCTTATACTGAACGCTATCGTCTATATTAGCAGTGATTATTACAAATGGAACTGCGTTTAGTTTACCATTTTTTTTTATATTAAAATACAAATCTTCTCCATTCATATTAGGCATCATCAAGTCACTAATAATAATATCGGGTATGTGTTTGTTTAAGTATAACAGTGCATCAATACCGTCTTTGAACCAGTTCACATTAAAACCACTCAGGCTCAATAACTCCGAGATTGAGTTGCCAAGCGCTACATCATCTTCAATCAATACTATTCCGCTTTTTTGATTTATCATGCACCTAAATTAACTATTTTTATTTTAAATTATTGTTATTATTTTTTAAATCATTAGGACTAGTATTCATATAAATTAAAATTAAAATATCTTTATTTATGATTAAAGAACTACACCTCGCAAATGAAGCAATTACACCTAAAAAATCTAACAAAAGAGACCGATTGAATTACAATTATTTTTTTATCTGATAAAATAATTTTGCGCATACAACAGAAAGGCGTATGCTTTATTAGAAATAAATTAGTCTTAATAAAATTGATTTATTATATTGAAAAAATCAAATAAATAAAACCGTCCTAGATTGATGAAAAATCTCTTAATAAACATTTCTAAAGTCACTAATACTGTATTAAAAAAACACTCCATAAATGACGCCTTAGACTTATACTTAAGCGACATTGCCAAAGAACAACAAATCGACAGCTATACTATTTATAAGAACAAAACAAAAAACGGCATAATAACCTTTCATTCTGTCAATAAAAGACCAGATAATGAAATTAACAATCCTAATCAAAACGACCATAATTACGATAATTTTTCAGAACTTTATGAAATATTATCAAAAAACAAGTCTTTGCATGGTCTTGTCAGAGACAATAAAAATGTGATTTCTAAAAAATATATGGAAACAAAAGGAATAAAATCCTATTTATTTACCCCTATATTTTCGGAAACTACATTCTGGGGCTGGATCAGCTACACCATATGCAAAGAGGAAAGAAAATGGCAAGAGGAACAAATTAAAACCTTACACACAGTTACTAAAAATATTGGAGACAGGCTTTACAAAGATAAAATTAATATAAAATTAAAAAAAACTTTGGAAAGATTTGATTTTTACATGGCCGGTTCAAATCAAGCAATGTGGGAATGGAATATTAAAACTAAGAAAACAACCTACTCTCATAATTGGGAAGGAATGTTAGGATATACTGAAGAAGAAATCATACAAGATAAAGAATTATGGCAAAAAAGCATTCACTCAGAGGACATGATTCAAATTGCAATCGATTTAGAATATTTTGTTACGCAAAAATTAAATCGGTATGAAGGAACTTCAAGAATGATTCATAAAGACGGACATATAATATGGATAAAATATTCCGGAATACTTAAAAAAAATAAAAAAGGAAAGCCGACAAAAGTCATTGGAACACATACTGATATTAGTGAGATTAAAGAAAAAGAAAACCAATTAGAGTTGTCCGAAGCTAAATTTAGATTCATTGCAGAAAATACAACCGATATAATTTGTCAACAAAAAATGGACGGAAGTTATTACTATATTTCAAATTCTTCAAAAGAAATAATAGGATATACACCTGATGAATTAATAAACAAAAAAATATTTGATTACATCCATCCTGACGATCATACAGACATGTTGAATTATTATAAAGCGTTTCTTAATTGCAGTAAAAACAAAACGGTAACGTATCGTTTTAGAAAAAAAGACAATGCCTATATATGGCTGGAAACCACTTTAAAAACAATATTAAATCATGAAAACATAATCATTGGTATGCAAACTTCCAGCAGAGATGTCAGCGATAGAATTAAAGCCACCGAAGAAATCAAGATAGCATTTGAAAAAGAGAAAGAACTTAACGAAATGAAATCTAGGTTTATTACAATGGCGTCTCATCAATTTAGAACCCCTTTGACGGTTATTTATTCCAGTGCGGAACTCATTGAGCTTAAATTAGATCATTTTGACAAACACACACACCAATCCTTAGAAAAAATAACGTTACGAATAAAAAATGAAGTAGATCGAATGATCGAGTTAATGAACAACATATTAATTTTTGGAAAATACGAATCGGAAAAAATTCAAAAAACAATAAAAGTTCTAGATTTTAATACATTCATTAACTCCTTATTAAATCTTTATTTTAATAATCAACATCACAAACGCAAAATTCAAGTTAAAATAAAAGGTGAAAAACATTTTTTTATTACTGATGAAATCTTAATGACTCACATTCTAACGAATCTAATTAATAATGCCTTTAAATATTCCAAAGGAAAACCAGACCCTTTACTCCTTATAACCTATTTAGAAAAAGAACTAGAAATAGAGGTGATTGATTTTGGAATTGGAATTCCCGAAAATGATATTCAATATGTATTTACATCCTTTTTTAGAGCTTCAAATACAACAGCAATAACTGGTTCCGGATTAGGATTAGCAGTTGTAAAACAATTTACAGATTTTTTAAACGGTAAAATAGAACTAAAAACTCAAGAAAACATTGGAACTCGAATAAAATTAATTTTCCCTTATGAAAAAAAATAATATCCTTTTAGTTGATGATGACCCAAATATTAGAGAGACCATTGCTGAACTTCTAAGGTATGAAAATTACGAGGTAAAAGTTGCCTCTAATGGCCAAAACGCTTTAGATCTACTAGAATACTGGATTCCTGACTTAATTATATGCGATATAATGATGCCCGTAATGGACGGACATGTATTCCATAAAACAATCTCAGAAAACCAATCTTTGAGCCCCATTCCTTTTATTTTTCTGACAGCAAAAAAAGAAAATAATTTGATGAGAAAATGCCTGTTAGAAGGCGTTGATGATTTTTTATCAAAACCATTTAAAATCAAAGAGTTAATAAAAACAATAGATGTAAAAATAGAACGATTTGAAAAAATAAAGAATGCCAATAATAATTTATATATTGGCAAAAAAAATCATTTTGCACATGAAATAAACACCCCTCTTTCCGGGATTTTAGGTTCAATAGAATTGCTCATGGATGCTACAGAAAACTATAAAAAAAATGAAATCGCTACATTTTATGATTCAATAAGGGTCTCTGGAGAACGATTAAACAGAACAATGCAAAACTTAATACTCTATCAAAATCTTAAAAACAATACAATCGAGTTTGATCACCAGTCAAAAACTGAAATAGCGACGACATTTGTAAATACTACAAGCAAAATTTTTGAGATTTATGATAAAAAAAACAATACAATTAATTTCAAAATAGATGAAGCTACTATAAAAATTAGTCAAAGACACTTAAAATTCATCCTATTTGAATTAATTGATAATGCATTGAAATTTTCTAAAAAGGATCCTACAATTATTGTTTCCGGCCAAAAATATAATGAGGAATACTATGAACTGGTTATTAAAGATTTTGGCATAGGGTTTAGTTCTGCTGAATTAAATAAAATTGGTGCTGCGCAACAATTCAAAAGAGAAGAGAGAGAACAACAGGGATTAGGCATGGGCCTTTATCTAAGCAAAACAATTATAAAAAAAATAAATGGTGTTTTCAGTATTGTTTCAAAAGAGAATGAAGGCACTACCATTAAAATATTCCTTCCATTAGACTCTAATTGCTGATACACATAACAAGCATCCTGCAGTTTCTCAACTAATAAAAGACCATTAGTGTCCGCTAAATCTGTTTAAACTACCTAACCTCTTTCGTATTTTTGTTTGATTTAATACTGTATTTTTTTAGGATAAATAAAACAAGACAAAGACATCTTTAGTACTTAAAACTTCGATATTATTAAAAAAAAAGCGCAATAAGTATCGTTACTTGCAATCTCCAAGGCAGTATAAAAATAAAGCCCTAATTATTAATTCATTAGGTATCTTCATACAAATCAGTTTTTCAATCCTAGCAATATAACTGTGCCGAATACCGTTCTTTTTCGAAGCAAAAAAACTAATAATATTTAACTACTCCTTCCATTTCCACATATAATATCTAGATTAAGCATCCGCAAAAAATTATCATAATATTGAGATCAATAGGTGCTTTTTTATGATAAAAAACACAATTATACTTAATTTATTTTGAATAAAAAAATTGAATAATTAATAGTATTTGTTCAATATATTGAATTATCGTTAATATTTAATAGGTTTTAATTAGGAATGTTAAGAATTTATTAAGAATTTTGAAGATCTAATTCAAAAATATTTTAATATGAAATTAATGTTTAATAGCTTTTTGGTGCTGGCAATAGCACTGATTTCGCAAGTTACATTTGCTCAGGAAAGAATGGTTTCCGGGTTGGTTTCCGACGAAAGCGGATTACCAATTCCAGGAGTTAACATTCTGGTTAAAGGAACCACAAACGGAATTCAGACTGATTTTGACGGTAAATTTCAAATCATGGTAGCACCAGAACAAATGCTGGTTTTTTCCTACATTGGAATGATCGGTAAAGAAGTCTTAGCTTCATCAACTAATTTGACAATCAAACTGAAAGATGATGCTGTACAATTAGAAGGCGTTGTAGTAACAGCCCTTGGAATCAAAAGAGAAAAAAAATCACTAGGATATGCAACTCAGGAAGTAGGCGGTGATTTACTATCTCAAGGTGGTCAAAACAATGCAGTATCAGCTCTTTCTGGAAATGTGGCAGGGGTTCAAGTAGTTGCACCATCAACAATGGGAGGCTCTTCACGAATTATCATGAGAGGTATTGGATCCGTAACCGGAGAAAACAAACCTTTGATTGTGATAGATGGTATTCCTTTAGACAATGGTAATTATAACGACTCCAATACCGAAAGAGGAGCCGGAGGTAGGGATTATGGAGACGCTTCTGCGGATATTAATCCAGACGATATCGAATCCGTTACGGTATTAAAAGGAGGTCCTGCTGCCGCACTTTACGGGAATAGAGCCGGTAACGGTGCCATTTTGTACACTACAAAATCAGCTAAAAAAGGAAAAGGTGTAATCGAATTCAACAGTGGAATCACTCTCGAATCGATCAACATCATGCCAAACCTTCAAAACTCTTATGGTGGTGGTAATTCAACTACTTTTGGAACAGCTAACATAAACGGAACCACATACAACGTTCCTGATTATGGAACAGATGAAAGCTGGGGACCTAAATACGATCCCAATTTAAAATACCTTCCCTGGAATGCTTTTGATCCTGAATTTTCTAATGATTTTCTAAAAGAAAGGTCATGGGTTGCACCTGCTAACGATGTTCGTTCTTTTTTTAGAACTGGTGTAACACGCAACAACTCGATCTCTTTCATGAAAGCAACCGAAGATTCTAATATCAGAGTTGCCTATGCGAACCAAAGTACAGACGGAATCGTTCCAAATAGCAGACTGTCCAAAAACACCTTCTCTTTTAATGCGAGTACTAAAATATCGGATAAATTAAAAGTAGAAGCTATGGCTACCTATACTTTGACCAAAGGTTTTAACAGACCCGAACAAGGATATGGAGACAATAGTTTAGGACAAAAATTCTTTCAATGGGGACAAAGACAATTGGACTACAATGAATTAAAGGATTACAAACTGGCCAATGGCGACCAAAGAACTTGGAATAGAAAAGGTTTTGACGATGCTACACCTAATTATTCTGACAACGCCTATTGGACCATCAATGAAAATACATCCGAAGACAAAAGAAACCGTCTTTTTGGAAACGCTAAATTGACATATAACATCACTGATGAATTATATGTAGTAGGAAATGTGTATGCTGACACTTATACTTTTAGAGTAAGTGAAAGAGTCGCTATAGGCTCACAGGCTCAATCGAGTTATACGGATCAAACCAGAACTTTAAGTGATTTCAATTATGAAGGAAGAGTCCATTTTGACAAAAAAATAGGAAAATTTAGTGTTAATTCGTTTTTAGGTGCAAACAGAAGAAATTATTCCTTCAACTCCATTCGCGGAGAGTCTGTAGGAGGATTAGTATTGCCAGGATTGTATAACTTATCCAACAGTTCTGAACAAGCTCTAGCTACTAATGAGCAACAATTCATGACCACTAATAGTCTTTATGGTTTTGCTTCGGTGGGATATGACAACATGTTATTTCTTGAAGTTACGGATAGAAATGACTGGTTTAGTACCACTAGCAAATCCGTAAACTACGCCTCGGTAACGGGTAGTTTTATTTTTTCTGAACTGACTGATATTGATTGGTTGGATTTTGGTAAACTAAGAGCAGGTTGGGCACAAGCCGGAAACAGCACATCACCTTACCGTCTTCAAAATTATATTGACGTTTATTCTCCTTTTCAAGGTGATCCACGATATAGTACGGCTTTAAGCTCTAATAACGCTGATCTTGTACCTGAATTGAAAACTACTAAAGAAATTGGTCTGGAATTCAGTTTATTCAAAAAAAGAGTAAATTTAGACGTATCCTATTATGACGTAATTACAACTGATTTAATTACACCGATACAATTAGAAACGAGCACAGGATTTAGCTCTAAACTGATTAACGCAGGTAAATTACAAAACAGAGGTATCGAAACTACCTTGAACATTAACCCGATACGAACTGAAGATTTCAACTGGGACATCACTTGGAACTTTGCTAAAAATGACAACAAATTAGTCGAATTATTCGAAGATGTAACGAGTTTACAATTAGCACAAGGGCCTTTTAGAGCACGTTTATTAGCTGTTGTAGGTCAAAAATACGGTCAACTCTACGGAACTGACTTTGTATATGACAACAATGGGAACAAGCTAGTGGGAGCAGATGGAAATTACGTAGCCTCTGAACAAAAATCACTCGGATCTATTATACCGGATTACAACATGGGAATAAGAAATGCTTTCCGGTATAAAAACTTTAGCTTGAGTGCTTTAATTGACATTCAAAAAGGTGGTAGTTATTTCTCTACTACTCACATGTGGGGAACTTATTCTGGAATGCTTGAAAATTCTGCAGCAAACGGAATAAGAGAAAATGGAATTGTTGTAGATGGTGTTTTGGCTGACGGAACACAAAATACACAAAATATTCCTGCAAGAACATGGGCACAAGCACATTACAACACTGTAGATGCTCAAAATGTTTTTGATGCTGATTACATCAAATTAAGAGAAGTATCTTTTGGATACAACTTGCCAATCAAAAAAGAAAGTCCTTTTAGCAGTATTAAACTATCTGTTTATGGAAGAAACTTATTTGCTTGGGGATTGGCCTGGAAAGGAATGGATCCAGAAATGGCTTCATACGGAAGTGGCAATACACAAGGTATCGAAGGAGGTTCATTGCCTTCTACCAGAACCTACGGAATGAACCTGGAATTTAAATTCTAATAAAAAAATCATGAAAAAAAGAATCATATCTGCCTTAGCATTTATTGCTATACTTGTAACCACAAGCTGCACCGCTGATTTAGAAGAAATCAACAATGACCCAAACAGACCGGTATCCGTACCTAGCTATGGAGTATTCAACTTTGCCAATAAAGCCATTATGGACGGAACCAGAGGCCCATTCTCTTCTGCTAGAATGACTTTACCATGGGTTCAATATTCGGCACAGACAAATTACACAGAAGAGGATCGCTTCCAATTCAGACAGGAAACCAATACTGCTTTATACAACTCCTATTATTTAGCTGCCAATAATTATAAGTTAGTCATAGATTTGAATGTAGATCCTGCAACAAGAGCTGAAATGTCATCTTATGGAAATAATGACAATCAAATAGCTGCGGCAAGAATAATGCTGGCGTATACTTTTTCTCAATTAGTAGACACCTATGGTGATGTCCCTTATTACTCTTACGGAAATAGTGATGCCGATTTTCAAGCTTTACAATTAGAAAAAGGCATTCTGAAACCCAAATATGCCAGTCAGCAAAAAATATATGCTGATATTCTAAAAGAATTACAGGAAGCCTCTGAAATGATTGTAGCTACTGAAGTAGTTTTTACCCGAGGGGATCAACTTTTTCAGGGAAATGCTCAAAAACTAAAAAGATTCTCTAACTCCCTGCGCTTACGAATAGCAAACAGAGTAAAAGGAGTTGTTTCTGGTGCCGAAGGTCACATTACTGATGCAATCGCTTCGGGCGTTATGCTTTCAAATTCAGATAATGTTGGCTTGACTTATCAAAATGATGCCATCAATCCTAGCCCACTCTATATTGCTTTTTTTATAAACAACAGAGATGATTTTACGATTTCTAATACTTTTGTAGACTTATTAAAAGGAACTTTAGGAAACAATGGTGCGGATCCAAGGTTGCAAAAATATGCAGCTCCAATAACTGCATCCTTAGAAGATGTGGGTAACAACTTGTATACAGAAACTGATGATTTAGCCCAATATATCGGAATGCCATATGGAATTCCTAGTGCATCAGCACCATCACAGTTACCTAATACATCGCGATTTAGTTCTAATATTCTTAAAACTAATTATACTGAATACTTTATGGAATATGCGGAAGTTGAATTTTTATTAGCCGAAAATAACAATTGGAACAATACAAATTACACCAATGGCGTAAGAGCTTCCATGGAACGTTGGGGAGTCACAGCAGCTAAAATTAGTACCTACTTAACGAACCTGGCACCACCATCAAAAGAAAATGTGTTGACTCAAAAATACATAGCGCTTTACATGCAGCCTACAGAGGCCTGGTCAGAACACAGACGAACTGGATTCCCTAATACAATCTTGAAACCAGGCGGTACTTATGCCTTGAATAATCCTTTTGAAGGTGCAACAACCTATACCTTTAAAGCTTTAAACAATTTGACAGAAATGCCAAGTCGCCTTAATTATCCCGTGAACTCCCCTCAGTTAAACGGCGAAAATTATCAACAAGCATCCTCTAATATAGGTGGTGATTTACTAACCACTAAATTGATTTGGGACAAAAATTAATTCTCATTTAATTTTTTTTAAATAAAAAAATAATTTTTAAACAGTAGTAAACAAATGTTTGCTACTGTTTTTTTTAAGTTCCTTTGACACAGATTAAGCTTTCTATTTGAATTACGCTCCGTACTATCAAATTCGGCTCATGCCGTGCTTATGTCCTCCAATCCACTGCGTAAGTTATAAAAAAAAGACAAAGTAAGACTGTCATTTAAAAACTAAACCCTTTGCAAGTTTGAAACGCAGCAAGAGTTCTTAAAAAGAAAAACACTGCCAAAATTTTAGGTTTAAAAAAATTAATAAAATGGATAGTTAACGAGAGAAAATAATTTTAAAAAAAGTTATTTTTTTCTTTCAATGACATAATTTACCATTAAAATAAGTGCCTCTTTAAATTCAGAATTGGGATAGTTATCCAAAATCAAAAGGGCTTCTTGCTGAAATTCGACCATTTTTTGTTCCGCATAAAGCAATCCGTTATTGTTTTTCACAAAAGCAATCACTTCTTTGACGCGTTTTTTATCTTTATTATGGTTTTTTATGGAGTTGATCAACCACGTTTTTTCTTTTGAAGTACACGTATTCAGAACATGAATAAGTGGCAATGTCATCTTTTGTTCTTTGATGTCAATTCCGGTTGGTTTACCAATAGCTTCCTCCGTATAATCAAATAAATCATCTTTTATTTGAAAAGCCATGCCTATGAGTTCTCCAAACTTGCGCATGTTTTCAACCTGAACTTCCTCTTCAATTACTGATCTTGCTCCCAGAGCACAACAGGCAGCAATAAGTGTAGCTGTCTTTTTCCGAATGATTTCATAATAGATATCTTCTGTAATGTCAAGTCTTCGGGCTTTTTCAATTTGGAGTAATTCCCCTTCACTCATTTCACGTACTGCTACGGAAATAATTCGGAGTAAATCGAAATCACCATTGTCTATAGAAAGCAACAATCCTTTGGACAACAAATAATCACCAACAAGTACGGCAATTTTATTTTTCCAAAGCGCATTTAGCGAGAAAAAACCTCTTCTGCGGTTGCTGTCATCTACTACATCATCATGAACTAATGTAGCGGTATGAATAAGTTCAATAACACAAGCGCCGCGATATGTACGCTCGTTTACAACTCCTGCCGAAACCATTTTGGCCGTCAAAAAAACAAACATGGGACGCATTTGTTTTCCTTTTCTATTGACAATATAATACGTGATTCTATTCAACAAAGCCACTTGAGACGTCATCGATTCGTAGAACTTTTTTTCAAAAAGTTCCATTTCATCAAAAATGGGCTGTTTAATTTTAGAGGTCACATTCATTAGAATTCAAAGGTACATTATTAACCTGCCATTATTTTGATATTTCCATAAAAACCGAATCCTTTTACGCTTCCTTGTTTGCTAATTGTCCGCAGGCAGCATCTATATCTTTACCGCGACTTCTTCGCACTTTTACAACAATTCCGGCAGCCTCAAGCGCTTTTATGTACGCCTCTATTGATTCATCAGAGGCTTGTTGAAACTCCCCATCATCAATGGGATTATATTCAATAAGATTCACTTTGCAAGGAACATATTTACAAAACTTTACTAAGGCCTCTATCGAAGCTTTATTGTCATTTATATCTTTCCAAACAACATATTCGTAGGAAATTTTGCTTTTTGTTTTTCGGTACCAATACTCTAATGATTCCCGCAACTCTGCCAATGGAAAGTTTGCGCTAAACGGCATGATTCTGGAACGAATTTCATCGATTGCTGAATGTAGCGAAACGGCCAACTTAAACTTCACCTCATCATCCGCTAATTTCTTAATCATTTTAGGCACTCCTGAAGTAGAAACCATAATGCGTTTAGGCGACATTCCTAACCCTTCTGGAGAAACAATCATTTCAATAGCTTTCAAGACATTGTTATAGTTCATAAGAGGTTCTCCCATTCCCATGAAAACGATATTTGATAACGGATGATTGTAATACAAACGGCTTTCTTTATCAATGGCTATTACCTGATCATAAATTTCCGCTGGCTCCAGATTTCGCATTCTTTTTAATCGCGCTGTAGCGCAAAAATTACAATCCAAACTACACCCCACCTGACTGGAAACACAAGCTGTAGTCCTGGTATTAGTAGGAATCAAGACTGATTCCACCACCAACCCATCATGCAAACGTACAGCATTTTTTACCGTTCCGTCTTCACTGCGTTGCATTGTATCTACTTTGATATGGTTGATCACGAAGTGTGTTTCAAGCATAGCACGCGTTTCTTTAGACACATTAGTCATATCCTCAAAACTATGCGCACCTTTGCTCCACAACCATTCGTAGACCTGATTTCCGCGAAAGGCTTTGTCTCCGTTAGTGATAAAAAATTCGCGTAATTGTTCTTTGGATACCGCTCGTATGTCTTTTTTCTCGATTTGCATGGTGCAAAGTTAATAACAATTTGTTGATTTGTTGATTTGATAATTTGATAACTTTGTCACAAATTGAAAAAACTCAACTAATGCATTTCATTTCCCAAGAATTAGAAGATTATATCGAGCAACATTCCGAAAAAGAGCCTGCTTTATTAGCGGCACTAAATAAAGAAACCTACCAGAAAATTTTATTGCCACGCATGTTAAGTGGTCATTTTCAAGGTCGGGTTTTGAGTATGCTATCAAAATTGATTCGACCTATGAACATTCTGGAAATTGGGACTTATACCGGGTATTCCGCTTTATGTTTGTGCGAAGGCATGCGGAAAAATGGTCAATTGCATACGATTGACATCAAAGAAGAATTAGTTGATTTCCAGCGCAAACATTTTGACAAGTCATCTTGGGGAAAGCAAATTGTACAACATTTAGGTGAAGCAACAGCCATAATCCCAACTTTAGAACTGCAATTTGATTTGGTCTTCATCGATGCTGATAAAGAAAATTATCTGAATTATTTTGAAATGATTGTTCCTAAAATGAATAAAGGCGGCGTTATCCTATCCGATAATGTTTTGTGGAGCGGAAAAGTTCTGGAACCCTTACAAACCAATGATGTGAGTACAAAAGTATTACAAGCCTACAATCAATTATTAAAAAATGACCCCCGTATAGAAACTGTTTTATTGCCTATTCGTGATGGATTGACAGTGAGCAGAGTGCTTTAGTTAGCAATCTTTTTTTGAAACCAAATACCTTAGCCCCGGCAGGAACGACATCTCCCGATGTAGAAAAACAAGATCTTTAATCGTAGTTTTATATCGGAAATACAGTCTAGAGCAGGAAACGACTCCTGCTACTTGATAGGATTAACTGGGAAATATTTTTTCTGTGCTATTGTATATCCTTTAAACATAAGTGTTCCAAAAATAACGCCACATAAATAGCCGGATAAAATATCCAATGGATAATGCAATCCTAAATAGATTCTACTGTAGGCAAAAACTAAAGGCCATAAGAACAGAAAGGCCATATATTTAGTCGTTTTTTTGAGAACAAAGTATAAAAAAACGCAAACAGCCATTGTGTTTGAGGAGTGACCCGAGAAAAAACTAAAGGAATTGCGGACTTGCACAATACGAATAAAGGAATTGATTTCCGGATTATTACAGGGACGCAATCGTTGAAATCCGTTCTTGAATAAGTTCGTTGTCTGATCTGTAATTGTCACTAAAAGAGCTGCAAACAACAATACATATAAGGTTTGCTGTAGGCCTAATTTTTTATAAATGAAATACAACAAAAGCAAAAAAAGCGGAATCCAATTGAATTGACTGGTGATAAACAGCCAAAACCCATCATAAGTGGTCGAACCTAAACCATTCAAATAAACAAATAACTGGGTATCAAGGGATACTATTTTTTCTATCATTATACCTGACGTTTTATGGGACCTGCGGCATCTTCAATAATTTCTTTTGTTGTGTTGATCTGCGAAGTTGTTTCTTCCCGTAAACTCTCAGTAGTTTTATTAATTTCGGTCGATACGCCTTCTGTAATGTTTTTAAATTGCGAGGTATCCCCCATCAAATTGTCCTTTGCCTTATTGATTTCAGTCGTAATATTACCTCGAAAATCGCTCAAAGATTTGGTGTCAAACCCATTCGCCTCTGCTCCTTTTTGAATTTCGCTTTTTATATCGTTAGTTGCATTTTTCAATTGCGCCATTGCTTTACCCATCGTACGTGCCATTTCAGGTACTTTATCTGACCCAAAAAGCATGAGCACTATAAACATAATAAATATTAATTCTCCTCCGCCTATGCCAAACATATTTTTTGTTTTAGTTGCTACAAAGATACCTAATTTTGAAACTTTGCGTTTTAATTTTTTCATAAAAAAAGACTCTTTTTAGAGTCTTTTTTTAGCAGTACCGTTTATTTAATCAAATTTAGACTTCACTTCTTCTTTTGGCCACGTGTTATTGGTTACATCAATATCAGCTGTTTCTAATTTTGGATCTATCTGGATTTTTTTGATTGCTTTTTCAGTTGCATACACTTTCTTAGCCGTATCATTGTTTTTTCTCCAGATTTGCGCAGGATATTTGAAGGTTTCTTTTGTATCATCTTCATAGGTTAGCTCAACAATGATTGGCATTAACATACCGCCTGGCTTGTTGAAATCTACTTCATAGAAATACTTTGGCGATTTAAGTTTAGCTTTTTCATCTGCAGTAAAATTTTGATTTACATACTCCGAAAGTAAATTTACATCTGCAATTGCCAATGCTTTTTTATCTTTAGCGGACAATTCTTCACTTGTTTCTGGGACTAAATAAAGGAAGGGTCCTTTTTCTTGTCCAAAACGACCTCTTCGTACTGTGGCGTCTTTTAAATCTTTCGTGGGAGTCAGTGAAACATAATATTGTTTAACTTCCTTGATACCTATATCTACAAAATCCGTGGAGTAGAACCAACCTCTGAAAAACCAATCTAAATCTACTGCAGAAGCGTCTTCCATAGTTCTAAAAAAATCTTCTGGTGTTGGGTGCTTGAATTTCCATCGGTTTGCATATACTTTAAAAGCATGATCAAACAACTCTCTTCCCATGATAGTTTCTCTAAGGATATTTAAGCCTGTTGCTGGCTTTCCGTAGGCGTTTGCCCCAAATTGAACTATTGTCTCCGAATTAGACATAATAGGCTCCAAGAATTTTTGATCCCCGCTCATGTACGGAACGATCTTACTTGCTGGACCACGACTGGAAGGAAAATTAGTTCCCATTTCTTGCTCTGCCATATACTGCATAAAGGTATTCAATCCTTCATCCATCCAGGACCACTGACGTTCATCAGAATTTACAATCATAGGAAAGAAATTGTGTCCTACTTCATGAATTGTTACACCTATCATTCCATTTTTTATGCGATCACTAGTAACACCTTTTTCATCTGGACGTCCGTAATTCCAACAAATCATTGGATACTCCATTCCTTGATCTTCAGCAGATACTGAAACTGCTTTAGGATAAGGATAGTCAAAAGTATGCGCTGAATAACTCTTCAGCGTGTGTGCTACGGTTCTTGTTGCCGTTTCTCCCCAAAGTGGATTGGATTCTTTTGGATAAACTGAAATTGCCATTACCGTTTTATCATTCAATTTAACGGCCATTGCATCGTATATAAACTTTCTAGAAGTAGCAATACCAAAATCTCTCACGTTTTTAGCGCTAAATTTCCATGTTTTTTTCTTATCTGAAAATCCTTTTTCGCTAGCTTCCGCCTCTGCTTGCGTAACAACAACTACAGGTTTGTCGTACGTTTTTTGTGCTAACTCATATCTTTTTAGTTGCGCCGCCGTAAACACTTCACTCCTATTCATAAGATCACCCGTAGCTTCCATAATATGATCTGCAGGTACCGTGATGTTCACATCAAAATCACCAAAAGGCAACGTAAACTCTCCCGTTCCCCAAAATTGCATATTTTGCCATCCTTCAACATCATTGTATACTGCCATTCTAGGATAAAACTGCGCAATTACATATAATTTATTTCCTGATTTTTCAAATAATTCATACCCTGATCGGCCGCCTTCAGCTCTGTAATTATTGATATTATACCACCAATTGATTGCAAAAGAGAATTTCTCTCCTGGTTTCATAGGTGTCTCTAAATTAATACGCATCATGGTTTGGTTGATCGTAAAAGATAACGGATTTCCTTTCGCGTCTTTTACAAAGTCAATATTAAAACCACGCTCTAATTCTTGTTTTAAAAACTTATTTGTGAAGTTTCCCGCCGGAAAAACCTGTTCCATTCTTTGGCTTTCTGCTAAAGGGGTTTGCGAATTTTTAGCGGATTGATTTTGGTCTAGTTGTACCCACAAATATTCTAAGGTATCAGGTGAATTATTATAATACGTAATAGTTTCAGAGCCTGTTAGCTTAGAATTTTTGTCGTCTAAATCAATATTGATTTTATAATCAGCTTGTTGCTGGTAATAAGCAGGACCCGGAGCTCCTGAAGCCGTACGAAATAGGTTAGGCGTAGCTAACAAATCATACATTTGACTAAACTTATTGGTATCGTACTTTCCGGTTTGTTTTGGCGATACCGTAGTCGATTTTTCTTGCGCAACTAACAACGCAGGAAGAAATAAAAATAAAAATATTTTTTTCATAGTAAATTTATGGTTCTTTAATTGTGTGAAATTAGCATTTTAAATAGCCGTTTCAAAATTTATTCATACTTTAAAACTCCAGTTGATACAGAATCTGTAAACAGCATCGTGTTTTTAATCCCAAAAACCTTAAAATGCATGATGTTTTGCTGCTCGTTATTTCCTTCAATAAGGACTGTATTATACACTTCGAGAGTCGTTATTTTTGGAATATCTTTTATGCTCAAATAACAAATAAGCACATCGCCTTCCATTTCTTTACTCAAAAGATACATCGTGGTGGGATGTCCATTTATTTTTATGGAAAACTTTTCGGTGAAATACTTTTTCAATAAAACCAAATCCGCAGCGGTTTCTTTCTCAGAACCCAAGTTGATTTTTTTACTGTACTTTTTTCCGATAGCACTATTCAAATCATCTACAAAAATACGCGAGGTGATTTGGAGCATTTTCTTTTCGGGAGCGTAATTCACCTGATACAATGCCACGTAAAACTTGTGCATACTGAACGAAGTTAACGTCAAAAATAGCAGTCCAAAAAAGGAAATTAAAATTATTTTTTTCATTTTTCAAAAGTAGTAATTCTTTTAAACTCTTCGTTCTTGGTAATTAAGAAATCAATCAGTAAAAATTCATCTTCTTGTTTCAAAAGGGTTTTTGCTTTTGGATCACCCTCACAATAATCCAGAAAAAGACCTATCTCATCCTTTTTCAACCTCAATGTATTGGTAAAAAAATAAGCATCCATTCCTTTCGAGACTACATCCGAAAAATCTACATTTGGATTTAAACCTGCTTTATCTTCGGAATCTTTCTTAAATAATTTCGAAACCATTTTGAACACTCTGACAAAATCCATTCCGTTTTCTATAGTTCCGTCTGACGGCATTGTTCTATTAATAGGAGATGATTTTTCGTCATCTACAAATTGCATATCTACAATGCGCTGCGAACCTCCTACTATGGGTTTAATTTCGGCTTTTCGTTTCACAATAACTTCATTGAGCAGCGTAGTTTGCGTCTCTAAATTAATTACAAACAACGATTTTTCAAAATCTTTTTCCGCAACAACTATCTTTTTAGACTTGAATAAACTACTTGAAACAAGCAACGTATCTTTCGCTTTCGCCAAAATATCAAAAAAGCCCTGATTACTTATAAAAGTTCTGGTTTTTGAATTTAAATTAAAAACATACCCGTGATCCACTAAAGCAGATTCGTTAATAAACTGACCATGTAAAGACTTCCTGCTTTCATTTTGACCAAAAGAAAATTGGCAAAAGAAAATTAAACAAATGATTTTTATTCTTGTTTTCATTGTAATTTTTTTTAGTATTATTTTTTTAAAGACTGTTGTCTATTTTCTTTGGCAAGTATAGCTTTATATTCTTCGGCCAAAGCTACCATAAAAAAAATAGTCTTTTGTTTGTTTTTGGAGGCTAAAACTTCCAAAAAAATTTCATTTTCTACTATAAAATATTTAAAACCAGTAACGTAATCACTTGTAATCCCCAATTGAACCGTAAAATATTCTGGATTGTACAATTCAGAAATTAATTTGATATCGTTTTCTTTTTTCTCCAAAACAACTAATTTCTTAAGCAGTTTCGTTCTCCCATTGATCTTGTTTAGCAGCGGATCCAGTGGCATCGACCCACCTAAAAGATTCAATAATTGTATCGGTTTGAAATCACCTGCGGTTCTTAACCTTCGTGCTGCCGGACTATATCTCATCGGATCTTTAGTTACAATACCCAATGACAGCGCATTAAATTGATTTTTATTGACAATTACCTCTTTCAGTTCTGTAGTTGTAGGCTGCATCTCGATTGACAGCATTCCAAGTTCAAAATCATTAAAACTAATTGTTTTCCTATACGTTTTAAGATTTACCGCAGTGAAGACCAATACATCATTGGTTTTTGCCACAATAAAAAATGCTCCGGAACTATTTGTTTGCGTTGTTATTCCCCCTGATAAATTTAAGATATTTATCCCACTTACTAAAACCGAATCTACTCTTGTTTTCCCATGAAGCACTCTTTCATCGCTCGTCTGTCCAAAAGCAAGCTGACTGCCCAAAAAGAAAACTACCCATAAAATGCTATTGATTTTCATCGATTATAATTTGATTATAATTTGCAGCAAGGCTTACAATTAAATACATAACCAATGTTTTATTTTTAGCACGCAACGCATTTGCAAAAGCTATATTATCCACACAATAATATTGAAATCCTTTGATATAATCCGAGGGTATTTTTAATGTTTGCGTATAGTACTTATCCTCAAAAAGCCCATCAATTCTCGCTAACAACTGTTCTTTCTTCTCAATTATAATTTCTTTTTTCAACATGGCTTTTCGTCCAGAAATAGTATTGAGCAATCCATCAATTCCTCCACCGGAAGTTGCGGTGTATAATTTCCTCTCAGCAGGCGTATATTTTTTTTGACCGTAGAGAATAATCCCTAAACTCTCTGCTGAAATAGAAGATTCACCGACTACAACCTCATTCAGAACAATGCTTTTTGGGATCATTATCACTGAAAAAACCGTTTCTAATACATCTTGTTTATTAATTTTTCGGCGTAATGTTTCCAGATTAACGGCAGTAAAGACTAAAACGTCGCCTTCTTTTGCAGGTATAACAAAAAAGCCATTACCCTGTGACACGGTTGCTTTTCCTGTTGATATATTTACAATATTAATGCGGTCAACAGCAACAGAATCCGAAGTGATTTTTCCTCGAATTTCCTTTACCATTTCTACCTGTCCAAAAGTGGCTTGAACTACGAGAAAGAATAACAACTGTAAGGTATTTTTAATTTTCACTGGCAATTATTTCTTTATATTTTATTGCTAATTCCCCCATCAAAAAAGTGGTCATCGTCACATTTTTAGATTTCAGAACAGCCACAAATCGTTCGTTTTCAAGGCTGTAATATTCAAATCCTTTGACATACTCAACCGGTATTTTTAACTTACTCACAAAATAGTCAACGGCAAACAGGTTCTCTAATTGCCTCAAATAGGATTCTTTCTGCTCCACTTCAAGTTCTTTTTTCAGCATTTTTGTTCTTCCTGAAATCCAGTTCAATAACGGATCTGCTGACACGGACCCTCCCATCATGCTACCCACATTAGCACTGGCATTAAGATTGCTGGCAGTATATAGTTTGCGTTCTGCAGGGGTGTAAATTTTTTGCTCTCTAGGAATTATCCCCATTGATACTGCATTGATCCCATTTCGAACAATAACTTCCCGCAATTGATTCGCAATAGGTGTCATTTTTTCAAAAAGAATCCCTTGATCAAAATGGACTTGGGTCAAAAGTATTTTGGTATCTTTGAACTGCACTGCTGAAAACAACAACGTATCACCAACGGCAGCCATAATAGAAAAGTTACCATCCTGACCCGTAATAGAAGTCTTCTCTGTTTTTTTATTTATGACATAAACCCCTTCCGGAACAGAAACATCAGCTGTCACTTTTCCGTTCAGTTGTATTCGGCTTCCTTCTTGTGACATCGCCGCTGTTGTTGCAAAAGCCAAAACAAATACATAATTCTAATCATCGTTCTTGAAGTCCTTATTGACTTATCGTAAAAGTATCTTAATGCACTCCAAATTAATTACTAATGCCTTGGTAAAAAAATGTTAATTAAAAATTTGAAATAAAAAAGCCTGATTTAATACCTTTAGCGCAAATTATGTGTCAAAAAAAATGAAAAACATCCTAATTGCAAGCACATCTACTCTTGCAAACGAGAACTATCTGGACTATTTATTACCAGAATTACAAGTGCATTTTCAAAACTGTAATACAATTCTCTTTATTCCTTACGCCAGACCTGGTGGGATCTCTCATAAAGAGTATACTGCAATGGTACGCTTGGCTTTCGCCAAAATAAATAAAGAAATAATTGGAATTCATGAGTTTGAAAACACCACATTAGCTGTAAAAAAAGCAGAAGGAATTTTCACAGGAGGTGGAAATACATTTGTTTTAGTATCACAATTATACAAAAACAACCTTATGGAAACCCTCACTGATGTGGTAAAAAACGGAACTCCGTATTTTGGAACAAGCGCAGGAAGTAACATTTGCGGATTAACGATGCAAACAACAAATGACATGCCAATAGTTTATCCCCCAAGTTTTCAAACGCTGGGATTGGTTCCTTTCAATTTGAATCCGCATTATTTAGATCCGGATACTACTTCAACACACATGGGCGAAACTCGCGAAACCCGAATTAAAGAATACCATGCATTTAATACTGTTCCGGTTTTAGGATTGAGAGAAGGAAGCTGGCTGGATATAAAAGGAGATTCAATCACCCTGAAAGGCAATCTGACCGCACGATTGTTTCGACAAAATCAAAGTCCTGAAGAACTAGAAAGCGGAACTGATTTGAGTTTTGTAAAGTAATCCTAAAATAAATGACAAAAAAAAAGCCAAAACAATTATGTTTTGGCTTGAAAGAGCGAAAGACGAGGCTCGAACTCGCGACAACCAGCTTGGAAGGCTGGAGCTCTACCAACTGAGCTACTTTCGCATGATAACAGTAAAATAAAATTTCAAACTAAAATTTGAAATTCAGAGCGAAAGACGAGGCTCGAACTCGCGACAACCAGCTTGGAAGGCTGGAGCTCTACCAACTGAGCTACTTTCGCATTAATAACGGTGCAAATATAATTAATAAGTTTGCTTCAATGCAAGTTTTTTTCTTAAAAAGTCTCAAACTTACTCCGACAGTCTTTTTTTAAAAGAGGATTCAAATCATAAAGAATTTAATATGAAAATATTATATCCTTATACTACTCAAAAAATACTTAAAAAAAACAAAGCAAAACATCAAAAAAAGGGCTGTTTAAAGACTTTTTCAGTACAATATCTTAAATTTAGGGATGAGAACTCGCTAGAAAACGGTCGTTTTGACGAAGATACTTGAGCAACAACTTGCCGTTTTGAATAGTATGCTGCTATAATCTCTTAAAAATAGCCCTCGTATTCAAGGCTAAAAATGATTTATTTACCAAAATAAGCAATTTCAAATATGGGTAATGACCATTCTAAAACAGGTTCAAACAAACTGGTTTAGGCAAAAAACGAATTGTTACCGGAGAAAAACGGCATCTCAAACAGAAACCAAATGTAATTTAGTTCAACGACCCAAAAGAAGTCCTTGGCTTTTACAAAAAAACAGAATATTTTACAAAGGAGTTAATAGTAACGGAATATTTACTGAACGACGGAGTCAATTGGAATCTGGAATAAATCAAAGAAACGTTACAGAACAAAAGAACAAAATTTGTCAAAATCAAAAAAAAAGTCGCCTTTCATCTCTTATATTGGACTGCTTGGAGCGAGAACAATAAATTGATTTTTAAAGATGATAGCGATACTTTTGATGCTGCTTTATACGGCAAATTACAAAACTGATTTGGATCCAAATTTTGACACTCTTGAAGGATGATAAATAAAGAAACAGGATTTATCTTTGATAACACTGATAATTGCTTTAGACAAGGTTACAGGAACAGCAGGACAACCCAAACTTCTTCCTAATCTTTGATTGTTTTTTATAAATGAATTAGAAACATACTCTGCTGCATGCATCACCACGCCTCTTGCTCTGGCATTATCATTTACTCCTTTTTCCAGACCATCTAATCGAAGTGACATCCCATGTTTACCAACGTAAATTTCGCCTGTTGAATAAAAGCCTAAACTACTCTTAAAGGATTCCGCAGTATTTGAAAAATTCGAAGCAAATTCATCGCCCGTATTTCTACCATGTGCAACCAAAGAATTAAATAAGACCTCACCGGTACCCAGATTGATCACCCAGAGTCTTTTAATATTAGAAGACAAACTAAAATCAATTAAGGTCAAAATTTCCTTCTTGACTAATCCTTTTTCTTTCAACAAATAGTATCCTTTTAGCGCTTCGGAGAAACTTTCTAATTTAGGCAGTGCAAATTTATTGGAATGCAAATTATTATATGCCACTGTAATATTATCGTCTAAACTCGGTTTCACAGCTTCAGCGTAAATCACTGGCGTGTGTGTCTTTGGTTCAGGAAAGTTGTTTTTGATTGGCACAAACGAAACTAGCAGCAAAAAAATAGTAAGAAATATGTTATAAATCATTGATTGTCTTTAAGTTATGGACTAATTGAGGATTGCAAACGTACGTTAAAAATCAAGCCAGAAACCACTTTTTAACAAAGTTTATTCTAACTCTAACGAAAAAAGTGACAAAATATTGAGTAATAAACTTAAAAAAAATACCGTTTATATGTTAATTTTACTATTTTTGTTCAATTATCCTTCAGATTTATGTTCAAATTACTACCTATCACTTTATTATATTTCATATTCTCTAGTTTGAATGCACAAAGTCAAAAAAAAACGCTTCAGGCAAAACCCACCACAGAAAACATTATAATTGACGGAAGATTTAATGAGGAAATATGGAAAACCGCCGCAGTAGCTTCGGATTTTATCATGTTTGAGCCTGATAATGGCAAACCAATCAGTGCGGATAAAAAAACAGAGGTAAAAATATTGTATGACAATAATGCCATTTACATCTCAGCACTGCTATATGATGACGAACCTGATAAAATTCAGAAAGAAATTACGAATAGAGATATTTTTGGTGTTTCCGATCATTTTTCCGTCTATATCAACGGATTCAATGATGGCCAGCAAGATTTTCGTTTTTTTGTAAGTGCGGCAGGCGTACAAATGGACTGTATAGCAACGGAAGATTTTGAAGATTTTAGTTGGGATGCCATTTGGGACAGCCAAGTAACGCTCACTGAATTTGGCTGGACTGTAGAAATGAAGATTCCCTACGCCGCTTTACGATTTTCCAAAGCGGACAAACAAATCTGGGGGTTAAACTTTATGCGGGAAATCAAGCGCGACGTACAAAAATATACCTGGAATAGGATTGATACTAAAATTGGAGCCGTAATTCCGCAAGCGGGAATCCTGCAGGGAATTGAAAATATAAAGACACCGACACGACTTTTTTTGATTCCGTATTCATCGGCGTATTACCAACAAAGTGCGATAGGCTCAGGCATTACTTTAAAAGCGGGCTTGGATATCAAATACGGCATCAATGATTCCTTTACATTAGATGCTATTTTGGTACCTGACTTTGGTCAGACAAAATTTGATAATGCTATATTATATTTAGAGCCATTTGAGCAACAATTAGAAGAAAACCGGCCTTTTTTTACAGAGGGAACCGATCTTTTTAACAAAGGTGGTTTGTTTTATTCCAGACGAATTGGCGGAGGATCCACTACAGAATTACTGCTTGAAAATCAAGAAGAAATAACAAATTATCCCAGCACCGTAAACTTACTGAATGCCGTAAAAATATCCGGCCGAACCGAGAAAGGATTGGGAATTGGATTCCTGAATGCCGTTACGGAAAAGACTAAAGCTACTATTTTAAACAACGACACCGGCCAAATTAGAAAAGAAGTAATTGAACCTTTGACTAATTATAATCTATTTGTAGTGGATCAACGTTTTAACCAAAACTCATCTGTTACTTTTATAAATGCAAACACCACCAGAAATGGCGATTTCAGAGATGCAAATACCTCTGCATTGTTATTTGATTTGAATACAAAAGCCAATACCTATAGTTTGTATGGCGATTTCAAATACAGTTCCATCAAAACGACTGAAGATTACGACGGATTTAAAACAGAAATAGGTTTTGCCAAAACGAGTGGGAAATATCGGTATGGATTTTCTGGAAAATACGTCTCCGAAAACTATGACATCAATGATTTAGGAATCAATTTTTATTCTAATTACCACAATGCCTATGCAAATGGAAGCTACAGAATTGTAAATCCGACAAAACTATTTAATACCTTCAGAATCAATCAATATGTCAATTTTGAAATGGACAACACCTCCGGTAAGTTACAGACTGGTGCTTTTGGAACAGAAACTAAGGCCACAACATTAAATAACGACGCTTTAGAATTTGTAGTAGAGTTTTCTCCATTGAAAACCTATGATTTTTATGAACCACGAGAATATGGCAAATATGTATTTCTCCCGGAAAAAGTTTTTGCAGCAGTAAATTTCACGTCTAACGACAACAATCCTTTTACATTAGTACTCCAGCCTTCCTTCACAAAATACAATGAAAAGAACCGAAACGTTTATGGGTTGTATATAAGTCCAAAATACCGATTTAACGACAGACTTTCAATTACTTACATATTGGATTATTTTAACAAAACCAATGATCGTGGCTGGGTAGATTCGGATCCTACGGTGATAATTTTTGCAGAACGCAGCAGAGAAACTGCCCAAAATGATTTTACCGGAAAATATGCGATCAACAATAGAATGACTGTAAATCTAACCGCACGCTATTATTGGTCTTATTCAAAAAATCATAAATTCCTTACCTTACAAAATTCCGGTTATTTGACTCCAAACAATACCTACGCACAAAATAAAGACAGAAATTTTAATTCTTGGAACTTCGATTTATCCTATTCCTGGTGGTTTGCTCCAGGAAGTGAAATCTCTGTTTTGTACCGAAATTTTGGTTTAGAAAGAACAGATATGGTGGAAAAAGATTTGTCTGCAAATCTTAAAAACATTTTCAACAGTGACCTGACCAATGTGCTTTCTATTAGCATCCGCTATTTTATAGACTACAATGTGATCAAAAATAAATTTTAATTTTTTTGAATCAAACTGTAACATTCCATTGAAAAGAAAGTCTAGTAGAATAAACTATTGTGTGAATTGGTGCATTTTCACTTTGAAACTATTTTAGTTTTTCTAATTTTGTTGCAACAATTGAACTATTTCATGAAGAATTCTTTCTTATTTTGTTTTTTAGCACTCTCTTTTATTGGCTACAGCCAAAAAAAAGTATTACACACTAAATTTATTTCGGATAAAATTACTATCGATGGAAACCTAAATGAAGCGACATGGCAATCCGCAGTAATAGCGACTGATTTTATCATGTTTGAACCTGATAACGGCAAAAAAATTCCTGACAATAAAAGAACAGAGGTTCGCATAGTGTACGATAATGATGCCCTATATATTGGCGCAACTATGTATGATGAAAATCCTGATAAAATCCTGAGAGAAATTACCCAAAGAGATAATTTTGGCACTACTGATCTTTTTGGCGTTTTTATAAATGGTTTTAATGATGGGCAACAAGATTTTCAATTTTTTGTCAATGCAGCAGACGGTCAGGCTGATTGCATCACTACAGATACCAATGGCGAAGATTATTCCTGGGATGCCGTATGGAATAGCAAAGCAGTAATTACGAAAAAAGGCTGGATTGTAGAAATGCGAATTCCCTATGCAGCCTTGCGTTTTTCGGGAGAAAAGAAACAAACTTGGGGACTTAATTTCTTTAGGGAAATACGACGAGACCGTCATAAATACACTTGGAATTTCATCGATTCTAAATTAGGCACCTTTACCCAGCAAACCGGAATTCTGGAAGGAATTGAAAATATAAAACCACCTACCCGACTCTTTCTTTTGCCGTATTCTTCCTTTTATGTAAATGCAAACAGCCAAGAAAAAACTATCGGGACACTCAAAGGCGGATTGGATTTGAAGTACGGAATAAATGATGCTTTTACTCTGGACATGATCCTTGTGCCTGATTTTGGACAAACAAAATTTGATGATAAAATTCTAAATCTCGGTCCTTTTGAACAGCAATTCAACGAAAACAGACCTTTTTTTACAGAGGGAACGGATTTGTTCAGCAAAGGCAATCTACTATATTCCAGACGGATTGGGGGAACGCCCTCCTACAAACTAAATAAAAATGAATCGTTTGCGGAAGCCCCAAATATTAGTCTTATTAATGCCTTTAAAATTTCGGGACGAACTAAAGACGGATTAGGAATAGGAATTTTGAACGCTGTTACTAAAAATACCCCAACGACTATTTTCAACAATGAAAGCAGGGCATTAAGAACTGAACTTGAACCTCTGGCTAACTATAGTGTATTGGTTTTAGACCAGCGCTTTCGCAAAAACTCCTCAGTTGCATTTGTAAACACCAATGTAACTCGGAACGGACATTTTCGTGATGGGAATGTTACGGCACTAGTTTGGGATTTGAATACAAAAAAGAACACCTACAACATTTCGGGAGATTTTAAGTACAGTTACATAAATGATACCGAAGAGAAAACAGGGATTAACTCCCAATTGAATTTCTCTGAAACCAGCGGAAAATTTCGTTACGGGCTGGGCGCTGATATCACAACTAAAAATTTCGATAACAATGATTTAGGAATCAATTTCGAGACTAATTATTATAGCATTTATGGCAATTCCAGTTATCGAATATTGAATCCAACGAAGTATTTCAACACTTTTAATGCTCGAATAAATATGTATTCCCAATTTCAAAAAGAAACTGGCAAAGTGCAGTCCAGCAACATCAGCTTTCAGATTAACTCAAATAACAAAAAAAATCATTATTTTGGAATGGGAATTGATGCCAATCCATTAGAAACATTTGATTATTATGAACCCAGATCGGCAGATCGATTTGTAATAAAACCAACCAAAATTGGTGGCTTTGTTTATCTTTCTTCAAATTATAATAATCCATTTGCAATTAATTTTAACCCTTCATTTGCAATTTTTGATGAAACCGGAAGAAACTCTTATGGGTTTTCTTTAGGTCCGAGATACCGATTTAGCGATAAAATATCTTTGAATTACAATTTCAACTTTTTGAGACAAAACAATAACAAAGGGTATGTAGACAGTGTGAATGACGACATGAATGCAACCACACCAAACACAATTGTTTTTGCCAATAGAAATGTAATTACGTATTCTAATACTCTTTCAGGGAAATATTCATTAAACAGTCAGATGACTTTTAATCTCTCAATACGTCAATACTGGTCGTATGCTGAAAACAAAAACGCATTGTCATTGCAACAAAACGGCAGATTGGCTAATTTCATGGCCTACACTAGCAATAAAAATTCCAGTTTTTACTCCTGGAATACGGATTTATCCTATTCCTGGTGGTTTGCCCCCGGTAGCCAAGTGTCCGTTCTCTATCGAAATAATGCAGCTGCATTTGAAAGAAATATTAATAAAGAATTTAGTGAGAATGTCACTAATTTATTGAACAACGAAGCACTAAGCCATGTTTTTTCGATAAGCATTCGCTATTTTATCGATTACAATGAGGTTAAGAACAAATTCTAAAATACGTTTATTTCAAAAAAGTCCCTTTTCTATAGCAAAATAATCATTATTTGCAGGTGATCCCCTTAGAATGAATAATAGTGTTTTTTATTCATTCGAACCTTTTTAGAAATGTTTTATCTTTGTTTAAAATAAATTTCCATGAACAAAAAAGTAATTCTTATGATTCTGGATGGTTGGGGAAAATCTCCTGACCCAAAAGTTTCTGCAATCGACAATGCCAATATCCCTTTTATTAATAGCCTATATAAAAATTACCCCAGTGCTCAACTACGAACTGACGGTTTAAATGTTGGACTTCCTGAAGGCCAAATGGGAAACAGTGAAGTAGGACACATGAATCTTGGAGCAGGTAGAATTATATATCAGGATTTAGCTAAGATTAACCTTGCTGTTGCAAATGAAACTTTAGCAAAGGAGCCCGTTTTAGTTGATGCTTTTACGTATGCCAGAACACACAATAAAAAAGTACATTTTTTAGGCCTAGTTTCTGATGGTGGTGTACACTCACACACCTCTCATTTGCGCGGTTTGATTGATGCTACACAACAACACGGATTACAAAAAGTTTTCGTTCATGCTTTCACGGACGGTCGCGATGTGGATCCAAAATCCGGTACACATTACATTCAGGATTTACAGAATTATATGGCGAATACTACTGTAAAACTGGCTTCGGTTGTGGGACGCTATTATGCAATGGATCGGGACAAACGCTGGGAAAGAGTAAAACTAGCTTACGATTTATTGGTAAACGGAATTGGAACATCTACTACAAATGCAGTAGCTTCTATCCAAGAAAGCTATGAAGTCAATGTAACGGATGAATTTATTCACCCAACAGTTATGGTGGATGAACTAGGCAAACCTGTAGCAACCATAGAAGATGATGATGTGGTTATTTTCTTTAATTTCAGAACGGATAGAGGAAGAGAACTAACCGAAGTATTGACACAAATAGATTGTCATGAGCAAAACATGCACAAACTCAATTTGTATTATGTGACGCTAACCAATTATGATGAAACTTACAAAAACATAAAAGTCGTATATAACAAAGATAATATCACGGAAACCCTTGGGGAAGTTTTAGAAAAAGCCCATAAAAAGCAAATTCGTATTGCCGAAACGGAGAAATATCCACACGTGACTTTCTTCTTTTCTGGCGGGAGAGAACAGCCTTTTCTTGGCGAAAGCCGCATCCTGAAAAACTCTCCAAAGGTAGCCACGTATGATTTACAACCGGAAATGAGTGCCTTTGAATTAACAGAATCTTTAGTTTGTGAACTAGAGAAAGAAGAGGTAGATTTTGTTTGCCTAAATTTTGCCAATGGGGATATGGTAGGACACACCGGAATTATGAGTGCTGCCATACAAGCCTGTGAAGCCGTTGATAAATGCGTAGCAAAAGTAATCACAACTGCATTAGCGCATAATTACACTACCATTGTCATTGCAGATCACGGGAACTGTGAAACGATGATCAATCCTGATGGAAGTCCAAACACCGCACATACAACTAATCCCGTTCCCATTATTTTAGTAGACAACGACTTGAAAACCATTCATGATGGAGTTCTTGGCGACATTGCTCCAACAATCTTGGAATTAATGGGTGTGGAAAAACCTGCTGTTATGACCTGTCATTCCTTACTTTAAGGATACTAAGTAAGTCGAAAGTTTAAAAGTCGTAAAGTCAAAAGAATTAACTTTAAGCAAAACAGCTTTAAATCAGATTGTTACATAATTTTATCCTGATTTTAAAATACGCCATTATACCATGGTTATTACTTACATAAAAATGTCCCAATAAAAAACTACTTGATTCAAGTAGTTTTTTTTTACAAAAAAAAGTTAAATACTTTTATGTTTGATAGCGTTACTATTATATTTGCAAACAAGAAACAATCACTAACAAGAAAGCATGAATTCTACTGTACTTGTGTTCAATAGCAAATAAAAGACGGGTAATAACCCTACGAATCAAACTAAATTCAAACACAATGAAAATATTTTACACAATCACCCTTTTTTTAATGACCCAAATAAGTATTGGGCAAATCGTTGATTCGATTCAAATCAAAAAAGAGTTCACTAATATAGAACAGGCTTTAAAGGAGCCCGAGAAAGTGTTCCGCCTAAATTTGAGTAATCAAACCTTAAAATTGGACAGCCTTAACTGGTCAAAATTCATAAATCTTGAGTACTTAAGTTTGAAAAATGATCATTTAACGGTAATTCCAAAAGAAATAACACTACTAAAAAAACTTAAAGTACTAGAATTAAGCGGAAATGATTTTTCAGTATTGCCAGAAGATTTTTGGAAGTTAAAAAGCTTAGAAGAACTTTTTTTAAACGATGAAACAAATTTAAATTTAGAGGCGAATATAGAAATAATGAGCAAAATGAAATCTTTACGAATATTACATTTAGAAAATGACAATTTAAACAATATGCCATCATCCATCAGTAGTTTAAAAAATTTAGAATTTTTATATTTGAACAACAATCAATTTAAAGAAATTCCAAAAGAAATCAAACAATTAAAACACTTACAATTGCTAGAAATAAAAGATAATAAAATCATGGTTCCAGAGCGGTCTACAGAAAATTTAAATTTTGGTTTTAGAGTAAATCTATAAGACAGGCACAAAAAGATAGAGTAGCAACCATTCACTGACTGGACGTTTTAGCATGGTGGCCGTATTAAAACGAGTAGTTGCTACATTTTTATTTGTTTTTAACAAAAGTAAAGAACTTGGGCAGTACAAAAAACGACTAGATCTATTGCAATTTATTCAGTTCGTCTGAATGATCCTGCTAATTATGGTGCGCTAAGCATCCGCTTTAACCAAATATAGGATCTGAAATTAAAGAAATTATCCCTAGAAATTAGAGAATAAATGTATCTAAATTCAATGCTTACAATATATTTAGTAAAACACTTTTTTATAGCTGGTAATGCTACTATATTTATATAAAATTTCAATAAAATGAATACGGTTCTCTCCAATTTAAAAATACAAATCAACGAAAAAATCTATGTAAAGGATCCTGAGACATCAGCTTTAGGAAAAAAAATCATAGAGCAAAGTATCCTTTTAATCCATGAGATTGGCTTTGATAATTTTACTTTCAAGAAATTAGGAGAGAAAATCAAATCTAATGAAAGTTCCATCTATCGGTATTTTGAGAACAAACATAAATTACTGGTTTATTTATCGTCCTGGCATTGGAGTTGGATGGAATACAAGCTAGTTTTTGCAACCACAAATGTTTTGGATCCCAAAGAAAAACTCAGAAAAGCCATTACAATTGTTACTGAAAAAATAACGAATGACAATAGTGCCTTATACATTAACGAGGCCGTTCTAAATAAAATTATCATTTCAGAATTTACTAAAACGTTACATACCAAAGAAATCGATCAGGAAAACAAGGAAGGTTTTTTCTTGATTTACAAAAGAGTAATCAATAGAATTGTGGCTATTGTAAAAGAAGTAAATCCGGAATACCCCTTTTCAAAATCCCTAATTTCAACAATTGTTGAAGGAAGTTTGCACCAACATTTTTTAATGGATCATTTAAAAACCATCACAGATTGTACTGATTCTGAGAGCACCACTGATTTTTATCAAAATCTTGCAGAAAAAGTTTTAAGTTAAAAAAAAAAAAAAAAAACACTCCCATTATGACTCCCTTAAAACGATTTTACAATCTACTTGAATTAGATAAAAAAGACGTCTATCAAATATTTTTTTACGCCATTTTTGCCGGACTACTCAGTTTGTCCCTTCCACTGGGAATACAGGCAATTACAAATTTTATCCAATCCGGAAGAGTTAGCGCATCATGGATTGTGCTAATCATTTTAGTCATTTTTGGTGTGGCATTAGTGGGTATTTTATCCATCATGCAATTGCGGATTACGGAAAACTTACAACAAAAAATATTTGTACGTTCCTCTTTTGAGTTTGCTGCACGACTGCCTAAAATAAAATCAAAAGAATTATACTACAGCTATCCGCCGGAGCTAGCCAATCGTTTCTTTGACACAATGATAATTCAAAAAGGGACTTCAAAGTTACTAACTGATTTCTCTGCAGCATTGTTACAAATTGTTTTCGGGATAATATTATTGTCCTTATACCATCCTTACTTTATCATATTTGGTGTTTTACTGCTTGCATTGCTGTATTTTATTTTTAAATTTTCTTTTAAATCCGGACTGGAAACGAGCTTAAAAGAATCTAAATTCAAATACAAGGTAGCGAGTTGGCTACAAGAAATAGCTCGCAATAATTTTAGTTTTAGAAACGAGCTAAATTATGATTTTGCTTTAAAAAAAACCAACATGATTGTAACCGATTACCTGGTGTATCGAGATAAACATTTTAATGTGATCAAAAAACAATTTACGCATTTGATTATTTTCAAAGTCATCATTACCGGAAGTTTACTATCCATCGGTGGATTCTTAGTTTTATCTCAACAAATGAATATTGGCCAATTTGTAGCTGCTGAAATTATTATTTTATTAGTTATCAATTCCGTCGAAAAAATAATTATTGGATTGGAAACTTTTTATGACGTACTCACATCTATTGAAAAAATTGGAGAGGTAACGGACTTAGAATTAGAAAATTCTTCCATTGTTAACAGTGACATCTGTTACAATAAAATCTCAATGGAAATAGAAAACCTTACATTCAAATTTCCAGATTCAGAAAAAGAAATTTTAAACTCTATTTCATTAAAAATAGAACAAGGAGACCGAATTGTAATAAATGGAGAAAATGGCTCTGGAAAAACAACTTTAATTAGGATATTATCCGGCTTATTGCAGCCTACCAGCGGTTCCTTTTATGTAAATGACGATACTTTTCGTAAAATAAACATAAAACAATACCTCTCGCAAATAGGAAGTGTCATTTATGGAGAGAAACCTTTTGAGGGAACCTTGCAAGAAAATATTACTTTTAACGATCCTTCCGTCAGTTCCGAAGATATAAAATGGGCGGTAGACGGAGTACAACTCACCTCTTTTATCAAATTGTTCCCTAAAGGATTAGACACCCGAATTTACCCAGAAGGACGACAATTATCCTCGTCTAACGCGCAAAAAGTACTATTAGCCAGAAGCATCATTCACAAACCCAAAATACTTTTTTACGAAGACCCAACTGACACCATGGATGAAAAAGTAGCTAATGAAATTATAGATTTTATTACATCCGATAAAAATAAATGGACGATTATCGTATCCTCAAAAAACCCGTATTGGGAAACCAAATGCAATCGAAAAATCACGATGAAAAATGGGCATATTCAACTTGATTTAAAAAAATAATTAGTCATGCTAAACATTTCAGACAACAAAATAAAACTGCAACAGCTAGACCAATACGAAGCGGTCAAAAATCTAACAAACAGGCCGCATTATAAAATTTTAAATAAAATTATAGCGGGTGTTTCCATAATTGGTATAATTGCACTTTTCTTGCCATGGACTCAAAATATTTCTGGTACTGGAGCTGTTACCACCTTAAAACCAAGTCAAAGACCACAATCTATCCAAAGTATAATCTCCGGTCGAATTGAAAAATGGTACGTTCAGGAAGGCGATTTTGTCAAGAAAGGCGACACCATACTCTTTATCTCAGAGATCAAAGAAGATTATATGGATCCAAATTTAGTGCAAAATACCAAAAGTCAGATCGATGCCAAAAAACAATCTTTGCAATCTTATGGGTCTAAAGTAAGCACGCTTTTAGAACAAATTCAAGCCATTGAAAGGGAGAAAGTCTTAAAACTAGAACAAGCACAAAACAAAATAAAACAATCTGTTTTAAAAATAGAAAGTGACAGTATGGATCTTGTTGCGGTAAAAACCCAACTAAAAATTGCAACTACACAATACAATCGATCCGTACAATTGAACAAAGAAGGCTTGAAACCGCTAACTGATATTGAAGAAAAAAGATTAAAACTGCAGGAAGTTGAAGCTAAAATCATCACTCAAGAAAACAAGTACTTAATCAGTAAAAACGAGTTGATCAATGCAAAAGTAGAAATAAACCGAATAAGTGCGGAATATACCGAAAAAGTTTCTAAAGCAAATAGTGAGAAATTCACAGCGCTCAGCAGCCAGTTTGAAACAGATGTTCAAGTCTCTAAACTGGAGAATCTATACGCAAACTACAGCATCCGTAATGGAATGTATTACATCAAAGCATCCCAAAACGGCTATATCAACAGGGCCTTGCAATCCGGCCTTGGGGAAACAGTGAAAGAAGGCACTCCAATAGCCACTATCATGCCCTCAGATTATGATATCGCTGTGGAAACATTTGTAAATCCAATCGATTTGCCATTATTAGCGAAAGGTGAAAAAGTACGCGTTTGGTTTGATGGATGGCCTACTATTGTTTTTTCAGGATGGCCTAATATGTCTTACGGAACTTTTGGAGGTGAAATTGTAGCTATTGAAAATTTCATTAGCGTCAATGGAAAATACCGAGTTTTGATTGCTCCAGATAAAAACGAAGACAAATGGCCTGTTCAATTAAGTATTGGTGCTGGTGCGCAAACAATCGCTTTATTGGACAATGTCCCTGTATGGTTCGAGCTGTGGAGAACCTTGAACGGATTTCCGCCTAATTATTACAAACCTTCGCCTACAATAACAACAGAAAAAAAATAATGAAACAGATATTTTTAGCATTTTTATTCTTCGGGCTTTCTGCGGGTGCTCAAGAAAAAATATCCAACGAACTGACCTTTACTGAATTTCTGGGGTATGTAAAAAAGTACCATCCCTTGGTGAAAAATGCCAATTTAGAAATCAGTAAATCCCAAGCTAATTTGATGATGGCCCGTGGTGGTTTTGACCCAAAAATTGAAGTTGATTTCAGTGAAAAACAATTCAAAGGCAGCGAATATTATTCCATTTTAAACAGCAGTTTCAAAATACCCACATGGTATGGCATCGAGATTAAAGCGGGCTTCGATAATAGTGAAGGCGTGTATTTGAATCCCCAAAACACGCTTCCCAATCAAGGATTAACTTCGCTAGGAGTGACCATTCCGCTTGGGCAAGGTTTGTTTATAAATCAAAGGATGGCTGATGTTCGAAAAGCCAAAATGCAAATGCAACTGAGTCTGGCAGAACGAAAACTGCAGGCCATTGTGGTTTTATATGATGCTTCATTGGCGTATTTCAATTGGAAAAAAAACTTCAACGAAGTTGCCTTGTACCAGGAATACAACCAGAATGCACAAATTCGTTTCAAAGGAATTCAATCGTTAATCATTCAAGGGGACAAACCCTCCATTGATAGTGTTGAAGCAGGAATTATTGTAAAAAACAGAAAGCTGAGCCTGGAAGATTCGAACCTAAAATTGGCTAAAGCCAAGTTAGAACTGGCAACTTTTCTTTGGCTAGAAAACAACATTCCGCTAGAATTATCCGATGCCTTAATTCCTGAAATACAATTAGAATTTACCATTCAGGAAAGTTTAAAAACCAATGCCTTATTGAATTCAGATTTCTCCATCACCAATCACCCCAAAATAAATGCATTGCAAAGCAAAATTGATATGCTGAATGTGGAACGAAAACTAAAAGCCAACATGCTTTTGCCTAAAATTGATGTGGGGTACTCTTATATTTCAGAACCCAGTTATATTGACAACTATCAATTTGAGGATTATAAAATTGGATTGGATTTCTATTTTCCTTTATTTCTTAGAAAAGAACGCGGTAGTTTGAAACTGGCAAAATACAAAGTACAGGAATCTGAATTTGTATTGGATTTGGAAAAAGTGCAGTTGACTAATAAAATCAATGCCCAAAAACTAGAAATCAAATCACTCTTAAAACAACAGGAGTTAATCAAAGATTTAGTGCAAGACAATCTCATCATGCTAAATTCAGAGGAACGTTTGTTCTCTTTTGGTGAAAGCTCGTTGTTTTTAATCAATATCCGGGAAAATAATTTAGTTACGGCACAACTTTCGAAAATAGCATTAGAAAACCGTTTTTACATCTCTAATTCGGACCTTTTTAAAATCATGGCCAATCCGGATTAAATACTTATAAAATTGTATTTTTGCAACTTGAAAAAATGAAATTATGATTATTATAAAATCCCGTGAAGAAATAGAATTAATGCGCGAAAGTGCGCTGATCGTATCAAAAACATTAGGAATGATTGCTTCTGAAATCAAAGAAGGAGTTACCACATTATACCTGGATAAATTAGCCGAAACCTTCATTCGCGACCATGGAGCTGAACCAAGTTTTCTTGGCTTATATGGTTTTCCAAACTCCCTTTGCATGAGTCCAAACGCACAAGTAGTCCATGGAATTCCAAATAACAAACCATTAGAAAGCGGGGATGTAATCTCGGTAGATTGTGGAGCTTACAAAAATGGATACCATGGCGATCATGCGTACTCTTTTGAAATTGGCGAAGTGGCTCCGGAAACTAAAAAACTATTACAGATAACCAAAGAATCCTTATATATCGGAATCCGAGAATTTAAAATAGGAAACCGCGTGGAAGATGTGGGCAATGCCATTCAAAAATATACCGAATCATATGGATACGGTGTCGTACGGGAATTAGTGGGTCATGGCGTAGGACAAAAAATGCATGAAGATCCTGAGATGCCTAATTATGGCAAAAAAGGAAGAGGCAAACTTTTTGTAGAAGGGATGGTTGTTGCCATTGAGCCGATGATTAACATGGGAACTAGAAACATCAAGCAACACAAAGACGGCTGGACAATCACGACAGCTGACGGAAAACCAAGTGCCCATTTTGAACACGACGTAGCCATTATCGATGGAAAACCAGAAATTTTATCCACTTTTGCTTATGTTTATAAATCGTTAGGAATTGTAAGTACAGAAGAAAATGAGTTTAGACGAGAGCCTTTAATATTGTAACTATTTAAATGGCAAACACGAATTTCACGGATTTACACTAATTCATATCATACTAAAGATTACTATCGTTATAAAAAATGGAAGAAATTTACCTAAAAGAAGAATCCTATAAAATCATTGGTCGCTGTATGGAAGTACATAAAATTTCAGGTAAAGGCCACAGTGAGAAAGTATACGGAGATGCTTTAGAGTATGAATTCAAGAAAAATGAAGTCCTTTTTAAACGAGAATCAAAGTATAATATAGAATACAAAGACATCATCTTACCTAGTTACTATTTTGCTGATTTTGTCATTTACGACAAAATTATTTTAGAAATAAAAGCCATACAAAGTCTTTCTAGTGGAGAAATAAAACAAACATTAAACTATTTAGCAGCTTCACAAAATAAACTTGGACTACTTGTTAATTTTGGTGAAGACAGTCTTAAATATAGAAGAATAATTCTTTAACAACCTACGATTCATAAAATTCATTTTACATCATCTTAAGTTCGTGTAAATTTGTGAAATTTGTGTTTTAATTTATTCCAAATTGTGAAAAAACTTTTCAAACTCGTACTAAATACAATTCCCCGTCCATTACTTATTCGTTTAAGCTATGTTGCTAGGCCAGTTTTGGCATTGGCTTTGAAAGGGAATTCCTTTACAGATCCAATTGACGGAAGAAGCTTTAAAACTTTTTTACCTTACGGTTACGGAACACAAAGAAATAATGTGCTTTCACCAAGTACCCTTTCATTAGAGAGACACCGTTTATTATGGTTGTACTTAAATGAAAAAACTGATTTTTTTACGTCTCCAAAAAAAGTTTTACATTTTGCACCGGAACAAGCTTTTTATAAACTGTTTCGAAACCAGAAAAATCTAGATTACACGACAACCGATTTGTTTTCACCGTTAGCAGATGTGAAAGCAGACATTTGTAATTTACCTTTTGAGGACAATCAATACGATGTTATTCTGTGCAATCATGTTTTAGAACACATTCCGGATGATACCAAAGCAATGCAGGAACTGTATCGGGTTTTGAAACCGGGCGGAATGGCAATTTTACAAATTCCACAGGATTTATCCAGAGCCACCACTTTTGCAGATGATTCTATTACGGATCAAAAAGAACGTGCTAAAATATTTGGTCAATACGATCATGTCCGTATTTATGGCCGCGATTATTTTGATAAATTACGAAGTATCGGCTTCAAAGTAATCGAAGAAGAGTATACTAATAAAATTGCACCTGAATTAGTAGAAAAATATTGTTTGGCCAAAGGGGAAATTATCCCGGTTTGTTTCAAATAATTGAAAGTATAAATTTACACCATAAAAAAACCTGCTAAAGTTACTTTTTAGCAGGTTTTTAGTTTAGTAGTGCGTCAGTTGATTTTTCTTATAAGCCGTTTATTTGTAATACAAATAATCAGTTAGTCTTTAAGACTGGAACGAATTAAAACGATTTGACAGCTATTACTTTCGAAATAATTAATGTAAAAACTAGATGAACCAAAGACAAAAGGTAATTGCTATATTTACACAATCTTACGTTTTATAAAATGGAAAACCCTTTGCTCAAAATAGCTGCTTTTATGCTTACTGCATTTTATTCCTGCGTTTCTTTGGCGCAAATAGAAAAAGAAGTTGCTCCGCCATACCACATTAAAACCATTTCATTTGTTCAAAATGACCAAACTATAATTCCAATTTTAAAACTAGGCGAAGGATTTCAATTGCAATTTGATGATCTTTTTGGCAATGAAGCCAATTATTATTATGAAATAATTCATTGCGATTACAACTGGAACCCAACGGCAATACCTAAAAACGAATATTTAGAGGGTTTTGACAACCAGAGAATTCAGGAGTACACCAACTCTTTTAATACTTTACAAATCTATTCGCATTACAAATTAGCCATTCCAAATCAGTTTACGCTTCAATTAAAAATCAGCGGAAATTACATGATAAAGGTTTTGGATGAAAACAGAGAAATCGTGTTTTCGAGAAAATTTATTTTATACGAAGACCTGGTTACGGTTCCTATTCAAGTCAAACGAGCACGAACAATAAACACAATTGAATTGAAACACAATTTAGATTTTGCGATTAAATCTAATTCCATTGTTTTCCAAACTCCGTTGCGGAATGTCAGAGTGCTATTACTTCAAAACGGACAACTAAATAGCGGTATAAAAAATATAATTCCGCAATATACGATAGGAAATGATTTGATCTACAAATATGATACTGAAACGCAGTTTTGGGCGGGAAATGAGTTTTTGTTTTTCGAAAATAAAGACATCAGAGCCGCAAACAACAACATTGGTCGGGTAGACTTTAGCACCCCTATTTATGGTTCTTTTTTATACACTAATGCTGCTAGAGCCAATTTTCCGTATTCCTTTACCCAAGATGTTAATGGAGCTTTTGTAGTCAAGAATATAAGCGCTGCTGACAGCGAATTCGAAGCGGATTATGCCTGGGTCTATTTCAGTCTTTCGGCCCCCACTTTCAGAATGAATAAAAATATTTATGTTGCCGGTATGTTCAATAACTACGCATTAATCCCTGAATATAAGATGGACTATAATCCTAAAAAAGGGCTTTATGAAAAGGCTATTTTAATAAAACAAGGGTTCACAAACTTTCAATACCTTGTTGCAGATGACAAAGGAGTTCTTGATCCGGAAAATGCGATAGATGGCAATTTTTATCAAACAGAAAATGAATATACCATAGTAGTCTATTACAGAGAAAACATAGGTCGTTATGACAGGGCTGTGGGCAAAGGAATGGCAAATTCAATAAACACCATCAATTAAAAAAACTTTCATAAAATTCAACAAAACGACACCCTTTTTTTGTAAATTTGTTAGTACTAAACTCCTACACACCCATTTAATATGGTTTCTCAAATAACAAGAGGTATAAAAATTTCAGTATTGACTAGTTTTGAAGGTACGTACGTTAAGAACTACAAGCTTCATTTTGCATTTAGTTATGAAATTACTATTGAAAACCACAGTAAAGATTCCGTTCAATTAATCTCGCGTCATTGGGAAATTTATGATTCCTTAAATGATATCGAAATTGTTGATGGCGAAGGGGTAATTGGGAAAAAGCCTGTTTTAAAACCTGGCGAATTTCACACCTATAGTTCCGGTTGTCTATTATCATCCCCTTATGGTGCGATGAAAGGGTATTTTAACATGATTAATTTCACCTCAACAAAAAACTTCAAAGTCATTGTACCTACCTTCCGATTGTGTGCTCCATTTGCTTTAAATTAATTTTTTTACTTAAAATATTCCTTTTTCTTATTCCTGTTTTATCAAATTTTAAAATTATCCTTTGTACTTTTGCACTACAATAATTTTTTGATAAAATAACGAGTAATTTATTTTTTAATTTTCTAATCTTAATCTCTTCAAACAGATTATCAAATTACATTATCATGCTAAAAGGATTTTTTCATGCGCCAAAAGCAGTAAACGAACCAGTAAAAGGGTATGCACCAAATTCACCTGAAAAAGCCGCCGTACAAGCCGCTTATACTAGAATGTGGAATTCTAAAATTGACGTACCATTATATATAGGAAGCGAAGAAATTAGAACAGGGAATACCAAAACAATGTCAGCGCCTCATGACCACAAACATAGTGTAGGAACGTATCATCTTGCCGAAAAATCACATATCGAGAAAGCTATTGCAAATGCATTAGAGTCAAGAACAGCTTGGGCTAACATGGCTTGGGAACAGCGCGCAGCCATTTTCCTTAAAGCCGCTGAATTAATTGCTGGCCCTTACAGAGCCAGAATTAATGCCGCAACCATGATTGCTCAGTCTAAAAATGTTCATCAGGCCGAGATTGATGCGTCATGTGAGCTAATTGACTTTTTGCGTTTCAACGTAGAATTCATGACTCAAATATATGGAGACCAGCCGGCATCCACCTCAGATATGTGGAACCGTCTAGAGTACAGACCTCTTGAAGGATTTGTATACGCAATCACACCCTTTAACTTTACTGCAATTGCCGCAAATCTTCCAGCAAGCGCCGCAATGATGGGGAACGTTGTAATCTGGAAACCAAGTGATAGTCAAGTTTTTTCCGCGCAAATTATAATCGAAGTGTTCAAAGAAGCTGGTGTTCCTGATGGAGTTATCAATGTAGTTTTTGGAGACCCTTTAATGATTACCGATACCATTCTGGCAAGTCGGGATTTTGCTGGAATTCACTTTACAGGTTCCACTCACGTATTCAAAGATATCTGGGCAAAAATTGGAACTAACATTCACCATTACAAAACGTACCCAAGAATCGTGGGGGAAACAGGCGGAAAAGATTTCATCATAGCGCATTCAAGCGCAAACCCTAAACAAGTTTCTACGGGAATTGTTCGAGGCGCATTTGAATTCCAAGGGCAAAAATGCTCTGCAGCCTCTAGATCTTATGTCCCACAAAGCTTATGGCCCGCTGTAAAAGAGCAAATTATTGCGGATGTAAAATCAATGAAAATGGGATCTCCAGAAGATTTTAGTAATTTTATTACTGCCGTTATTCATGAAGGCTCCTTTGATAAATTGGTCAGTTTTATAGACCAAGCCAAAAAAGATACTGATGCGGAGATTATCGTTGGCGGGAACTATGACAAATCAGTTGGATACTTTATTGAGCCAACGGTAATTGTAACGACTAATCCTCATTATACCACCATGGCAACTGAACTATTTGGTCCAGTTATGACTATTTTTGTATATGAAGATGCAAAATGGGAAGAAACACTAGAATTGGTAGATACAACGTCTGAATACGCATTAACAGGAGCCGTTTTCAGTCAGGACCGTTACGCAATTGAAGTGGCGACAGGGAAATTACAAAATGCTGCCGGTAACTTCTATATTAATGACAAACCAACGGGTGCCGTTGTAGGGCAACAACCTTTTGGCGGAGCAAGAGCTTCAGGAACCAATGACAAAGCAGGTTCTCCATTGAACTTATTGCGCTGGGCTTCTCCAAGAACAATCAAAGAAACTTTCGTTACTCCGGTAGATTACAGATACCCTTTCTTAGGAGAATAGCTAAAATGAGGAATTCACCTCACCAAATAAAGTATTTCTTAAAAAATCCCAAGATTCAAAGCAATTGAATCTTGGGATTTTTTTTAGGTCTAGACGTTAACACCAAAAAAACGCTGTTATCCAATAAATACTTTTCCAAACTGATTGCCCCTTTGAAAACTATTTATAAACCACCCCAATTACATCCTTTGGATTGTTTTTGTTACTTTATTAAAAAAGCGCAATGAAACTTTAGCGATTTTTGACTTCCCTTTTATTTTTCAGACAAATCGAATTCTATCTTTTCAAGAAAACAGACTGGCCTTTATCGAAAATAATTTCAATTAATTGATTCGTCTTTGGAAAGAATTAATTAGCCCAATAAAATAAAAAACAATACTAAAATTATAATTAGTTCAATTTTTTGGCTTTAAAAAGAAACAAAAAACATTTTTTAAGGTTAATTACTATTATATAAAATAAAAAATTAAGATAAGATTAGGATTTTTAACTTAAAATTTAGATTTTTGAAGAATATAACCAAAAATCATAACTATGAAACTAAAGTTTAATGGATTCTTAGTACTACTACTAGTACTTGTGACGCAATTGACCTTTGCACAAGAACGATCTGTTTCAGGGATCGTTTCTGATAATGCAGGAATGCCTATCACGGGAGTCAGTGTATTAGTAAAAGGGACTAAATCAGGGACACAAACTGATTTTGACGGAAAATTTTCAATCAAAGCTACATCAAGCCAAATCTTGATTTTTAGCTATATTGGAATGAAAACTCAGGAAAGAGTAGCAAATTTCGAGAACTTGAAGGTTAAACTTATGGAAGACTCACAAGCTCTAGAAGAAGTCGTAATTACATCTCAAGGTATAAAAAGAGAGAAACAAGCAATTGGTTACGCAGTTAGCCAAGTTAAAGCAAAAGATCTAGAACAAAGGTCAGAAGGTGATATAGCTAGGGTTTTAAGCGGAAAGGCTTCAGGAGTGCAAATCATTAATGGTAGTGGTATTTCTGGTTCCGCAACAAACATCAACATTAGAGGTAACTACTCTGTTAGTGGATCATCTCAACCATTATTCATCGTTGATGGAGTTCCTTTTAGCTCAGACACGAATGCTAATGGTTCATTCATTAATGGTAACTCTGGTTCAAGTAGATTCTTGGATTTAGATCCGAACAACATTGAAAACGTAAGTATCCTAAAAGGATTTGCAGCTGCAACACTTTACGGAACTGAAGGTAGAAATGGTGTAATTTTAATTACTACAAAAAGTGGAAGTTTAAAAAAAGGACCTAAAAAAACAGAGATTTCTGTAAGTCAATCCCTTTTTGCTAACGAAATAGCATCTTTACCAGATTACCAAAATAAATTTGGTAACGGATTTGACCAAGCTTTTGGTAACTTCTACAGTAACTGGGGTCCTGGATTTTATCCAAATGGTATTGGTGGTTACACAAATCCAAATTCTGGAATTGCTGCTGATGGCACAATCAAACACCCATACGACAGAGCAAACTTAAATTCTGCTTTTCCAGAATATATTGGTAAAAGAGTACCTTATTCTGCAAAACCAAACAACGTTAAAGATTTTTTTAGAACAGGTATAGTTGCTAGTACTTCTGTTAATATTGCTGGAGCTTCAGCTGACGGAAAAACTAGTTTCAACTTTAACTTTGGTCATTTAGAAGATGAAGGATTTACACCTGGTAACAAATTAGGTAGAAATTCAATCTCTATTGGTGGTAAGTCTGCTTTAAGCAATAAATTTACAATTAGCGGAACTTTAAACTATTCAAATACTAATTTTAAAAGCCCACCAGTTGCTTTAAGTACAGGCTCAGGAGCTTCAGGAACAGGTTTGTCTGTGTTTTCAGATGTGTTTTACACACCTCGTAACGTAGACCTGATGGGATTACCTTTCCAAGATCCTATTACAGGAGGAAGTGTTTATTACAGAAATGATGGTGGAATTGTAAATCCAAATTGGACAGTAAACAATGCTTTCACATCACAATTAACAAATAGAGTTTTTGGTAATTCAGCTTTGAAATACGACATTAACGACAATTTGAACATAACGTATAGAGTAGGTATTGATAATTATACTGAAAGAAACGTTTCAGGAACTAATAAAGGTTCTGGAGGAGCATCTACCTCTGGACCGGTTTTAGGAGACTACAGAACATTTGATAACCTTAATACAATATGGGATCATAACATATTAGTAACCGGTCAGTACACGCTTACTGATAATTTAGGACTGAATTTCAGTGTAGGGGCAACTTCCAGATCTACTAAATATGACCGTCAGGGAGTTAATAGTGTAGAGCAATTAGGATTTGGAGTATTTAGACACTTCAACTTCAAAACACAAACGCCAATTCAGTACTCAGAAAGCCGAAATATTGCAGGTATCTATGGTCAAGTTGAACTTGATTATAATAAATGGGCTTATTTGACACTTTCTGAAAGAAAGGACTGGGTATCTAATACAAATATTAATACTTTGGATTACCCAAGTGCGAGTTTAGCGCTTATTCCAACAAAAATATTCTCTGAAATAGCATCAGATAAGGGTTTAAATTATTTGAAATTAAGAATGGGTTATGGTACCTCTGCTGGATTTGCAACAGGATATCCAGTTTCAAACAACGTAACATTAGCTCCAAGAGGAAACATAAACGATGCAGGAACTACATTTCCTATTGTATCAGCTTCAAATAACTTAGGAAATCCTAATTTGAGACCCGAACTATTGACTGAGATTGAACTTGGTTTTGATTCCAAATTTCTGAGTAATAGAGTAAGTTTAGATTTTTCTTATTTCAAAAGAAAAACAAAAGATTTAATTACCGACAGACCATTACCTCCAAGTTCTGGATTTGGATCAACAAAAACAAATATCGGTCAAATTGACGGAGAAGGTTTTGAAGTTGATTTAGGTGTAAGCGTTATAAATCACGCAAACAATGGATTTAACTGGGATGTTAGTGCTAACGTAACTAAATCTAAATCTATCGTTACTTCTTTAGGCCCTGACACAGAACAAATTGTTTATGATGGATATTCTAACTTAGGTAACGCTGCAATTCCTGGGCAACAATTTGGTATAATTGTAGGTAGTAGAATTCAAAGAGATGCTAATGGAAATAAAGTTGTAGAAAGTACTGGTTTGTATAAAATCGAACAAGGTATCTTTAACATTGGTAATCCAAACCCTGATTATATATTAAACGTTTCTAATAGTTTTTCATACAAAAATTTTAATTTTGGATTTTTAATTAATTATACAGCAGGTGGAGATATGTTTTCACAAACAATCGCAACTTTGTTAGGTAGAGGTCTTACAACTGATACAGTAGATAGATTAAATACATATATTCTTCCTGGTGTAAAAGCTGATGGATCTGTAAATGATATTCAAATCAACAATTCAGATAATTATTTCAGTAATATTATAGCTGGTGCTGACGAAATGAAAATTTATGACGCAACTGTAATTAGACTTTCTGAAATATCTTTTGGATATAACATACCACGTAAATTATTAGATAAAACCCCATTTGGAGCTCTATCTATATCTGTATCAGGTAACAACTTGTATTACAATGCTATAAATACTCCTAAAGGAATCAATTTCGACCCTAACGTAGCTGGTCTTGGAGTAGGTAATGGTAAAGGATTTGACCACTTGAATGGCCCAACGGCTAAAAGATATGGTTTTAGTATTAAAGCAAGTTTCTAAATTTAAAAATAACAATTATGAACAATACGAAAAAAATAGCAAGTGTAATAATTTTGTTCTTAGGGGCATTATTATACTCTTCTTGCGAGACAATAGACATGGATATGAAAGAGGATCCAAATGCATTATCTGTTGACAAGGCAGATGTGGATTTCTATTTAAATGGTGTTCAACGTTCTTTTGCACTTAACATGCAAGCTTATGGTAGAACAAGTATGGAAGTAACAAGGATGACTAATATGTTTGGTAGAAGTTATGAAAATGCTTATAGCCCTGCTACATTAGACTCAAAATGGGCAGTTTCTTATCAAACAGTTTTAAAGAACATCCAATTAATGAATGTTAAAGCTGCAGAAAAAGGATTGAAACGCCATATTGGTATGGGACAGGTATTAGAAGCATACACTATTGTTAACTTAGTTGACTTTTTTGGTGATGTCCCCTATACTGAAGCTTTATTAGGAGCTACTAATCTAAATGCAAAGGCAGATACTGGAGCTTCAATTTACAATGCTGCTTTAGTTTTACTAGATAAAGCAATTGTAAATTTTTCAGAAACTAGTCCAACAACAACTACTTTCAATGATTTTTATTACAATAAAGATTGGACTAAGTGGATTAAGTTAGCTAATTCTATTAAGATGAAAATCTACATTCAAAGAAGATTAGTTGACCCTTCAGCTATCGCTAGTTTTAATACTATTGTAGCAACAGGAAACTTTATGCAAACTGCTTCAGATGATTTCCAATTTGACTGGAATTCAAATGTTAACAACCCTGATGGAAGAAGTCCTTTATACAGAGACAACTATTTAACTACAGGTACTTCTGAATACCAATCAAACTGGTTTATGGATTTAATGCTAAGTGACAAGTCTATAGCTGACCCTAGAATGAAATTCTACTTCTACAGACAGTTAAACGGACAATCACCAATTGACCCTACTACATTAAAATGTTCTATTGAACCAGCTCCAGCTCACTACGTAGCCGGAGGTTATACTTACTGTACTGTAGCTAATGGATACTGGGGCAGAGATCATGGAGACAATTTTGGTATTCCACCAGATGCTGACAAGAAAACTGCTTATGGAGTTTATCCTGCAGGAGGTCGTTTTGATGATAACACATTTAAAACTGTAAATAACTTAAGTGGAGCTAAAGGAGATGGAATTACACCAATATTACTAAGTTCTACTATGGATTTCTACAGAGCTGAAGCTGCGTTATACGGAGGTATAGGAAGTGCAAAAGCATTTATTTTATCTGGAGTTCAAAAATCATTCACTAAAGTGAGAGCTTTTATATCTAGAGATGCTGGTGCTATAGTATCAACTGTACCTGCTACAACAAGGGATGTAACTTATATGAACGAAGTTGGAAATAAATTTGATGCTGCTACTTTAACAGGTCAAAGAGAAATTCTTGCGAAAGAATTGTTCATCTCGGTTTTCGGAAACGGAACAGATGCATACAACTTTTATAGAAGAACTGGATTCCCTCAAAGAATTCAACCAAATCTAGAACCAAATCCTGGGCAATTTATAAGATCATTTTTATATCCAGCAAATGAATCTTCTTCTAATTCAAATATGAAGCAAAAAACTAGCGTTTCAGCAAGAGTATTCTGGGATAACAATGCTACAACTGGATTTCCAATTGGTAACTAATAAATATTAAACATGAAAAAATATATAAAAAACTTAACGTATTGCTTACTTGCAATGGGCATGGTACTATTACAATCTTGTAGTAGTGATGAAAGTACTGCAGACAATGTACTTGCCAACACTACAAGAGGCGCAATTTTAAGAACTTTAAAAGTAAACCAATCTACTTTTAATTTCTTTGATACAACTTCTAAATGGTCAGTAAATATTGAAGAACAAGATAGTAAAAATGGAGATCTTCTATCAGAAGTTAGATTGTATGTAAAACACACTAAAAATGGAGTAACAAGTGCCGAAAAATTAGTGAAATCATATTCCGCAACAGCCTTTCCAAAAGGATCTAATAATTTACCTACAGGTGAAGTAAGTGCTACACTTGCTGAGACTCTGGCTAAATTAGGGCTTACAACCGGAGGTTACACTACATCCGATAAATTTACAATGAGATTAGAATTAGTGTTAACGGATGGTAGAACATTTACTAATACTAACTCTTCTAGTACAGTTGTAGGTGGAGTTTACTTCTCATCAGGATTTGTATATTCAGTTCAATTCTTTTGTCCATTAGCTAGTGCAGCTGCTTTCAATGGTAACTACAAAGTAACCGCTGATGCTTGGGCTGACTACGCAGTTGGAGATATAGTGCCTGTTCAATACGTATCCACTGATGGATTGTATACATTTAGAATTAGAAATACAAACAATCCATACTTAAACAATCCTTCGACATCCTATATGATAGTAACAATCAACCCTTCAAATGCAGTGGCAACTGTTACTGCTAATGAGCAGTTCGACTACACAGGCTGGATGAAGGTAACAGTGACTGGATCAGGATCTGTAGGTTCTTGTACTGGGGACATTAACTTAAGATTAAACTTCAGTGGATCGTCACAAAATCAAACTTTTACCTTAGTTAAAATTTAGATTAAATAAATTTCCATATATCTAAAACCACCATCATTACGATGGTGGTTTTTTTTTATATATTTACACCATGGAAAAAGAACATCAAATATTTGGGATTAGAGCTATAATCGAAGCCATACAAGCAGGCGCAACAGTAGACAAAGTCTACATTCAGAAGGAAGCGAGCAGCGAACTGATGAAAGACTTAATGAAAGTGATGAAGCGCGGTAATATTAACTTTTCTTATGTTCCGGTTGAAAAACTAAATAGACTAACGCCCAATAACCATCAAGGTGCAGTGGCAACCATATCCCCTATCTCCTTTTTTGATTTAGAAACATTGATTGAGTCTGTAATTGAAAACGGGAAAAAACCATTGTTCTTAATATTAGATCAAATCTCTGATGCGCGTAATTTTGGCGCTATCATCAGAACTGCTGAATGCACCGGCGTAAACGGTATTATTGTCCAAAAAGCAGGCTCAGCTCCTGTGAATGGCGATACGGTAAAAACCTCTGCAGGAGCTGTATTCAATATTCCAATTTGCAAAGTAGAACACATCAAAGATGCTATTTTCTTATTGCAAGCAAGCGGTATCAAAACAGTTGCTGCAACTGAAAAAACAGATCAAAACATCTATGATATCTCTTTGAACGAGCCTGTTGCCATAATTATGGGATCTGAGGATCGTGGTGTAAACCCATCTGTATTGAAGATTGTTGACGAAAAAGCTAAACTACCTATGTTTGGAACTATTGGTTCGTTGAATGTATCCGTAGCTTGTGGTGCTTTTTTATACGAAGCGGTAAGACAGAGAAGTTAATTTCCAAACCCTTCCCAAAGAATAGGGAACCAAAACAAATACACTAAAAATGAATCAAGACTCCCGTTTTGATTCATTTTTTTTGTTTGTAACAATGTGATACCCTACATGGAAATTGGAAGTATAATACGTTGATAATTGCTGTTATACTTCATTTTCCTCATTTTCTTCATTTTTTGGAAGATTTACAAAATTACCGTTGGCATCAAAACGCTGCATGAATTTATCCGCCAAGGGATCATAATCCGGATGTTCCCAATCATACTTATGGACTTTTTTATATTCTGGAGTTTTATATACTAACGTAAGAAGGAATCCGGAGAGCAACCCTCCCAGGTGACCTTCCCAAGAAATAGACTTATTACCTGGAATCTCAGGACTTGGAAAAACATACCAAACTAAACCTCCATAAACAACAATCACGGCAAGAGACAAGGCTATTAATCGATTGTACTTTGTTTGAATTCCCTTAAAAAAAATAAAACTAAACAACACATAAATCAAACCACTGGCTCCAATATGGTAATTCTCCCGACCAATAATCCACGTGATAAATCCAGACAATAGAATTCCATACCCAACAACCGCCAACGATTGTTTCGCATAGAAAAATTGTAAAGCGACCAATAATACCAATACAGGTATCGAGTTGTTGTACAAATGCTCTATATCACTATGAATAAAAGGACTGAACAAGATTCCTTGCAGACCTGAAAATGTTCGAGGGTAAATACCGTTTTGGACAAAGTCAAAATCAAATCGAATTTCGAGCCAAAAGACAAACCACAATACTACCACAAAAAAAAGAGGCAGTCCAATAACTAAATTCGTGAATTTAAAATGTTTGTCCATGAATCCTACTTGTTTATACTATCATCTTAATTCAAAAACTTCTCCAAAAGCAATTTAATGCAATTTTGTCATAGTACAACCCAAGAGTAAAATTAAACACAAGAATTCCTAGCCCAGATGGAAACGGCATCCCACGCTTTTTTGCGTGGATATAGTGTACAGCTGGAAATAGCTCCGAAAAATAAATTTGACAATCATAAATGGGCTTAGATTAAAAAAAATATTAATTTTACACTATGGAAGCACCACTTGCAGAACGCATACGACCACAAAAATTAGAGGACTACATCAGTCAATCCCATTTGGTTGGACCAAATGGTTCCTTGACACAACAAATTACAAAAGGAATTATCCCTTCCTTAATTTTTTGGGGACCACCGGGCACTGGTAAAACTACTTTAGCGCAAATTATTGCACAGGAATCAAAACGACCCTTTTATATTTTGAGTGCCATCAATTCCGGTGTGAAAGACATTCGCGAGGTGATTGAAAAAGCAAAGCAAAGTGGGGGTTTGTTTACGGCTAAAAACCCTATATTATTCATTGATGAGATTCATCGTTTTAGCAAATCCCAACAAGATTCGTTATTGGCTGCGGTAGAAAAAGGGTGGATCACCCTAATTGGTGCCACAACAGAAAACCCTAGTTTTGAAGTTATTCCAGCACTATTGTCCCGATGTCAGGTGTATGTTTTGAACGCTTTTAGCAAAAAAGACTTAGAAACACTTCTGGAACGCGCCATAAAAACAGACGCTTATTTGCAGACCAAAAACATTAAACTAAGAGAAACAGAAGCCTTATTGCGCCTTTCCGGTGGCGATGGACGTAAGCTGTTGAATATTTTTGAACTTGTTGTACATGCATCCGAAGAAGACGATGTTATAATCACTAACGAACGTGTTTTTGCTTTAGTACAACAAAATACCGTTTTGTATGACAAAACTGGCGAACAACATTATGACATTGTTTCAGCTTTTATAAAATCCATTCGGGGAAGTGATCCAAATGGTGCTGTGTATTGGCTTGCCCGCATGATTGAAGGCGGTGAAGATGTTAAATTTATCGCTCGTCGAATGCTTATCCTGAGTAGTGAAGATATAGGAAATGCCAATCCAACTGCTTTTATTATGGCCAATAATACCTTTCAGGCGGTTGCCACAATTGGATATCCGGAAAGCAGGATTATATTAAGCCAATGTGCCGTTTATTTAGCCACTTCCCCTAAAAGTAACGCTTCGTATCTGGCCATTGGAACTGCGCAACAACTTGTAAAACAAACTGGCGATTTACCGGTACCAATTCACTTGCGCAACGCGCCCACTAAATTAATGAAAGAATTAGGGTATGGCGAAGAATATAAATATGCACACGATTACACAAATAATTTTGCAGAACAAGAATTCCTTCCTAATGAACTGTCCAACAATCCCATCTATATTCCCGGAAATAACTCCCGAGAAAACATCACAAGAGAATTCTTAAAAAACCGCTGGAAAAATAAATATGGCTATTAAAACACAAAAAGGGATACACCGCAGTACATCCCTTTTAGAAAAATAATTAATTTATAATTGCACTAAAACTTTACCGCTATTTTTTCAGAATATAATTTGTTGTTTTCATAATACTCAAAAAACCATTGGTTGTTCTTAGCAATTAAAACACCTTTAATATCTCCTTTGAAAGCGATAAAAGATTCGGCACTAGAGGTTTTAAAAACTTTCATAACAACTTTTGGAGAACTATCAATCAACTGGAAACCGGTTGCCGTAGGCTGAGCATAAAGCAAATCCATTTCTTTTTCATCAGATACTGAGTCGCTGACTACTTTTTGAGCCAACACCACCGGAGCGGCCAAGGGCTTGGTAACTTCTGGCTCCATAGTTGTATTTATAGTACCGTTATATTTATATTGCAACTCATTAACGGATTCAAAAGCTTTGTTAAGCGCTTCGCCATACGCAGTTTCATATTGTTTCTCCTTGCTTTTCCCCACTGCAGATTGGAAAATTATTTTCCCGTAACAATCCTTAAGTGTCACAAATAACTTAGTCATCAAAAAAGCATTTTCTTTAACAACATCCATATACAACAAACTGCAACGGTCACTGTAGTCACTTGGAATGGCTTCTTTGCTGTAAAAAGCTTCAAAACCGGCTTTGTTTAGATAGAATTTAGACATTGTTGTCAGTCGATACTGATTCTCTGTTTTGAGGAAATCGTACTTAACGGGAATAATCACAGCTTTATAATCGTTTACCGATTGAGAATAGGAATAACTAACAACTAATATCAGCAGGAATACTAATGATTTTTTCATCTTTATAAATATTTTTTAAGTTCTAATAAATGGTTAATTTGTATGATGTGCTGTTCTACCTGAACTTTACTTTCATTAAAAAAAATAGCTTGCAGTCCAGCATCCAGTGCTCCTTGAACATCCGCTTCTAGACTATCACCAATCATGATACTTTTTTCTTTTTTGGCTTTGGCCAAATCTAAAGCGTAATCAAAGATAATGGGATTTGGTTTTTTTACCCCAGCCATTTCTGAATTAGTTATGGTCTGAAAATAGCTTCCAATTTTTGAATTGTTCAATTTTTTAAATTGCACTTCCGCAAAACCATTGGTTATAATATGCAAATTGTATTTAGGTTTTAAATACTCCAAAAGTTCCACTGTCCCATCAAAAAGATGATTGTTGTCCGGCAAAAACCGAATATAATCATCCGCAATAGTCTCTATTTCTTCATCTGAAATAGTATAACTCAACGCATCAAACGAGTGTTTCAATCGATTGTACCGCAATTCCTGATGGGTAATCTTATCGTATTGATAAAGTGCCCAACACGCTTGGTTAATTGGAACATATTTTTCAATAAACTCCTTGGTTGCTATCGTTGGATGATTTCTGTTAAAAATAGTCTCAAAAGTGAGCTCTGAATTTTTATCAAAATCCCAAAGGGTATGATCTAAATCAAAAAAAACGTCCTTTATATGTGTTTGTTTCATTTTGTAATTTTAAAATATCCCTTCATCTGCAAAGCTGAAATAACTGGTTTCAGTTATAATAAGATGATCTAATACTTTTATTTCTAAACTATCACCTGCCAATTTCAATTTTCTTGTAATTTGTTTGTCAGCATCACTAGGAATCAAGGTTCCGGAAGGATGATTGTGACACAAGATCAATGCTGTAGCTCCGATTTCGAGTGCCGTTTTGAAAACGATTCGCACATCGACCAATGTTCCGGTGATTCCGCCTTTACTCAATTGGGATTTCGACAGTACCTTATTGGAGTTATTCATATAAATAATCCAAAATTCTTCGTGTGGTAATTCCCCAATAATAGGCTGCATGATTTCGAAAATGATTTTGCTGGAAGTAATTTTTGTCAATTCCACAACCTCTTCGCCTCTTCTGCGTCTTCCTAATTCTAAAGCAGCAATAATAGAAATGGCCTTTGCCTCTCCTATTCCTTTAAATTGCATGAGCTGAGACAGTGATAATTTTCCTAAGGCATTCAAATTAGTATCTACGCTTGCCAAAATCCGTTTACTCAAATCCACCGCTGACTCATTCCTGCTGCCGGAACCTATCAAAATAGCTATCAGTTCCGCATCACTCAAAACACTTTTACCTTTCAGCATTAGTTTTTCACGTGGTTTATCGTCTTCGGACCAATTGGTAATAGAAAAAAAGGAATTTTCAGCCATTCGCTTGTTGTTTAAATTTGTTTGCGCATGCAAATACTATTTTCTAAACCCACATAAGGCTCATAATTATCAACAATAACATATCCCGCTTTTTGATACAAAGCAATAGCTTCCTTTTGCTTGTATAATGTTTCCAAAACAGAAAATGATGATCCAGAATCCTGCGCCCAAAGTTCCAATTCTCGTAAAATAGTTTGAGCCAATCCCATTCCTCGCACCTCAGGAGAAACAAACATACGTTTTATTTCAATTGTATTTTTATCATATTTTTTAAAACAACCGCAAGCAACAGCTTCGTTTTTTAGATATACAACAATAACATTTGGGTTTAATTCCAAAATATTATTACCCCAATAGTCGGTTTTTAATTCGGGATAACGCTCCCATAAACTTTTATCTAAAGCGCTAATAAGAGCCATAAAATCAGGATTTTCGCTTGTAGTCTTAGCAATTCTTATAGAATCTTTCATAGCATTATTTACTTTACCAATTCCTTTACTTCATCAAAATTCAATCCGCCGTAATTACCGGAACTCATCAACAACAAAGCCGAATTTTCAAGGTTTAAATTAAACAAATAATCCGCAAAATCTTTTGGATTGGTATAAATAATTAAATCTTTTTTGTTAAAAGCAGTAGCAATTTGCTCGTGTGTTACTTCCTCCAATTGTTTGATTTTTACGGCATCGGGCGAATAGAAAACTACTGCTGTATCAGCATATTCAAGTGCGCCTTCGTATTCTTTCAAGAATTCCGCATTCAAGCTACTATAAGTGTGAAGTTCTAAACAGGCCACTAAGGTACGATTTGGATATTGTTCTTTTACCGCCTTAGTCGTTGCCGCCACTTTACTTGGGGAATGTGCAAAATCTTTATAGGCCACTTTTGTTTTACTCTCCGCAATTTTTTCTAATCGCTTTGATGCACCTTTGAAACTGGCAATGGCTTCATAAAAATCAGCTTCATCAACACCCATATTCTGGCAAATCCATTTGGCACCAGCCAAATTATTAAGATTATGTGCTCCAAAAACTTCAATTGGCATGTCGCCTTCCGGAGTTTCCAGCAGTGTCACACCCTCATTAACAGTATATTTTGGGGTATGATAGGCTAATTTTCGGATTGGATTTGTAGCCCCTTCTGCAACACGTTTTACTTCAGTATCATCTTCATTATACACGAGAATCCCGCCATTGGTAATTTTGCCAATAAAAATTTCGAACTGCTCCACGTAATTTTCGTAAGTTGGAAAAACATTGATATGGTCCCAAGCAATCCCTGAAATTAGAGCAATATTCGGTTGGTATAAATGGAACTTTGGTCTTCTGTCTATCGGCGAGGACAAATATTCATCTCCTTCTAAAACGACAAAGTCATTCTCTTCCGTAAGATGCACCATTGTATCAAATCCTTCCAGTTGAGCGCCAACCATGTAATCTACAGCAATGTCATGGTAGTGCATTACATGCAAAATCATCGAAGTTATAGTTGTTTTTCCATGAGAACCACCAATAACCACACGTGTTTTATTTTTAGATTGTTCGTATAAAAACTCCGGATACGAATATATTTTGAGTCCTAATTCCTGGGCTTTCAATAATTCAGGATTATCTGCTTTGGCATGCATACCAAGAATTACAGCTTCAATAGCTGATGTTATTTTTTCAGGAAACCAGCCTAATGCTGGCGGTAAAATCCCTTTTTTGTCTAATCTAGATTTTGACGGTTCAAAAATGGCGTCGTCACTTCCCGTAACTTGATATCCTTTGTTGTGTAATGCTAAAGCCAGATTGTGCATGGCGCTACCTCCGACAGCTATAAAATGTGTACGCATTAATTGTTTTAATTTAGAGTTTTACAGTTCAAGTGAATTAAAAACTACTTTGAACCTTTTTGTTATTATAGGATTCTAAAAGAGATTTTGCCTTTTCAGTTTCATTCATTTTATCATTATATAAGCTAACCAGCTTTTGGTAACTTATTTTTGAACCACCAGCCAGAATTGCTTTTTTATACTGCTGTTCCGCACCTTTATATCGTTCGAAATATTCCTCAATATGTCCTCTGGACAAATAACCATCAACAGGCGACAACCGCAATAATTCATCGGAATATTTCATAGCCTTAGTTTCACTCCCGCCAACAATTCCCGGTAACTGAATGTATATTTCAATCAAAGCCCAACGCGCCTCTATATGTTTTGGATTCAGATTGATGGCTTTTTCAAAGGAGGCTTTAACTTCAGCAATCATCCCAAGCGCCTTAAATTTACTGCTCTCTTTAGCTCTCATTCCCATCGCACCACCATATTTATAATAATAATTGGCTTCTGATGGTTTTACTGTTTTTAGCTTTTTATAATAGGTAATTGCTTTTTCCCATGAATTATAATAACCGGCAATATCGCCTAAATACTCTATCGTCTTCAAATCTGAAGGATTCGTTTTTAGTATTGATTCAAATATTGTTTGTGCCTGCTCATACTTTTCCTCTTTGAAGAGTTTTTGCGCTTTTTCAAAATTGGATTGTGACCAAATCATAATAGGAAACAATAAAAAAACTAGTATACTATGTTTCATGCTTCAAAAATAAGGAAAATTTAAAGTATTAAACAGCTTTTTTAATCTTAAAAAAGTTAACAAATCAATATGTGTAGCGTGTAATAATAATATATACGAAACATTATCATAACACAGAGTAATTAATTTCGTCAAAACAAATTATGAAAAGAAAGAGAAAAATTCCTTTAGTCGTATTGAGCGATGTACACTTAGGAACATATGGTTGTCAGGCCAATGAATTACTACAATATTTAAAATCGATTCAGCCAAAAATGTTGGTTTTAAATGGAGACATTATTGATATGTGGAGTTTTAGCAAAAGATATTTTCCTGCCTCACACATGAATGTATTGCGACAAATCATAAAAATGTCGAATCAAGGAACTCGAGTTATTTATATTACGGGAAATCATGATGAAGCTTTAAGGAAATATTCCGATTTTATTTTAGGGAATTTTGAATTGGCAGATAAATTGATCCTGGACTTAGATGGAAAAAAAACCTGGATTTTTCACGGGGATGTTTTCGATTCTTCTACGAAAGGTTATGCTAAAATTTTAGCTAAACTTGGCGGAAAAGGCTATGATTTATTGATTTTGATAAATAGTTTTATCAATTGGGTTTTAGTGCTTTTGGGAAAAGAAAAAAGAAGCTATTCTAAAATGATTAAGGACAGTGTAAAAAAAGCCGTCTCTTTTGTGTCAAATTTTGAAACTACAGCCGCCGAAATTGCTATTCAAAAAAAATACAGTTATGTAGTTTGCGGACACATTCACAAACCCCAAATGAGGGAAGTACAAAATGAACATGGAAAGGTTATGTATTTAAACAGCGGTGATTGGGTCGAAAACCTTACCGCATTGGAATACAAAAAAGAAAAATGGAGTATTTACCAGTATAAAAAAACGGACTATATAGACCATGAGAACAAAGAAGATGCAATTATAAATGACATTGTAACCAAAATTTTATCTTAATAACCCTGAGGAAAAATCATCTTATCCTAATAAATCCATATTTAAAAGAAATCAGTTATAATCCAATCTAAATAACAAACATGAAAATATTTTATGCTATTCAAGCCACTGGCAACGGTCATATCAGTAGAGCCATGCAACTTTATCCTTATTTACAAAAATTTGGCACTGTAGACTTCTTCATGAGTGGAAATAATGCTAGCCTAAAAATTGATTTACCAGTAAAATACAAAAGCGACGGTTGCAGCTTACACTACAGTAAATGTGGTGGCTTGAACTACTGGAATATTGCAAAAAACATTAGGCCAATACAGATGTTCAAAGATGCAAGCTCTCTACCTTTAAAAAATTATGATGTTGTAATAAATGATTTTGATTCAATTACTTCTCTTGCTTGTAAATTACAGAAAGTACATTCGGTACAATTTGGACATCAAGCTAGTTTTGCGTCAAAATTGACACCAAGACCAGAAAAAAAAAGCCTTATGGGAGAAATAATTCTAAAACATTATGCTCCTTCTCCACAGTATATTGGACTGCATTTTGAGAAATACGATTCTTTCATTCTCCCTCCAATTATTAAAGATGAAATCATACAAGCCGAACCAAAAGACTTAAAACACATAACGGTTTATTTACCGTCTTTCCAAAAAGATTGTTTAGAAAAAGCGTTTAATAAACGCTCCGAAATTAATTTTCACTGGTTTTTGAATGATGTAAAACTCAAACATACCATTGGCAACATCACGTATTATCCTGTAAATCAAAAACAGTTCAATCAAAGCTTAATCAACTGTCATGGTGTCATAACCGGTGGTGGATTTGAAACACCCGCAGAAGCATTGTATCTTAGAAAAAAAATACTCAGCATTCCTATACGAAATCATTATGAGCAGGAGTGTAATGCTGCAGCACTAAAAAAAATGGGGGTTCCAGTAGTTTATGAAGTAGGTGATAATTTTGATTTAATCATAGAAAACTGGCTTAATAAGGATACTCCTACGCCTAATATACTAGCTAATACAGTCCCTGACACATTACAGTTCTTATTTGACACCTACAACAGTAACTAATTCTTAAATTATGGCAACAAAAAAGGTGTTCTAAAAGAACACCTTTTTTGTGAAATTTATGAAAATTAGTCGTTCAACATTTTCCACAACTTGTCTTTTAATTCTGTCAAACCTTGTTGAGCCACAGAAGAAATAAACATATAAGGAACATCTTTGAAAGCAACGTCTAACTCTACTTTTAGCTCTGCCTTTAACTCATCATCAAGCATATCGCATTTAGAAATCACCAGCAAACGCTCTTTGTCAAGCATTTCGGGATTGTATTTTGTCAATTCATTTACCAAAATATCATATTCCGCTTTGATATCCGGAGTATCCACTGGAACTAAGAACAATAAAGTTGAATTCCGTTCAATATGGCGCAAGAAATAATGTCCAAGACCTTTTCCTTCGGCTGCTCCTTCAATAATTCCGGGAATATCTGCAATTACAAAAGATTGAAAATCTCTGTAGGCTACAATACCAAGATTTGGTTTCAAGGTAGTAAACGGATAATCGGCAATTTTTGGTTTTGCAGAAGTCAAAACTGACAATAATGTTGATTTTCCTGCATTAGGAAAACCTACCAAACCTACATCAGCCAGCACTTTTAATTCTAAAATAACATCCATCTCTGCTCCAGGCAATCCCGGTTGAGAATATCTGGGGGTTTGATTTGTCGAGCTTCTAAAATGCCAGTTACCTAAACCACCTTTCCCACCGCGAGAAAGAATTTGTTTTTCACCCTCATCAGTAATTTCAAATAATATTTCTCCCGTTTCTTTATCCTTTACAACAGTACCCAGCGGCACTTCGATAAATTTATCGTCACCATCTGCACCGGTACTCCTGTCTCCACTTCCATCTCCACCATTACCGGCTTTGATATGTCTGGCAAACTTTAGGTGAAACAATGTCCAAAGTGCTTTATTTCCTACCAAATATACATGGCCACCACGACCACCATCACCACCGTCAGGGCCTCCTTTTTCAATAAATTTTTCTCTGTGCAAGTGCGTAGATCCTTTTCCTCCTTTTCCGGATGAAACATATATTTTAACATAATCTACAAAATTCCCTTCAGTCATTTTTTTTTGTTTAAAAGTTTATAGTTTAAAGATTAAAGATTAGCGGCACACTAACTTTACACATTAAACTTTAAACCAAATTTTAACCCTTTAAGGCTTTCACCATCACTTTATCAATCTTGACGCCATCCATATCGATAACTTCTAACTCAAATTTTTGCCAAATTAATTTCTCTCCTTGTTTGGGTATGTGAGATAGTTCCGTCATTATTAATCCACTCACCGTAGTAACTTCATAATCATTGATTAGCTCATCTAACTCAAAGTACGTCAAGAAATCGTGCAACGAATAATGTCCGTCAACCAGCCATGTTCCATCTTCTCTTTCAATTAACTGAAAATCATCTTTATAAAAATCCGAAGCATCACCAACCAGCGCTTCCAGAATATCATTCAGTGTAATAACACCCTGAAAAACACCATATTCATCAGATACAAATGCGTAATGTATTCCGGTTTTTTTAAAATTCTCTAACGCTACATACGCCGTGGTTTGCTCCATCATAAAGGGAGCTTCTGTCATAATATCAGCCAAATTGAAATTTTCGTTCTCAAAATGGGCAAAAATATTTTTTAGGTTAACAACCCCTACAATATCATCATAATTCTCACCGTAAACAGGATAAATAGAATGCAACTCTTTAAGCATAAACTCTCTAACCTGTTCTTTATCTGCATGAAAAGGTAGAAAAACTACTGATTTTCTATGTGTCATCAAAGAATTTATTTTCCGATCACCAATATGAAAAACGCGTTCCACAATATCTTGCTCTATTTCCTGAACTTCGCCTCCTTCAGTTCCTTCTTTGATAATCGCTCTAATTTCTTCTTCTGTAACTTTGCCGTCAGCTGTTGGTTTTATTTGTAAAATACTCAACAAAAATTCCGTTGAATGCGTCAACATCCAAATGAATGGAGCCATAATTACCGAAATAATTTTCATGGGTAATGCCACTGTTTTTGCAATGCTTTCCGGATGATTTAAACCAATTCTTTTTGGCAGTAATTCCCCTAAAACCATAGAAAAAAAAGTTAAAACCACTACAACAATCCCAACAGAAACAGAATGGGCATACGGTTTGAGTATCTCAAAATTATTGATGTAAGTTTCGACGTCAAATGTGATTTTATCCCCACTATAAATACCGGTTAGAATCCCTATCAAGGTAATTCCTATTTGTACGGTTGATAAAAATTTGTTTGGAGAATTGGCTAATTCCAATGCAATTTGAGCATTTTTATTCCCTTTTTTTGCAGAAGTTTCTAATCTATTTTTACGTGCCGAAATCAATGCGATTTCTGACATGGAAAAAATTCCATTAAGCAGTATTAGAAAAAATATTATTAGTATTTCCAATTTCTTAGTTGATTCGTTTGTGTATTAAAATGTGATTCCTCCATTTTTTGTTTTGAAATCGGTTGTTTGTAACCTCAATTTTATGGCCCAGATAACAGTGAAAAGCCCGCAAAAAAAACTTTTTCTTGTCAAAAAAGAGCGACCTAAGGAAGCTCCTTTTTAGGACTTAGAAAAAAAAATTTCGAGGACTTACAACGTACCACTGGAACTGCTCCTATAAATGATCAATAACGTTACTTACTCTTTGGGTAATTTCTGCAATGGTACCAATTCCGTTTACTGCATGAAATTTCCCTTGTCCCTGATAATAATCCATTAATGGCGCTGTTTTTTCGTTGTATTCCTGGTAGCGATTTCTGATCTTTTCTTCGTCTTGATCGTCAATTCTGCCACTTGTTTTTCCTCTTTCTAACAATCGTTGTACCAGGATTTCGTCATCAGCTTCGAGTGCAATTGTTGCGGCAACAGTCGAACTAATTGAAACAAGAAATTCATCTAAATCTTTGGCTTGTGATAGTGTTCTTGGATATCCGTCAAATAAAATTCCGTTTGTGTCTGGATGTTTATTTACCTCATCAATCAACATTTTTGTCGTCAATTCATCCGGTACTAAATCCCCTGCATCCATATAAACTCTTGCTTGTTTGCCTAATTCTGTGTCGTTTTTTAAATTAAAACGAAATACGTCGCCCGTGGAAATATGCGTTAATTTGTACTTGTCTTTCAAAAATTCTGCTTGAGTTCCTTTTCCTGCTCCTGGTTTTCCAAATAAAACAATGTTAGTCATAATGTGTTGGTAATTATTCTTTTAGTTTATATACTTCGGATAAATTTCTTCCTAAACCATCATAATCCAAACCAAAACCTACAATAAATTTATTTGGGATTCGAATCCCAATATAATCTATTTTGATATCTTTTGTGTATGCCTCTGGTTTGAAGAAAAGTGTCGCTATTTTGAAATGCTTTACATTTTGTTTTTTGAATAATTCTTTGAGTTCCACTAAAGTATTTCCGGTATCTACAATATCCTCTAGTATGATAACGCTACGTCCAGTCAAATCCTGATTTAATCCGATTAATTGTTTTACCTCATTTGTGGTAGAAGTTCCTTCATAAGAAGCCATTTTTATAAAAGATACTTCACATGGTTTTTTATACTGTTTCATAAAATCAGAAACGACCATAAAAGCTCCGTTTAATACACCTACAAAAACTGGTATTTCATCAGCGAAATCATCTTCTATTTGCGCCACCATTTTAGCAATGGCAAAATCAATTTCTTTAGCAGAAATAAACGGAACAAATTGTTTGTCGTGAAGTTGTATCATTATTTTCGTTTTTAAAATAATGTGCAAAGATACAGAATTCGGATTTGTGAATTGATAAATGAGAATTAATTTGTAATTTTAAGTAAATTTCACATAAAAGGGCCTCAAAATGTATTGAAAGCAACAAAAGTTATAATAAAAATTCCGAAGAAAATAAAATTGTGTTTTCGGATTCCATCATTATAAAGTATCTTTGCTTAAACATACAACTACACAATGAATTATTTTTCTTCTGATTTTAAATTGGGAATTCTCGGTGGCGGACAACTGGGCAAAATGCTATTGTTTGACACCCGAAAGTTCGACATACAAACCTATGTTTTGGATCCAAGTGATGAAGCACCTTGCAAAATAGCTTGTGACCAATTCTTCAAAGGGGATTTAATGGATTTTGAAACCGTGTATAACTTTGGTAAAAAAGTAGATATTTTGACTTTTGAAATCGAATTAGTCAATCTGGAAGCTTTGGTAAAACTGGAAGAAGAAGGGTTAAAGGTATTTCCTTCGCCAAAAACGTTGAAACTCATTCAAAACAAAGGAATTCAGAAAGATTTTTACATTCAACATGCCATCCCAACCGCAAATTACAAACGATTTGACAATTTAAAAAGTCTTATTGTTGACATTCTAGATTCGAAAACAAAACTACCGTTTGTGTGGAAATGTACGGAATTTGGCTACGATGGAAATGGCGTAAAAGTGATTCGACACATTTCGGATTTGGATAATTTAGCCAATGTAGAATGCATTGCCGAAGAAATGATTCCGTTCAAAAAAGAATTGGCTGTTATCGTTTGTCGCAATCCTTCCGGTGAAATAAAAACCTATCCTGTAGTAGAAATGGAATTTCATCCAGAAGCCAACCAAGTAGAATATGTGATTTGCCCAGCTCGAATTGATGATACAGTAGCCGAAAAAGCAAGAGCTATCGCATTGAATGTTTCCAAAAAATTCAATCATGTGGGATTATTAGCCGTAGAAATGTTTCAAACCGAAGACGATGAAATCCTTGTGAACGAAGTGGCTCCACGCCCGCACAATTCAGGTCACTACTCGATTGAAGCCAGTTATACCTCGCAATTTGAAAATCATTTGCGTGCCATTCTAGATTTGCCTTTAGGGAATACAGACAGTAAAGTAGCCGGGATCATGGTAAATCTAGTGGGCGAAGAAGGTTTTTCAGGAGATGTAGTCTACGAAAACATCGAAAAAATACTGGGATGGAATGGTGTTACGCCACATATTTACGGAAAAAAACAAACGCGTCCCTTTAGAAAAATGGGACACGTAACCATCGTAAATGAAGACATCAACGAAGCCCGAAGAATTGCTGAGGATGTAAAGAATACGATTAGAGTGATCAGTATATAGCAATCAGTGTTCAGTGGCATTTTGCGACTTTAAATCTTAAACTTTAAACAAAAAAAATGAAAGTAGCCGTAATAATGGGAAGCATCTCAGATATGCCGATCATGCAAGAAGCCATAGATATCCTAAAAGCATTTGAAATCGAAATTGAAGTCGATATCGTTTCGGCACACCGAACGCCTGAAAAATTATTTGATTTTAGCATGAACGCACATACTCGCGGTATTTCTGTGGTTATTGCCGGTGCTGGCGGCGCGGCACATTTACCCGGAATGGTCGCTTCAATGTCGCCACTTCCCGTAATTGGCGTTCCTATAAAATCCAGTAATTCAATCGATGGCTGGGACAGCGTTTTATCCATTCTGCAAATGCCAGGTGGCGTTCCCGTAGCAACCGTAGCCTTAAATGGCGCCAAGAACGCAGGTATTCTTGCCGCTCAAATCATAGGAAGTCACAACAAAAGTGTCCTAGAGAAAGTAATTAAGTACAAAACCGGATTGAAAGAAGCCGTCAATATCGCTTCCCAAAGCCTCCAAAAATAAAAAAAAGCTCCATTACGGAGCTTTTTTTATGAATTCAAATAGTGAAATAATTTATTCTGCATCAACAACAATTTCAAGAACTCCTTCAAATTCTGATGCAATAATGTCCTCTCTGCTTAACCAGTATTCAGAAGTTGTAATCGTATAATTCACATTATCCGTGGTCTTAACATCCCATAAAATATCTTCCGCTTCCGAAAAAGGGACGTTTTCAGTCATTGGCAGATCGAACAATCTTTTGATCAAATTACTGCCCGATAAACCGTTGTTTAATAATTTCAGAATATTTTCTTTAGTCAATTCGCTTTCATTTTCACCTTCGACCGGGACCAAACTGCATTCAACAATCGTCGCTTTTGCATTAGGAAAAGTACCGTTGTAAGCTTTGAAAAGCAATTGATTGATATGAAACAATGTTGAATGCAATCCAATTTCGGGATATTCTTCACATACTTTATCTAAAAGCATATCGTTTGAAATTTGCTGAATTTGACCTTCATTCAAATCTTCTGATAATTTGTATTCCAATAGTATTGCAGCGGCATCTTTTGGTTCGAAATCACTTATTGCCATAAACAATAATTCCCTTAAACTGGCAGCATCCCCATCAGCAGCATCCGGATAATCAAACTTTCCCAAGAGTTTTATATAATCCTCATTTGTCCAATATTCTTCAACCTCATCAACAGTATTCGCTCTATTTATTGTAATTTGATAATTCATCTTTTCTTTTAGTTTATTATATTTTTTTCGATTCATTTTTTACAAAACCAATCATTTTTTACAATTTAAGGCTTTATTACTGCCAAATGAAATAAATAACATTTAAATAACACTTTTGAATCCGCTATTTTGGCCCAAATCAATTCCTTGGACAAACACATTTTTTTTATTAAATCCGTACCTTTGATTTCTTTAAACATCAAATTATTTTTATTACAAAATACAAATGAGCATCCTAACACACCCTTTCAATACAAAGTACAATACTGCACCTTTTTCGAAAATTAAAAATGAAGATTTCCTTCCTGCTTTTCAAAAAGGAATCGAATTGGCAAAAGCCGAAATCGATGCGATTGTACAAAATCCGATAAAACCCACTTTCGAAAACACGATTGAAGCATTAGCGTTCAGCGGCGATGTTTTGGACCGAATCTCAAGCATCTTTTTCAACTTGAATTCAGCCGAAACCAATGACGAAATTCAAAAAATCGCTCAGGAAGTTTCGCCTCTGCTCTCTGAGTTTGGCAACGATGTGCGTCTTAATCCGGATTTATTCGCACGAGTAAAAACAGTGTATGAGCAACGAGAAAAACTGAATCTCAATCCGGAGCAAACCACGCTTTTAGACAAAAAATACAAAAGCTTTTCCAGAAATGGAGCGAATTTACCGGAAGATAAAAAGAATCAATTGCGAGAAATTGATAAAGAATTATCGAAATTGAGTTTGCAGTTTGGCGAAAATATTTTGGCCGAAACACAGGCCTATCAACTGCATATTACTAACAAAACAGATTTAGCCGGTTTGCCAGACGGAACTATCGAAGCTGCTCGTTCATTGGCTAAAAGCCAAGAAAAAGAAGGATGGATTTTCACATTGGACTATCCTAGTTATGTTCCGTTTGTAACCTATGTCAACAATCGGGAATTACGCATGGAAATGGCAATCGCTTTCGGTGCCAAAGGTTTTCAAAACAACGAATTTGACAATCAGGAAATTGTGCTTAAGATTGCCAAATTGCGTTTTGACAGAGCTCAAGTTTTAGGTTATGCTACTCATGCTCATTTTGTATTGGAAGAGCGCATGGCCGAAAGTCCGGAGAAAGTAAAAACCTTCTCGAATGATTTATTAGAAAAAGCCAAACCGGCAGCCTTGAAAGAATTTGCACAATTGACCGCTTTTGCAAAAGAGTTACACGGAATTGAACAACTCCAGAAATGGGATGGTGCGTATTATTCGGAGAAATTGAAGCAACAATTATTCAATTTGGATGATGAAATTTTAAAACCGTATTTTCAATTAGAAAAAGTTTTAGACGGTGCTTTTGCAGTAGCGCAAAAATTATACGGAATTACTTTTGAAGAAGTTTACGAAGTAGATAAATACCATGAAGAAGTAAAAACATACACAGTAAAAGATGAAAACGGTCAATTAGTTGCGGTGTTTTATGCTGATTTCTTTCCAAGAAAAGGCAAACGAAACGGAGCTTGGATGACTTCTTTTAAATCGCAATATGTTAAAAAAGAAATTAACGAAAGACCTCATATTTCTATTGTTTGTAATTTCACGAAACCTACCGAAACAAAACCATCCTTATTAACTTTTAACGAGGTAACAACTTTATTTCATGAATTTGGTCACGCCTTGCACGGAATGTTGGCCAACACGACATATCCAAGTTTGTCCGGTACTTCAGTATATTGGGATTTCGTGGAATTACCAAGTCAGATTCTGGAAAACTGGTGTTACGAACCGGAGGCCTTGGCGTTGTTTGCCTATCATTATGAAACCGGCGAAATGATTCCGATGGAATTAGTCCATAAAATTAAGGAAAGTGCCAGTTTCCAGGAAGGAAAGGCAACAATGCGTCAATTGAGTTTTGGGTTATTAGATATGGGCTGGCATGCACAAGATCCTTCTACTATTAAGGATATCAAAGCTTTTGAAACCGAGCAATTTGCAGCTACACAATTATATCCTGATACAAAAGAAAACGCGATGAGTACTTCATTCTCTCATATTTTTCAAGGTGGCTATTCGTCTGGTTATTACAGTTATAAATGGGCCGAAGTTTTGGATGCTGATGCTTTTGAATATTTTCAAGAAAAAGGTATTTTTAATAAAGAAGTGGCAACTAAATTCAAGGAAAACGTCCTTTCTAAAGGAGGAACAGAACACCCTATGATTTTATACAAACGCTTTAGAGGACAGGAACCAAAACCGGAAGCTTTGTTACGAAGAGCAGGATTGGTTTAGAAAAAACTTATTGAAAACCTGAAGTAACAGGCTTCGGGTTTTTTCAATAGCATTTCACACACCTAAAAAAATTAAAACCAACAAAAAAATGAGTTTCTTAAAAGCCGAGTGGAATAATTTAGCCCTGATTAATTATGTGGTCAATCCGGAAATTCTAGAGAAATATGTCCCAAAAGGAACAGAAATCGATTTATGGAACGGCAAATGTTATGTTAGTTTTATTGGATTCTTGTTTGAAAACGTGCGCGTTTTAGGAATAAAAATCCCATTTCATTCTGATTTTGAAGAGGTCAATCTTCGTTTTTACGTAAAGCGTTTTGAAAATAATGTATGGAAAAGAGGTGCTGTTTTTATCAGCGAAATTGTCCCTAAACTTGCCATTTCATTTGTAGCTAATACGTTTTACAATGAGCATTACCGGACGTTACCCATGAAACATACCTTGAAAGTAAATGAAAACTCCAGAGAATTTATTTACCAATGGAAAGTAAAAAACAAATGGAATACGATTCAGGTAACAACCCAAAAAAATCCCATTGCAATTGCACCGGATTCCGAAGCTGAGTTTATTACGGAGCATTATTTTGGGTATACCAAAATCAACGAAAATCAAACTTTTGAATACCAAGTCACGCATCCCCGATGGCAACAATTTGAAGTAACGAAAAACGAGTCAGTAATTGATTTTGAAGGTGTTTACGGAAAAGAATTTGCTTTTATCAAGGATTTAAAACCTACATCTGTATTTCTAGCCATTGGCTCAAAAATCACTATTGAAGACAAACGAAAAATACAAATGTAATGACCAAAATAAAAATTAGGACCAAAATAAAATCTCCCATACAAACTGTTTTTGACATTTCCAGAGACATCGACTTTCACCAAGAATCTGCCAGTACCACAAATGAAACGGCCATTGACGGAGTAACTTCTGGATTAATAAATTACAACGAAACGGTAACTTGGCGTGGCAAACATTTTGGTTTTTATCTAACGCATAAAAGCCGAATCACAGCAATGAATCAGTATGATTATTTTGTGGATGAAATGGAAGAAGGAAAATTCAAATCATTCCGACATGAACATATTTTTTACGAAAAAAACGGGCTTACGGTAATGAAAGATAAAGTATTTTACGAAGTACCATATGGTATCTTTGGGGAATTGTTTGATTTTTTGTTTCTAAAAAATCACATGATTAATTTTATTCTCGAAAGAAACAAAGTTGTGAAAGCTTTTTCTGAAAGTAAGCAGTAAAACGGAAATACTTCAAGAATAAAATCCATAATTATTTCAAAAATTCCCTGAAGTTTTCTTTACTTGTTAAAACATAATATTCACCAAATTAACACTATTATTAGTGAACGTACTCACCAATTAAGTGCTTTTTAAAATAATAAAAGTAACAACCACCAAACTATCGGAATGCTTTCAACACAAAAAGAAGTATAATATTTTGATCGTTTTTCATTGGCAAAAATCAAAAATAATGAAATCATCAGTACTAAAATGAAGTTTACAATCAATTGATCTTTATCTAAATTACTTTTAAAAAATTCCAATAAATAAAATGGAATCAAAAGTAACAGTCCCAATATTTTGGTACGGTTTGCTCCTATTTGTTGGGGTACGGTTTTAAGATGCGGATCGTCATGTGCCATATCAATGATTTCAAAAACAAGCACCAATACAAAAATCAAGATAAAGCGTTGTATGCATTTTAGATAGAAATCTATGGTTATTGGGATGCCCGCATCTAAAATTGGGAGTCCTAGCGTGACACCCACCCAACACAATGCTACGATATAAATTTTGACACCAGCCCAATTTCTTGCATTTTTTTTATTTGGAAAAAAAGGAAGCGTATACAACAAGGTAACACTCAAAAAAACAATAGCGGTAATTTGCGTCACTCGTTCCAGCATAAAGAAATAATAGCCTCCAAATAGAAGGGAGCAAAAACTAAACAAAGCAATCCCTTTTAGTTCCTTGCGCATTTTTATCTTTTTGGATCGAGCCAAAGCATCGTATTTCACAAAATTATACCCCACAATAGTTCCAAAAAAAACAAAATTAGCAACTGGTTCACCTACTGGAATGTGGAACATATAGTGCGTCATTCGGACCAAAGCATAACACGATAAACCCACGTGAATACTACTATTAATATAAAAATCGAATATTTGTTTAAAAAACCTCATTAGACAAAATTAATCAAAGTGTTAATAAGAACGGCTTTTAGTTGAAAAATTCACAGAAAATCCGATTAAAAAAGGCCATTAATAGCATATTAATATTTAATTTTACAGCCTTTTAAAACAAGAAACACACAACCTATTTTATATACAATGAAAACAGACGCTTTTGCATTAAGACACATTGGCCCTAGAGAAAATGATTTAGAACACATGTTAAAGACAATTGGGGCAGCAACGCTGGAACAATTGATTCAGGAAACGATTCCAAGTGACATTCGTTTAAAATCTGATTTAGATTTAGAACCTGCAATGACCGAATATGAGTTTGCAAATCACATTCAGAAATTAGGAAATAAAAATAAAGTTTTTCAATCCTACATTGGTTTAGGATACAATGCCGCAATTATTCCTGCAGTGATACAAAGAAATGTATTTGAAAATCCAGGATGGTATACTGCCTATACGCCGTATCAAGCCGAAATTGCGCAAGGCCGTTTAGAAGCCATTTTGAATTTCCAAACGATGGTTATCGAATTAACCGGAATGGAAATTGCGAATGCCTCTTTATTAGATGAAGGAACTGCAGCCGCAGAAGCAATGGCACTGCTTTTTGACGTTCGTTCTCGGGATCAAAAGAAAAATAACACCAATAAATTCTTCGTTTCTGAAGAAATATTACCCCAAACTTTATCCGTTTTACAAACACGTTCCACGCCAATTGGTGTCGAATTAGTACTAGGAAACCATGAAACATTCGATTTTTCATCGGACTATTTTGGAGCAATCCTTCAATATCCGGGAAAATTTGGGCAAGTACATGATTATACTGCCTTTATCGCTAAAGCAGGTGCAAACGAAATAAAAGTAGCTGTTGCCGCTGATATTTTGAGTTTGGCTAAATTGACACCACCCGGAGAAATAGGCGCTGCTGTTGTTCTTGGAACAACACAACGTTTTGGAATCCCGCTAGGATACGGTGGTCCGCACGCCGCTTATTTTGCAACAAAAGACGAATATAAAAGAAGCATGCCGGGAAGAATCATCGGCGTGACAGTTGATACGGATGGAAACCGCGCCTTGCGTATGGCGTTGCAAACCCGTGAGCAACACATCAAACGGGATAAAGCGACTTCTAACATTTGTACCGCTCAAGTATTATTATCCGTTATGGCCGGAATGTATACCGTGTATCACGGACCAAAAGGATTGCAATATATTGCAAATAAAGTACATGCTTCAGCAGCGACATTGGCTAATGCATTAGAAAAATCTGGTTTCCAGCAAATGAACACTGCTTTCTTTGACACCATTGTCATCAAGGCTGACGCTAAAAAAGTAAAAACAATTGCAGAAGAAAACGAAATTAATTTCTATTACATTGATGATAATACGATTTCAATTTCCTTAAACGAGACGACAAGCATTGCTGATTTGAATAAAATTATTGCTGTTTTCGCTTCTGCAAATGGGACTCCGCTTACACTGATTGAAACGTTATCAAAAACCAATCATTTTCCTGAAAACGTAAACAGAACATCAACGTTTTTACAACACGATGTTTTCAATAAACATCACTCAGAAACAGCTTTGATGCGTTACATCAAAATGTTAGAACGAAAAGATTTAGCGTTGAATCACTCGATGATTTCATTAGGGTCTTGTACCATGAAACTGAATGCCGCTTCAGAGATGTTGCCGTTAAGCATGCCACAATGGAACAATATTCACCCGTTTGCACCACTTGATCAAGCGCAAGGATATCAGGAGATGTTGGCTAAATTAGAAAACCAATTAAATGTCATTACTGGTTTTGCAGGAACAACATTACAACCTAATTCAGGTGCTCAAGGCGAATATGCCGGATTAATGGTGATTCGTGCGTACCACCAGTCAAGAGGAGATCACCACAGAAACATTGCTTTAATTCCATCATCCGCGCACGGAACAAATCCTGCATCAGCAGCGATGGCAGGAATGAAAGTAGTGGTAACTAAAACATTGGAAAACGGAAATATTGACGTAGAAGATTTACGCGAAAAAGCAGTTTTACACAAAGACAATCTTGCCTGTCTGATGGTAACCTATCCATCGACTCATGGAGTTTTTGAAAGTGCCATTAGAGAAATCACACAGTTAATACACAATAACGGAGGCCAAGTATACATGGATGGTGCGAATATGAATGCGCAAGTTGGATTGACAAATCCTGCAACTATTGGCGCTGATGTATGTCACTTGAACCTACATAAAACATTCGCGATTCCTCACGGCGGCGGCGGACCAGGAGTAGGACCTATATGCGTTGCGCCACAATTAGTGCCGTTTTTACCTACTAATCCTGTAATTCCAACTGGTGGAGAAAACGCGATAACAGCAATTTCTGCCGCACCTTGGGGGTCCGCATTAGTGTGTTTGATCTCTTACGGCTATATCTGTATGCTAGGAGCCGAAGGGTTGAAACAATCTACTCAATATGCCATTTTAAACGCCAACTATATTAAAGAGAAACTAAACGGTCATTATGATACGTTGTATTCTGGAGAAATGGGTCGTGCCGCACACGAGATGATTTTAGAATGCCGCCCTTTCAAACAAAAAGGAATTGAAGTTACTGATATTGCAAAACGCTTGATGGATTACGGTTTCCATGCACCTACGGTTTCTTTCCCAGTGGCAGGAACATTAATGATTGAACCTACAGAAAGTGAAAACCTGGAAGAGTTAGATCGTTTTTGTGATGCCATGATTGCAATCCGTAAAGAAATTGAAAACGCAACATTAGAAGACAAAAACAATGTTTTGAAAAATTCGCCCCACACATTAGCCATGCTAACTACTGATATCTGGAATTTTCCTTACACTCGGGAACAAGCCGCTTTCCCATTAGATTATATTGCCGAGAATAAATTCTGGCCAACCGTACGAAGAGCAGATGATGCCTATGGAGACCGAAACTTAGTTTGTTCCTGCGCACCAATTGAAGCCTATATGGAAAGTTAAACCACTACAAAATGTCTCGAGAAATCGAGACATTTTTTTTGCGCAAAAAAATTATCTGACCAGAAGCAATCTTTTGATAAAAAAAATAAAAAAGCAGTTTTTTTAACTTAAAAGAAGTAAGAAATAAAAATCGCATCAAAACATTCCTTTTACAATAAAAAAATTAATATTTTAGCCAATAAATTATTATTTCACAATTATATGCATGCATAGTAAATATTGTGACTGTACTAATTTTTTAATGATTAATTTAGCATAAATTTTGGAAAATTAACGCAATGAAAATAAAAATAGCTGGAATAGGAAGTTATATTCCTGAGAAAAAAATAAGCAATACAGATTTTGGCGAACATGTTTTTTTAAACGAGGATGGAACCGCTTTTGGTTATCCAAACGAAGTAGTCATTAATAAATTTAAGGGAATTACCGGAATTGAACACCGGCGCTATGCAGAGGATCATTTAAACTCCTCCGATCTCGCTTTTTTTGCCGCTCAAAAAGCAATAAAAAATGCTGGAATTGATCCTGAAACAATAGATTACATCATCTTTGCTCATAACTTTGGCGATGTAAAATACGGCACAAGCCAGTCCGATATGCTTCCAAGTTTAGCCACACGTGTCAAACACAAGCTACAAATAAAAAACCCAAAATGTGTTGCATACGACATCCTTTTTGGCTGTCCCGGATGGATCGAAGGCGTACTTCAAGCCAATGCTTACATCAAATCCGGCATGGCAAAACGTTGCTTGGTTATAGGTTCAGAAACGCTTTCCAGAGTAGTCGATGCGCATGACAGGGATTCCATGATCTACTCAGATGGTGCCGGCGCTTCTATCATTGAAGCTTCAGATGATGACACCGGTTTGTTAGCGTATGAAAGTGCCACCTATGCAAATGACGAAGCCAACTATTTATTCTTTGGGAAATCCTACAATCCTGATTTAGATCCGGACATTCGCTACATAAAAATGTACGGACGTAAAATCTATGAATTTGCATTAAATCATGTCCCTGCAGCCATGAAAAGTTGTTTAGACAAAAGTGGACTAGGTATTGATGATGTCAAAAAAATTCTTATCCATCAGGCTAACGAAAAAATGGACGAAGCAATCATACAGCGTTTTTACAAATTATACGACAGAACAGTTCCTAAAGACATCATGCCCATGAGTATCCATGAACTGGGAAACAGCAGTGTTGCTACCGTTCCAACTCTTTTTGACCTGCTCATCCGAGGCAAAATAGAAAATCAGGAAATACACAAAGGAGATGTTATGATTTTTGCCTCTGTTGGAGCAGGAATGAACATCAACGCCTTTATTTACCGATATTAATTCTTTTTAGGAAATTGTAATCAGGAGCTAATCCGGCTGTCCATTACAATTCCTCACTACAAAACTTGTTTTTCTAAGGTGCAATAAAGCTTCTTTTAGTCGCTTTTTGCACCTTGAAAAACTACATTTTGAAGCTCCGGGATTTTCATTACCATCCGGGCTAAAAAACAATCTTCAAAAACACATTTATTACTATATTTGTGCCTTCGTTCCCCAGCGGACAAATCAAAAAAACATGTACGAAAAAACGTTTCCCAATAAAAGATTCAAACATACTTTAGAATTTCTAAAAAAACATGTCTCCTCCTCAGAGACCATCTTAGACTTAGGCGTTGAAAACCCTTTCTCTAAAATCATGAAATCCGAAGGATTTACAGTTACAAACACAGCCGGAGAAGACTTAGACAAAGACCAATCCGTATTTTTAAGAGAACAAAAAGAGGTTGTAACCGCTTTCGAAATTTTTGAACATTTACTAAATCCTTTCACTATTTTAAACGAAATAAAATCGGATAAACTTTTTATTTCTATACCATTGCGACTGTGGTTTTCTCCAGCTTATCGCAGTAAAACAGACCTCTGGGATAGGCATTACCACGAATTTGAAGACTGGCAACTCGATTGGCTATTAGAAAAAACAGGCTGGAAGATAATAGATCGGCAAAAATGGACCAATCCCGTTAAAAAATTTGGAATTCGTCCCTTATTAAGAAAGTTTACCAACCGATATTATATTGTTTACGCTGAAAAAATCAAATAGATTAACGATTTCTGATTTCTGATTTCTGATTAACGACTTGCAACAAATCGTTAATCTGAAATTTAAAATCTAAAATCTAAAAATTTTTAAATGAATTATTACATTGTTATTCCGGCCCATAACGAGGAAGCATTTATTGCTTTAACGCTAAATTCTTTGATTTCGCAAACCATTTTGCCCAAAAAAGTAGTCGTAGTCAATGACAATTCTACTGATAAAACGGCCGAAATCGTTATGGCTTTCGCCAAAGAAAATCCGTTTATCACATTGGTCACAAAAACCTCCCAAGCAATTCATTTGCCGGGAAGTAAAGTTATTCAGGCCTTTCACAAAGGTTATGAAACATTAGATGAAAATTATGACGTAATCGTGAAACTGGATGCCGATTTAATTCTGCCCAACAACTATTTTGAAACTATTTTAAACATTTTCGAAAAAGATGCAACAATAGGAATGGCAGGCGGATTTGCTTATATCGAAAAAAATGGTACATGGATTCTGGAAAATCTTACTGACAAAGACCATATTCGTGGCGCATTCAAAGCCTATAGAAAAGCATGCTTCGAGCAAATAGGTAATTTAAAACCGGCAATGGGTTGGGACACCGTAGATGAATTACTATGTAAATTTTACGGATGGAAAGTCATTACGGACACTTCATTACTGGTAAAACACCTAAAACCAACTGGCGCCAATTACAATAAAACTGCACGTTACAAACAAGGCGAAGCATTTTATACTTTAGGCTACGGCTTTTTAATCACTTCCATCGCTTCGGCAAAGCTGGCAATAATGAAGAAAAAACCGCTACTATTTGTAGATTACATCAGCGGTTATTGGAAAGCTAAAGCAGCTAAAACTCCATTATTAGTTACAGAAGAACAAGCAAAATTCATTAGAAAATATCGTTTAAAAAAAATGCAGGAAAAGCTTTTTTAGCTTCCAAAATCAAAAACTGCTAAATTGAAAGATATAACTCCTTACAATTTTTGTAATTTAGCCCATATTCACAAAACTTATGATGCTTATTCGATATATAACACAGATAGGAAGATACTTCCTAATGCTGAGAGAAATTTTTAATAAACAGACCAAATGGTCTGTGATGAGAAATTTAATTTTCAAGGAAATTGATGACCTAATCATTGACTCTCTTGGTATTGTTGCCTTTATCTCTTTTTTTGTTGGAGGTGTAGTTGCTATACAAACTGCTTTAAATCTAACTAACCCATTAATTCCAAAATATCTTATCGGTTTTGCGACACGACAATCCGTAATATTAGAATTCGCCCCCACTTTTATCTCCGTGATTATGGCCGGGAAAATGGGTTCGTTTATTACCTCCAGTATAGGAACCATGAGGGTTACCGAACAAATTGATGCCTTAGAGGTGATGGGTGTAAACTCCTTAAATTACTTGGTTTTTCCTAAAATAATCGCCTTATTATTATACCCATTCTTAATAGGAATTGCTATGTTTCTGGGAGTTTTGGGAGGCTGGATGGCAGGCGTTTATGGTGGTTTTATCTCTAGTACTGAGTTTATAAATGGCACACAGATGGATTTCATCCCGTACCACATTGTTTATGCATTCATAAAGACACTGATATTTGCCATGTTACTGGCCACAATCCCCTCTTTTCATGGCTATTATATGAAGGGTGGTGCGCTTGAAGTAGGTAAAGCCAGTACCGTTTCTTTTGTTTGGACATCAGTTTCCATAATACTATTCAATTATATACTAACACAGTTGTTACTAGGATCATGATAGAAGTACAAAACATAGAAAAATCATTTGGTGGAAATAAAATTCTTAAAGGTATTTCTACGGTTTTTGAAACCGGAAAAACCAATTTAATTATTGGACAAAGTGGATCCGGAAAAACAGTTTTGCTCAAAAGTCTTTTAGGCATTCATACTCCGGAATCTGGAACAATTTCATTTGATGGCCGAATTTACTCGGAATTAACGTCTGACGAAAAACGAGAACTCCGCACTGAAATTGGAATGGTTTTTCAAGGAAGTGCTTTATTTGATTCGATGACTGTCGCTGAAAATGTTGGCTTCCCATTAAAAATGTTCACTAGGGACAATAAAGCAAAAATTCAGCAGCGCGTAGATTTTGTATTAAAAAGAGTCGATCTTACTGATGCCCATAAAAAACTCCCTTCACAAATTTCAGGAGGAATGCAAAAACGCGTTGCTATTGCCCGCGCCATTGTAAACAACCCCAAATACTTATTTTGTGATGAACCTAACTCTGGTTTAGATCCAAATACCGCTATATTAATTGATAATTTGATTAAAGAAATTACAGAAGAATATAACATCACAACGGTTATCAATACACATGATATGAACTCCGTGATGGAAATTGGAGAGAAAATTCTATTCTTAAAAGATGGCTTAAAAGCGTGGGAAGGAAACAAAGAAGAAATTTTCAGAACCGATAATGAGGCTGTCGTTGCCTTTGTTTATTCTTCCAATTTATTCAAAAAAGTACGGGAAGCGTATTTGAAAGAGTAAAAAGCTAGCTTGACCTCAACAACTCGACCTCAGCATTTGGATTAAATAAATACGTTCTTCCAGAACTCATTTCTAAACATTCGAAACGCTTGGTTCTGATCGCAATTTTCTTGAATATCTTTCCGTTTTGGATTCTAAAAACACTACCGTACGGAATTTCAAACACATAATTTTTATCATTTTGCTGATCAAATTGTTTCAAGGCTAATGCCAAAGCAGCATCAGTATCGCTGCTGGCTGTAGGATTTTTGAAATGTCTCGCCAACAAAGGCAACAATTGATTTGGGAAAATTTCTGGTCGAATATAAGGAATCATCAGCCTTTGAAAAGAATATTTCCACTCGTTTCCATGCGGTTTAATATTTCTACCGAATTTTTCAAACGCAACCAAATGTGAAATTTCATGAATCAACGTAATCAAAAACTTGTATTTATTGAGATTTGAATTTACCGTGATCTCATGCTTTCCGTTTAAGCCTTTTCGATAATCACCATGACGTGTCTGACGCTCGTTGACAATCTTAAGATGCACTTGATTAGCAACAATAAGTTCAAAAACGGGTTTTACCGCATGCTCTGGAATAAATCTGGCTAAGGTTTCGCTCAAAATAGACGTGAGTTATAAATTAAGGATTCGTAGAAGAAACTTGCAACACTTTACCATTGAAATATTTATTTCCAGTCAAAGTAAAATCATAAATATAATTCGCCATTTCGCCCGCTGATATTGGCGCTTGATATCCCGGAAAAGCTTCTGCCAACATTTCTGTTTGCACGGAACCCAAAGCCAAAACATTGAAAGAAACCCCGCGGTCTTTATATTCTTCAGCTAATAACTCTGATAACGTAATCACGGCTCCTTTACTTGAACTATACGCCGCTAATCCGGCAAACTTTAAACTTCCCTGAATCCCACCCATAGAACTTATGGTTACTACATGGCTTCCTTTTTGCAGATAAGGCAGGCAAATTCGAGTCAAATTAGCCACTCCAAAAACATTGACCTTATAGATGTTTTCAAAATCTTCCTGAGTCGTTTCTGAGAAAGGTTTCAACAATAAACTTCCGGCGTTATGAATGACTGCATCTATTTGTTTCCAAGACTTAGAAAGGAAATCACTTACTTTCACTAATTCCGATTCATTGGACAAATCAACTGAAAGACAGGTAATATTTTTGTTGCCCAATAAAGCTTGAGGAATCTTTCTGGATATGGCTAAGACTTGGTGTCCCGCATTGGCAAATTGCAATGCTAATTCAAATCCTATTCCTCTACTCGTTCCTGTGATGATGATATTTTTCATGTAGCAAAAATAAACAAAAACGACAAAAAAATAAGGCTTTATGCAAAGGATTGTTAGTACAATAAAAATTAAAAATTTCAGGAATTTTACTTATTTTTGACAAACAAAATTAACATCAGATTTTAAGAAAAATGACCAAAAGCATACAATTCGAAACTGCAAAAATGAGTGACATTGATGATGTATTGGTATTACAAGAATTGTATCTTGTAGTAAATTTATCCGAAGAAGAAAAAATTTCTGGATTTGTTACTACGCCATTTTCAATACTACAATTAACCGAAGTTATTCAAAAATCTGAATTATTTATTGCCAAGAAAAATAACAAAATCATTGCTTACATTTTTGCAGGAAGTTGGGAGTTTTTCCAACAATGGCCCATTTTCAATTACATGAGCTCCTTGTTTCCTGAATTACACTTTTTAGATTTTAAAATCACCACAACAAATAGTTTTCAATACGGACCCATTTGCATTCACAAGGAATACCGTGGCAGGGGATTGATCAAACCATTGTTTGAATTCATGAGAATACACATGGCACAAAAATATGCGTTGGGTTTGACATTTATCAATAAAATAAATATCCCGTCTATGAAAGCGCATACCGAAAAACTGAAATGGACCATTATTGGGGATTTTCAGTTCAATAATAATGACTATTCTATATTAGCGTATAATATGAATCAGCCGGTTTCTAAAACTATTTAAGCAATACGATTTCTTGTGTTGGCGTATTTGCCATTTGCGTTACAGCGGGTAATAATTCTTGAATAAAAGAAGTCATGTGAGGAATATCCATCGCTTTGAAATCATCCGAAACATGATGATAAAAGTCAAAATTTTCAAAATCGAATGTACTCACTGATTGGCAAGGCACCTTAAAAATATCATAAAAAGAGAAGTTATCGGATCTGTAAAATAATTTATATTCGGCTTCTTTTGGAAGAAAACCAATCGTATTTTTTCCAGTATATTCATTGATTTTACCTGCCATATTGGATTTATCAAAACCAGTAATATAAGCTAGATACGCTCTTTTCATTGGCACACCAATCATTTCAATATTGAATTGAGCATACAATTTAAAATCTTGCGCTTTCAGTTTTTTGGCTAAATGCTTAGAACCTAATAACCCTTTTTCTTCTCCTGCAAAAAATACAAAAAGAATACTTCGCTTATTGTTTTTGGCTATGCTAAAATATTTTGCCATTTCAGCAACTGCAGTTGTTCCTGAAGCGTCATCATTGGCACCATTGTTTATAAAATCTCCCTTCACTCCTTTTTTATCCAAGCCAATATGATCGTAATGTGCGCTTAGCATTATAAATTCATTTTTAAGAACCGGATCGTTCCCTTCAACAAAACCGACGATATTAAAAGCGGTTCCCTTAAAAGTGGATAATGTATCGCGATACGATTTGAAATAAGGTTTTACATTGTTGTCTTTAAAAAACTGCTCTAAATAATCCGCCGCTTTTACCATTCCTTCTTTTCCGGTTTCCCTTCCTTCCAGTTCATCCGAAGCTAAATATTTTAATGTTTTAGCAACGTCATTTTCTGATACTTTATAGTCAATATCAACTGGGTTTTTTTGCGTCTTACTAGCTGTTTGGGCAATAATAACTTGAGTTGACAGACAACCTAAGAAAATTAAAAAAAGAGATAGGAATGCTTTTTTCATGATATTGAGATTTCTATTTTATAAAAGGGTTTTATTTCGATAATATTTCTTGTAGACTTTACCCATTTGAACAAGAGCCAAAACCACAAAAAATGACGGAATTACTACTGGCATTACATATTGATAAAAACTGGTTGTGTTTTTAGATAAGGTATTTAATATCAAAACTAAACTTAACATCCCAAAAAATGTGCCTACCAAAGTTCCTGCAATATAATACAGTTTGAGCTTATTTACAATGGAAATATAATCCCCATTTATCAAATAGAGATTCCAGCCGGTCCAAAACGGCACTTGAAGAAAATTGATACAATTCAACAATACACCAATAAGGAAAGGAGAACACATAGCATAACTCTCTAAAATCCCTTGTTCTTCCATTATTTGACTGGAATTAGCATAAAAAGAATACCCTAAAATCAACAGAAAGAGAACGGCAAAAAAATCAATAATTTTCATTAATTTTTTATTGTTTACTAATTGCTTTGCGAAAATTAAAGTGAGATAAATTACAACCATCTCTACGAAAATCACTCCTAATAAAAAGAAACCCAAGCTATTCATTCCTAGCTTTGAATAGATTTCGAAACCTACAACATTCAAATAACCCAAGGGTATCGAGCCGATAAAACTCACTAAAAAACCAACAAAAATGTTCTTTAATGCCTTCATTATTTTAGAAATTTACAATTTTATAGCTTTGTTTCAGATGCATTCTGTATTCTTTCATCCCCTCTTTATGCCCTAAATATGGAGTGCCATTTTTATGGTTTGCCACACTTATTTCGTACATGTAGGTAATGTGACGCGCAAGTTCTTTCCAGGCAAAAAACAAAGAATTTTTTGGATCATAAATGTGGGTGGGCTCACTTGCAGCTCCATTCAGCTCCACAACTGAAAAGTTCAATCCTTGTTCTAATTCTTCAATAGTATTGTACATCACATCCATTCTCCCAAAGTAGAAACCAGGAATTTGCAAACACATTTCGTTAATAGTCTGTGTCAATTTTGGTGTGACCCAATGGCTTCCATCAATGAATTTTGCGCCTCGTGCATGATTCCCATACGGCACCAGATTCAATTTTTCTCCTTTTGGAAGAATCTCGAGTAGTTTTTTTCCGTATTCTTGTTTCAAAACCTTTAATTGCAGTTCGTATCGCGGATTTTCTTTGATTAATTCTTCTACGGTAGAGAATCCGGTTCCGGTAATAATCAGAAATTCTTTAGAAACAATTCCAGTAATTCTACCGGTTTTTTCATGAGGATAACGCACATAAAAAATCCCGACTTCATTGTCAAACGGAATTAAATCCTGCACTACATAATCAAAATTTGCTTTTTCAGCATATTCTTTTAAATCTTGAACATTGTTAATTTTTTTGACTCCGGAGCCTCGCAGTCCAATATCTGGTTTTGCAATCAAAGGATATTTTATTTTTGATACTTGAATCGTCTTTAAAATTTCTTCAAGAGTAGTTCCTTCTTTTATTAATTCCGTTTTTGGGTAATAGTGTTGTGGAATCAAATTGTAGATTTGTTTTTTGGACTCCATCATAAAACCGCCATTTTTTATGGTTGGATTAGACGCATTAAAGAAAAAAATAGATTTTGCCTTGATGGAATAATAGGACCAAAGAAAATAAATTGGAATATACACAATCTGGAAAGGCCAGTATTCCCAATGCGTAACTTTATAAAAAAATAGTTTGATTCGCCTGTTCGTCATAACTCGGGTCAATGTGTACGTATTAAACGGTGATAAATGAGGTCGAAAAATCCTGTTGCGCAATCAAATCGTAATGCAATATAGCAACTTTATTTTTTTCAATAACTGCTTGTGTAATGCTCAACGTTTTCATTTCGTCATTTCTATTGATAACCAAACCATTTTCATCATTTCCTTCTTCGGTGTAGCGATGAAAATCGTGCATTTTTAATTCGGAAATTTCAGGATTCTCATTCATAAAAGTGTAAAACCACTGCAAACGCTGTTCACGCATGGCTAATGAATATAACGTTGATGAAGACCAAATATGATTTTTACGTATGTCTAAAGATATTGTTTCTTTCTTTTTTCCGTTCCAGCGCAATTGAAAAAGAGCGTTGTTTTGAAATAAAACTAATGTAAAAGGTTCAATGTTTTCCAAATCAATTTCGCTCCAGAAATCCTTTGGCGATAAGCTACTGATCATCTCTAAAACAATCAAGCCACGGCTTTTTCGATATGGGAGCTGTACTTCATGCTTTTCATCCGCACCGTTTAAAAGTACCAAAATTACTCCGTCAGCATTAGCCACAAACCACGTTCCTCCTGCTTTTGGATCCTTTGGGAAAATAATATTTTTCCCGTTTACGGTATAACTTTTTGGAGGTATTGCACTGGGTCTTACTGTTTTTTCATCCCGATTGGAGGTAATGATAATTGTATCATTCGTTGCTACAAAACTTACTGTGCACATTGATTTCTATATTCGATGGTAGATCGGGCAACTCCAAAATTAGGGTCAATGATTACTGTTTCACATTGTAAAATAGCTACTTTTATAAGTGCTTGATGGTGAATACAATGTTCTAGATTATACAGTAATTCTCTGAAATAATTACTCTCAATTCGGATTTCCTCGCCATCAATAACTTGCAACAACTCGATATTTTTGTTTTTCTTGTTTAAATTTTGTTGAATCAAGACGATGTTTTCAATAGCAAAAGTCGTATCCGTTTGAATACGGGAATTTCGTTCTCTTTTGTCATAATTCACAATGCCTGAATCATATTGATTTTCTAAGCACTGAAACATTTCAAGAATATGTCTGGTATGCTCCCCAATACTTGCATTACTTAATTCCGCACAAGAATTTGAATATTCTTTTTGCGACAATTGATTCAGCAAATCAATCAGTTCGTTTAAACTATTATTAATAGAAGGTAGTAGCATATTTACGTTTTAATTCAACAAATTCATCACTTTAGTTCTGTCATTAATAATTAAAGTAGCGCAACAAAGAAAGGCAATTAGAGCCAAAATAAAAAGTGTCCCACCATCATTTTTAACTTCAAGCCTAAGCACAAACAGATGGGCAAAAACCGCACCAACCATAATTCCGCAACCCAATACAGCGTCAAACAAGAAAGTTCTTGGTATTAAGATCAAAATTACCACAATCAACTCGGCAATTCCAGTGCCAATTCGTCCATAAGGTTCTACCCCATAGTAGAAAAAACAGAAACCGATTCTTCACTCCCCGTAAATTTGAAGTTCAGCGTTTGGACTAAAATTACTGCTGTCGTAAATCTCAGCAATCAGAAAAACAGAGATAGTTTCATGATTTCTATTTTTTTAATTCACTATTTTATTCCAATTTACATCGGCCTTCATCATCAATCCAGATTCATTCTGGTTCCAGCTTTTCAATGTATTATTAAAAAAAGCATTGTAAAACAAATACAACTTCCCATTCTTTATTTTGAAAGTCTCCGGATTTATAGACACTTTTTCATTAGAATCTCCCATCGCAAAAGCACACCAACCTCCGTACTGCGGTTCAAATTTTGAAGGATTCTTTAAGAAATAGTCTTTATTTACTGGCATCGAAAAATAATAAACCACGCCTTCATGCAATGCTGTTATTTCTTTTTTGCCTTTCACTGCTTTTCCTTGTTTGAAATAAGCCACAGGATCATGTCCTTGAATAGCCACATTTTTTTCAAGATTAAAATGATCCATTCGTTTGCTGTCGTTTTGTGCAAAGCCAGAAAAAGCAAACAAAACGGTTAGAACAAACAGTACCTTTTTCATGACTATTTACTTAACGATTTTGCAACGGCTATCAACAAATCATTTGAAATTCTGTTTTTGAAATTTGGAGTGATGTACTCAAATTCAATTTCCGCATTTACATTTAAAATAAACACCGCCGGAACAGGCAAAAAAGAGCTATTTACTCCTTCAGAATCTTTATTGAGAATGGCTTTATAATTTTCTGGTGCTTGAAAAGCAATCCCAACCGCCTTCGACAATTCACCTGCACTGTCTGACAATAACAAATAATTTAACTTTTCTTTATCATCTGTACCTTTCAAGCTTTTTGGAGCATCGGGACTTATTGCGATAATTTGATATCCTAAATCCAACAATTCTTTTTCGGCTTCGGCCAAAGCGGCTAAATGAGCATTACAATACGGGCACCAACCACCACGGTAAAAAACTAAAACCGTTCTTTTCTTACTGATTAATTCCGTTACATTAACATCCTTATTTTCTACAGATTTCAAAGTAAAAGTAGGAATTTTTTCTCCAATAAGCAATGGAGCGATTTCTGTGGCTAATTTTGGTAAATTATTTTGAGCGTAAGCGGATAATCCAATTGCAAATAAGGCCAGACAAATTATTTTTTTCATAGTGTTACATTTTTAAGTTGTAAAACTACTGTACTATTTCGAACTGATTTGTCGGCTATGTTACAGTTCCACTAAATTAATTATAATGCACTGATGTCCGTTATAATAATTTCTCTCCTGCTGTAAACAATAGTACCATTCGTTTCCATTTCATTCAGTAATTGTGTAGTTGTTTGCCTCGAAGTGCATATAATTTGGGCAATATCATTTTGGGTCAGGTAATTTTCAATAACTACTTTATCACCTATTTTTTTTCCTTCTTTCTCTGCCCAATCTTTCAGGAACTGAAACAATCTGGTTCTGGCGTCTTTAGAAATCAAATTAGAATAACTGTTCTTAATGCGTTTCATCTTTAATCCTACAAACTTGGTGTAAGACAACGCCAAACTTGGATTTTGCAATAATAAATTTTCAAAATCCGACATTAGAAAACTACAGATAGCCACATCATCCGAAAGTACTTTTGCATATTCATTAGAGTGGCTGTCGGCTTCCAAAGCCAGTTCTCCAAATAAATCTCCTTTTTGAATAATATCTTTAATTGTTTCATTGCCGTCTTCATCAACTGCCACAATTTTTATATTCCCTTTTTTTAGCAGAAAAATTCTTGGCAAATCCGAAGAAGAAAAATAAATAATTTCGCCTTTCTGTGCTTTTTTAAAACCGGTGATGATACACAATTCCCTGATTTGTCCAAAACTCAACGTCCGGAATAATTTATGATCGCGCAAATACCAATATTTTAAATCTTCGTACATAAAAAAAAATTTCCGTAAATGTATTGAAAAAATGATTTGAAAAATAAAACCCTTTCAAATCATAACTTGAAAGGGTTTGTAAAATAGTATGCAATATAATTATGAAACTAATGTTCTTGAAATTACAATTCGTTGTATTTCAGAAGTTCCTTCGTAAATTTGAGTAATTTTAGCATCCCGCATCATTCGCTCCACATGATATTCAGCTACATATCCATTTCCGCCGTGAATTTGAATAGCTTCAATTGTAGTATCCATTGCCGTTTGAGAAGCAAATAACTTAGCCATAGCACCAGATTGCGTAATATCTTTCCCTTCGTCTTTTTCAGAAGCTGCTTTTAGAACTAGCATTTTTGCCGCCATAATTTGAGTAGCCATATCCGCTAATTTGAAAGCGATCGCTTGATGTTTGAAAATTTCCTTTCCAAAAGATTTTCTCACTTGAGAATATTTCAATGCTAATTCGTACGCTCCGGTTGCAATCCCTAATGCTTGGGAAGCAATCCCTATTCGTCCTCCGTTTAAAACTGCCATAGCAAAATTAAACCCAAAACCATCTTCTCCAATTCGGTTTTCTTTCGGAACTTTCACATCAGAGAACATCAAAGAATGCGTATCTGAACCACGAATTCCCATTTTCTTTTCTTTAGGTCCAATATCAAAACCCGCCCAACCTTTCTCTACGATAAAAGCATTGATTCCTTTATGTCCTTTTTCAATATCTGTTTGAGCAATTACAATATAGGTTGACGCTGAAGAACCATTGGTTATCCAGTTTTTAGTCCCATTCAACAAATAATGATCCCCTTTATCAAGAGCTGTTGTTTTTTGAGATGTGGCATCTGAACCCGCTTCTGGTTCTGACAAACAAAATGCTCCAATTACTTCCCCTTTTGCAAGCGGAACCAAATATTTCATTTTTTGTTCTTCATTGCAATATTTTTCAAGACCAGCACAAACTAATGAATTATTCACAGACATAATTACTGCCGCAGAAGCGTCAACTTTTGAAATTTCGGTCATAGCCAAAACATACGAAATACTATCTAAACCGGATCCACCATATTTAGGATCCACCATCATTCCCATGAAACCCAAATCAGCCATCATTTTCACCTGTTCAGTAGGAAACTTTGAATGTTCGTCTCTTTCTATAACTCCGGCTAACAGTTCTGCATTTGCAAAATCGCGTGCCGCTTGCTGAATCATTAAATGCTCTTCGGTTAGATTAAAATCCATATTTTTATTGTAAATTAAATGTTCTTAAATTTGTCGTCAAAAGTAATTATTAAATATTAGATTTCAAACGATTTCGTAAATTTAGCCAATGTTTAAAGAAAAGTATACAATTATAGGAGTCATGTCCGGAACTTCACTGGATGGTGTAGATTTGGCATATATTGTCTTTACTGTCAAAAACAATGAATGGGACTTTCAAATCCTGGAATCCGAAACGGTTCCGTATAGCATTGATTGGTTAAACAAATTGAAAATAGCTGTCGGTTTTTCTGAAACTGCTCTCGAAAAATTAAACCAAGATTACACGCAACTTCTGGCTGCTATCATTTCTGATTTCATCGAAAAACATGAAATAAAAAATCTCGATGCCGTTTGTTCCCACGGCCATACTATTTTGCATCAACCCCAAAACGGATTCACACTTCAAATTGGAAATTTGCCGGAAATTGCCCCTTTAATTAGCCAAACGGTTGTTTGTGATTTCAGAATTCAGGATGTGCAATTGGGAGGTCAAGGTGCCCCTTTGGTTCCTATTGGCGACCGCATTTTATTTTCTGAATACGAGTATTGCATGAATTTAGGCGGTTTTTCGAATGTGTCGTTTGAACAAAACAACAAAAGAATTGCCTTTGATATTTCACCGGTAAACACTGTTTTGAATTTTTATGCCAATAAACTGGGATTAGATTATGATGACAAAGGCAGTATTTCGAAAACAGGAATTTGCAACAAAGATTTAGTACAGGAATTAAATGCGTTGGATTTTTACCAAAAGAAACATCCTAAATCGTTGGGTTTTGAATTTGTAAAAGAAACCGTTTTACCTATTATAGAAAGCTATTCCATTTCCATAAAAGACAAATTACACACGTTCACGGAACACGTGGCGCTGCAAATTGCGGTGGCTTTACCCAATAAAAAAGGAAGCCTTTTCATAACTGGCGGTGGCGCTTACAATGATTTTCTGATGGAGCGCATTCAATGTCATTTACCGGAAATGAAAATTATTATTCCATCAACTAAAATTCTGGAATTTAAAGAAGCGTTGATTTTTGCATTACTCGGCGTTTTAAAATTACGAGGCGAAATAAATGTATTGAGCAGCGTTACAGGTGCAAAATCAGATCACAGTTCGGGAATTATTTATTCTCCAAAATAAAACTAAAAATACAGATTTCACATTATTCTATTTTTTATATTTGCCAAAATTAAATATATCGCAACAAATGAAAGATTTATTAAAGAAATTCGAAAATAAAGAACCTGAAATAGTTTTCCATTGGAAAGATGCTGAAACTGAAGCTGAAGGATGGACAGTCATCAATTCGCTACGTGGTGGCGCTGCCGGTGGCGGTACTCGTATGAGAAAAGGGCTGGATATGAATGAAGTGTTATCTCTGGCAAAAACCATGGAAGTGAAATTTTCGGTTTCCGGGCCAGCTATTGGCGGCGCTAAATCTGGAATTAATTTTGACCCGAATGATCCAAGAAAAAAAGGCGTTTTACAACGCTGGTATAAAGCCGTTTCTCCATTATTGAAAAGCTATTACGGAACCGGTGGCGATTTGAATGTGGATGAAATTCATGAAGTAATTCCCATGACGGAAGAATGTGGCGTTTGGCATCCTCAAGAAGGCGTTTTCAACGGTCACTTCAAACCGACAGAAGCAGATAAAATCAACAGAATTGGACAATTGCGTCAGGGTGTGGTGAAAGTGATTGAAAATCCAAAATTCTCACCAGATGTTTCCAGAAAATATACTATTGCTGATATGATTACAGGTTATGGCGTTGCCGAAGCCGTTCGTAATTATTACACGATTTATGGTGGCGATGTAAAAGGAAAGAAAGCTATCGTACAAGGTTTTGGAAATGTCGGTTCAGCTGCCGCATTTTACTTAGCCGAAATGGGTGCTAAAGTAATTGGTATTATCGACAGAGATGGTGGATTAATAAAGGAAGAAGGATTCACTTTTGAAGAAATTAGAGCTTTATTTTTGGCCAAAGACGGAAACAAACTGGTTGCTGAAAACATGATTCCTTTTGAAGAAATCAATCAAAAAATATGGACAATTGGTGCTGAAATATTCACTCCATGTGCCGCCTCCCGATTAGTCACTCAATCACAAATTGACAGCTTAATTGCAAATGGGCTTGAAGTAATTTCTTGTGGTGCAAATGTTCCCTTTGCTGACACAGCAATATTTTTCGGTCCAATTATGGAAGATGTAGATCATAAAGTGAGTTTGATTCCTGATTTTATTTCTAATTGTGGTATGGCTCGTGTTTTTGCTTATTTCATGGAAAAGAAAGTACAAATGACGGATGAAGCTATTTTTCAAGACACTTCAGAAATTATTAAAAAAGCGATTGAAAAAGCGCATAATTTGAATCCCAGTAGAACAAATATTAGCGCCACCGCTTTTGAAATCGCATTAAAGCAGCTTACTTAAAATACAATCGTATTCTTTAACCCGTTGGGTGTAATTCAATTTGTTTAATTTTTTAACCACATAGAAACATAGATTTTTACTTTATGGAAGGCGTTTCACTTTTTAGTAAAAACCATGGCTAGGTGAACTCAAGAATTGGGCTATATGACTCTTTTTTTCTATGTTTCTATGTGGTTCGATTTTTTTAAAATTAATTTGAATTTTTATTAATATTACCCAACTCATTATTCTTTAATCTCGGAACTGATATTAAGAAGATTTTATAATATATTTAATCCCTTTTCTTATTTTTAGTTTTAAGCGAAAGCGATCTTATTTATATTCTGGCAGTCGCTTTTTACTCTTAACAATTTTTAGTACTTTTCAACGTTTTTTAGTAATACACTTTTTTAAATTTAAAACACAAATGAGTTTCACCATTTTATCAGATCAAAAGAAATCGTTAGCACTATCCATTCTTTTGTATGCGACAATGTTGTTAATTTTATTTTTTATCCGTTTCTGGCCTCCTGCAAACATGGATGAACTTGCTGGTGGCGGTGGTGGCGGTGGCGTTACAGTAAATTTTGGCGACAGCGATTTAGGTTCGGGTGCGAATTATAAAAGCGAAGTTTTGGAGGTAAAAAACCAAACCAGACAAACGCCTGCTAAATCAACTCCAGAGGAAGCTATTTTATCTCAGGAAAACAGCACTGAAGAAAGTGTTGTGATTCCGACAAAAGAAAAAACTAAAAAACCAACAGTAGTTATAAAAGAAGCAGCAAAACCAGTAGTTGTAAAACCTAAAGTTTCTAACAATACCAATAATGCTTTATCCAGTTTCATGAAAGGCTCCAATAAAGGCGGAGATGGCGATGACAAAGTAGCCGGAAACAAAGGAAAAGCAAACGGAAGCCTGAGTTCAAACGGTTATTATGGAACGGGTGGTTCTGGAGGAGGAACAGGCGGCGGAAACGGTACTGGAAGCGGAATAGGAACTGGCAGTGGCTATGGTTCCGGAAGCGGGGGTGGAACCGGAAGTGGCTCTGGCGGCGGAGTGGGATATTCGTTAGGAAACAGAAAAGCTGTTTCTAAACCCGCACCAAAATATACGTGTAATGAACAAGGCAAAGTTGTAGTTGAAGTATCTGTAGACAGATCCGGACGGACAGTAAATGCCGTTGCTGGTGTTAGAGGAACCACGAATACCGCAAAATGTTTATTAGACCAAGCCCGAATTGCAGCAATGAGCACGAGATGGGATGCCAGCAGCGATGCCCCGGAAAAACAAGTCGGTAAAATTGTTTACAATTTCAATTTGAATTAGAGCAATTAGGAAGCGTATCTTTTTATCATTGCGAGGAATAAAGTAATGACAACTGCGTAACATCAGATACAACTTTGCGTAAGGGATAGAAGCAAGTACCGAAGTACTGCGAATAGCCCGACCGCAATAGAAAAAGGGGCTAATCAACACTATGCTGATTAGCCCCTTTTTCTATTACGGTCACGCCCAAATAATCCTGTAAATAAAATGACAGTATTACTTTGGACTGGTAGCAATCACAAACTTCAAATTGTTTTTGACTCCTATTTGCAGTACATCAACTAAGTCTTGCACTTGCAAATTGAATGGAATACGAACAATAACCGTTTGATCCTTCTCTAAATTCATCTTAGACATCAAGGTTGTTTCGAGTTCTTCAAAGGAAACCGCCTGCTTGTCTATGTAGAATTTTTTATCCTCAGTGACAGATAAACTAATGTATTGCTTATTTGTTTTCTCGTTCGCCTGAGCTTTTGGCAAGGTCATCTTGATCACGTTAGGATTTGCCAAGGTTGATATAATCAAGAAAAACAACAACAGGAAAAACATAATATCACTTAATGACGATGTGGCTACCTCAGCATGAAATCTTCTTTTTCGTTTTATAGACATGTTACGATCTTTGAATAATATTTACAAACTCCAGGATTTGTTTTTGAATTTTTAAAGCGAAATTATCAATCTTGCCGTTTAATATATGATATCCGCTGTAGGCAATGATACCAACGATTAAGCCCGCACCACTACTGATCATTTTTTCATACAATCCCCCGGAAATATTACCGATACTAATATTTTCAGTAACTGAAATACTATAAAATATTTTAATTACTCCAGAAATAGTTCCAACAAACCCTAACGTAGGTGCGATTCCGGCTATAAGACCTAAGTGACCTAACTGCTTTTCCATTTCTCCTATTTCGATATCTGCAGCACGATCCATATTAGATTCAATTTCAATAATTGGTCGCCCAATAACCAGAATTCCTTCTTTTATGATATTTCCTGAAGCCGTATTATTTCGTTCTGCAATAGATCGAGCTAAATCAAGATTCCCTAAATTAAGATTATCACGTACATCGCGCATCAAAAGAGTATCAATTTTTGATGCTTTATTGATATACAAATAGCGTTCTATAATAAGATAAAAAGTGTAAAATAATAGAATCCCGATTGGGATAAGCCACACGCCCCCTTTTAAAAGGAATCCTAAAGTGGATATTTCGGCATTTGAAGCAATTTTTTCAATAACTACGTTTGAAGCAGCGTTGGTAATCGTGTCGGCCTGTAATTGTATAAAACTAAACATATAATATTATTGTATTTTAATCATTAATTCTAAAAATTATTTCAATTTTGCACTAAAGATACTTTTCGATGTACTATTAAACTAAAAAAAACGAAAAATATTTCAAACAATTACTATTTTATTACAAAAATGAACTACCAGGAAACCACCAATTGGATGTTTAACCAGCTCCCGATGTACCAACTTCAGGGCGCTTCGGCGTACAAGAAAGATTTAACCAATGCGCATTTACTCACAGCACATCTTGACAATCCTCAAGAAAAAATAAAATGCATTCATGTTGCGGGAACTAATGGAAAAGGCTCTACTTCGCACATGTTGGCATCCATACTTCAAGAAGCTGGGTATAAAGTTGGCTTGTACACTTCCCCACATTTAAAGGATTTTAGGGAACGTATAAAAATTAGTGGAAAGGATATTTCCGAGGAATTTGTTACTAATTTCATCCATGAACACAAACATTTTTTTGAATCCAATGACATGAGTTTTTTTGAAATGACCGTTGGTTTAGCCTTCGATTATTTTGCCAAAGAAAAAGTAGACATCGCCGTTATAGAAGTGGGAATGGGCGGACGATTAGACGCTACCAATATTATCACTCCATTAGTTTCGGTGATTACCAATATAGGATTGGACCACACGCAATTTTTGGGCAACACACTTGAATCAATCGCTTTTGAAAAAGCGGGAATTATCAAACCCAACCTTCCCGTGATAATAGGAGAATACACTCCTGAAACCCGATCTGTTTTTTTGGCTAAAGCCAAAGAATGCAATTCGGAAATCTATTTTGCTGCTGATTTAATTTCAGAAACCTATCCTTCTGATTTAATTGGCGATTATCAAAGGCACAATAAAAAAACAGTATTAGAAACCATCACCGTTTTAAACAATCAGAACGAATTTAAAATCACTTCTGAAAATGTAAAATCCGGCTTATTGAATGTGGTGAAAAATACCGGACTGCAGGGAAGATGGCAACAATTAAGAGAATTCCCCAAAGTTATTTGCGATACTGCACATAACAAAAATGGACTGGAAATTGTGTTGAATCAAATCCAAAAACAAACTTTTGAAGCATTACATATTGTTTTGGGAGTTGTAAATGACAAAGATTTGAACGAAATCCTGCCTTTATTTCCTAAAAAAGCAATTTATTATTTCTGCAAACCCAATATTCCTCGTGGGCTGGATGTTCTAATTCTAAAACAAAAATCGGCTAGCTTTGACCTAAAAGGGGAAATATACAATTCTGTTTCAGAAGCTTATCATGCCGCACTGAAAAATTCCGGAGCAACTGATTTTATATACATTGGTGGAAGCACCTTTGTAGTAGCAGAAATTTTATAATTTTTTTAGTTTTTACTTGCAAATCTAGAAAAGTGGCGTATATTTGCACACGCAATAACGGAAACGAAAGTAACCAAATTGTTTAGGGCGATTAGCTCAGCTGGTTCAGAGCACCTCGTTTACACCGAGGGGGTCGGGGGTTCGAACCCCTCATCGCCCACAAAAACTCCATTATTTCTAATGGAGTTTTTTTATGTTTAATACTTAACGGAACACTTCGTTTATGATCAATATTAAAATTGTTGCGGATCAAATATCTTCTTTCTTTAGACTCCGTCCTCTGGGCGCATTACCCTCTTGAAGCACGATATCAGAATGTAAGAACTCTGCAGCTGTAGCTGAATCGTGCACTTTGATCCCACTGCGTTCTAACATTTCCGCTTCAAACTTCGTTAACACACTTTCCCTTATTCCAACTTTTCTCCATTGAGATAAAGGACCACATCCCTTTGAGATTCCGCGAGCCAGCGAAAGTGCATCTAGCAAGGCTTGATTTGCCCCTTGTCCTTTGAAGGGGCTCATCGGGTGAGCCGCATCACCAATCAAAGTCACTGCCCCCCATTTCTCCATCATTTCTGACTGGAGCAATTCTCGATCATACACAGGATATCCAGAAATCTGTGCTTTCAGGGTCGCCGCTAAAATCTGAGGAATGGGATCGTGCCACTGCGTTCTACGACACGCTTCTTCCTTGAGTGCTTGAGGTCCTTGAGCGCTTAATGTCTTAGCCTCTTGTTCTGGCATTGGGAAGCTAAGTTGCCACATCACTGAGTCTGACGTATAAGGCATGATGTAGATCCGCTCATTGCCATTGGCGGTTTGAAATACAGTTGCAGAGTCTAGTAAATGGCTTGTACGATCTTCGAGAGCACTTAAAGGACAAATTCCCAATATCACAATACAACCTAGGTATCGTAATGGAGTAATATCCTCCCCAATCAGTAGCGTCCGTACCGAACTACGAATGCCATCGGCTCCAACCACAAGATCTGCTTTGTAGTTCTTTATTTTCCCGTCTATTTGAAAGCTTAAATCAACACCATCCTTACATGCCACAAACGCTACCAACTGATGCCCCCATTGTACTGCATCCTGTCCGCCGAGTTGCTCTAGTAAGGCTAAACGCATCGATTGTCGTGCAATATGTACATTGGAACGCTTGGGAGATGTTTTCGTATCTGACTGTATCCATTTTCTGACTCCCCATTCCCCAATCACTTTTCCTTCTGCAGTATGAACCAGATGTCTTGTTGAAATCACTCCTTCTTTTAAAGAAAAAATACCTAATCCCTCGATCGCTTTACTCCCTTGTTGCAAAGTAAGTCCGTAGCCCTGAGAGCGAGCATCGAAGTTGCTGTCGCGTTCAAATAGCGTAAAAGGAATCCCGCGGTGCAAACAAGCCACCGCTAGAGCCACTCCTCCTATACCACCACCGATAATAGCAACGTGTGGGAAGTTTTTTTTATCCGCAACCGGGTGACTATCCGAATGAACCAAACCGGATCCGTAACAGTTCAAACAGGAGTATAAGTGACCCTTGGGATACACTGGAGCCACTCCTTCGTCTTTTGTTTTTTCAAATAGATCAAATGCTAGTTGATAGCGGAGTCGCGCTTTCTTGCTGATCCCACGACTTTTTTTGCCACGTCCCTGACATTCCGGACAAATAGTCCAGCATGCTACTTCACCTTCCTCTTTTTTCACTTCTTTTTTATTTCACTTGATGTTGACTCTTCGCTACACGAACACGAAGCTAATACTATTGCTGTTGGGCTTTTAAATACAGTCCAGATCCTGACTTTCATATAATTTAACATGAGAAATTTATATTTTTAGTTCTTACCGCTTGTGGCAGTTTTGCAACTTTAATACAAAAAGATAGCAATACAAAACTACTTTTTCCAAATTAAACCAGAAAGGATTCCTCAGAGTCATTTTATTCAAATCCTAGATGAAATGATTCGCAAACAGTTCCGCAAGAACCCCAAAAATCAAAACCTTCAAGATCAAATGATTTTGAAGGTTTTTGATTTTTGGCATGAAGCGGGTGTGATTTTTTCACCTCCTAATCTTCTGTTCCCATTTCCAGGCACTTGCCATAGCTTGTTCCAGCGTGGATTGTGCTTTCCATCCCAAAATAGTATTGGCTTTATCTGTATTGGCGTAAGCTGAGGTAATGTCTCCTTCTCTGCGACCTACAATTTTATAAGGCAATTTTTTACCACTTACTTTTTCAAAAGTATGAATAACCTCTAATACTGAGCTGCCGGTTCCGGTTCCCAGATTAAAGGTTTCTACTTTAGCCGTATTTTTTTTGTTCAATAAGCGCTGTAGAGCAATTACGTGGGCTTTCGCCAAATCAACTACGTGAATGTAATCGCGTACTGCCGTTCCATCTGGAGTAGGGTAATCATCACCATAAACCGAAAGTTCTTTTCGCAATCCAAAACCGGTTTGCGTAATAAACGGCACTAAATTCTGAGGAACTCCAATAGGCAATTCTCCAATTTCAGTAGAAGGATGCGCCCCAATTGGATTAAAATAGCGTAATAATATAGCATTGATATTAGTAACTTTGGCAGTATCAGTAATGATTTCTTCTCCTATTTGTTTCGTGTTCCCATAAGGAGACATGGCGGTTTGAATAGATGCATTTTCCGTAATTGGCATGGTTTCGGCCTGACCATAAACCGTACAAGAAGAACTAAAAATGAAATTTGCTTCCGGTTTTAGCTGTAATTCCTGCAAAACATATACCAGTGTATTGATGTTATTTTCATAATACAACAACGGATTCTCAACACTTTCGCCCACTGCTTTTGAAGCTGCAAAATGAATGACCCCTGAAATATCAGGGTGCCTTTTAAAAAAATTCTGCACTTTTTCTTTTTCGCGCAAATCTAATTTTTCAAAAGCCGGAACTTTTCCCGTAATATTCTGAATTCCGTCCAAAACACTCAAGGAAGTATTCGATAAATTATCTACAACGACAACTTCAAACCCTTCGTTTTGCAATTCCACTACGGTGTGAGACCCTATGAACCCTAACCCACCTGTGACTACTATTTTCATGATTTCTAATTTTGTACAGACGCAATAAACTGCATCTAATCGTTTATAAAAAAGATGCGATGAATCGCGTCTCTACAACAATATTATTTTAAATATTGTAAAACCGAATCCGTGATGAATTTAATTTGCTCGTCATCTAATTCAGTATGCATTGGCAACGAAAGCACTTCCCTGACTAGCTGATTGGTTACCGGAAAATCTTCTTCATTGTAACGGGAATCAGCGTAGGCTTTTTGTAAATGCAACGGAATTGGGTAATAAATAGCACAAGGAATTCCTTTTTCCAATAAGTGCTGCATCAAGCCATTTCTGTCAGCATCAATGATTCGTAACGTGTACTGATGAAAAACGTGACAGTCACAAATTGAACAAATAGTTGGTGCAACGATATTTTTATGCCCTTCAAAAGCCGCAGAATATTTCCTGGCTGCATCTTGTCTGGCTCTTCCATACTCATCTAACAAAGGCAACTTTGCGTTCAAAACGGCCGCCTGAATACTGTCTAATCGGGAATTTACGCCTACTACATCATGGTGGTATCGCTCATACATTCCGTGATTTACAATTCCGCGAAGTTTGTGCGCCAAAGCATCATCATTGGTAAAAACAGCTCCGCCGTCTCCGTAACACCCAAGATTTTTTGAAGGAAAAAACGAAGTTGCTCCTACGTGTCCAATCGTTCCCGCTTTCTTTTTAGTGCCATCCGAAAATTTACAATTGGCACCAATCGCTTGCGCATTATCTTCGATAACGTATAAGTTATATTCTTTTGCAATCGCCATAATCGCTTCCATATTGGCGGCACGACCAAACAAATGTACCGGTACAATCGCTTTTGTTTTTGGCGTAATCGCTTTTTTGATTCCTTCGATAGAAATATTCATATTATATAGATCCACATCGACTAAAACCGGTATCAATTGCAACAAAGCAATTACTTCCACTGTGGCTGCAAAGGTAAAATCGGCAGTGATTACCTCATCGCCTGGTTTTAAATCCAGTCCCATCATGGCAATTTGCAACGCATCAGTTCCATTTGCACACGGAATTACGTGTTTTACATCCAGATATTCTTCTAATGATTTTTGAAATTGATGAACTTGAGGTCCATTAATATAAGTATTAGTATCTAAAACTTCCTGAATAGAAATGTTAACGGTATCTTTTATTTTTTCATATTGACTTTTTAAGTCAACCATTTGGATTTTTTTCATTACAATTTTTGTTTAATGTTCGAAAGAATACCATTTCTTAATACAGTAAATACTTTCTTAAAACGAAGAACAAAAATAGCTATTTATGAGTTGAAACCAATACAACCTACATTAAAAAAAGATATTATTCAAATGAACTAAAAATGACATTCCTAACAACCAAAATTTAAATATTGCTGTGGAAGAAATTAAAATAAAGAAACCGTATTTTAGCCCAAAAATTTTAATCATGCTTTTTCTCTATACTTTAGTGGTTCAATTTGCTGGTTTTTTATTAACAATCACAGCACTTTTCAGTCCAAAAATGAAACTTTTCATGGATGGCAGGAAAGTAGTTTTCCCTATTTTGGAACAAAAAATAAAACCTACTGACAAAACAATTTGGTTTCATGCCGCTTCTTTGGGTGAATACGAGCAAGGTTTACCCGTGCTCGAAAAGATAAAAAAGCAGTTTCCTTCGCACAAAATCGTGCTTACTTTTTTCTCTCCTTCGGGTTATGAAGTCCGTAAAAACAATACAGTTGCTGATGTTACAGTTTATTTGCCTTTGGATACCAAGAAAAATGCACAACAATTTTTGAATCTCGTTCATCCGGATTTAGTGTTTTTCATCAAATACGAATATTGGCCCAATTATTTATTTGAACTCAAAAAATCAAATACTAAAACCTACCTGATTTCTGGAATTCTTAGAAAAAATCAACTGTTTTTCAAGTGGTACGGCGGCTTTTACAGAGAAGCGCTGGATGCCTTTACCTACTTTTTTGTTCAAAATGAAACTTCCAAAAAATTACTGCAGCAGTTAGGCAAAACAGACGTTGCTGTTTCTGGCGACACCCGATTTGATCGAGTGGCTACAATTTTAGAAAAAGACAATTCGTTGGATTTTATCTCTGATTTTAAAAACAACACACTCACTATTGTCGTGGGAAGTTCGTGGCCAAAAGATGAAGATTTAATAGTGAATTTTATAAATTCGAATACTTTCAATGTCAAATTTATTATTGCGCCACATAATATAAAGGAGGAACAAATTCAGAATTTAAAAAACAGCATTACCAAAAAAACTATTTTATTCTCTGAAATGGAGACTGTAGGGACAAGTCGCGACTTGTCCCTACAGGATTTCGATGTTTTTATCATTGACACCATTGGTCTTTTGACAAAAATATACAGTTATGCGGATATTGCCTATGTGGGTGGCGGTTTTGGGAATCCCGGCGTTCATAATGTCTTAGAACCGGCAACTTTTGGTGTTCCAATCCTTATTGGCCCCAACTATTCGCATTTTGCAGAAGCAATTGCTTTGGTCAATATGGAGGCCTGTGTTGCCGTCAACAACCAAAAAGAATTGGACGAAGCCCTTGAAAACCTGATTCATAATGATGATATCCGACAGGAAAAAGGTCATATATCCAGCACTTTTGTACAAATGAATAAAGGCGCCACCACCATTATTTTAAACCATATTTTGAATGATTGAATTTAAACCTCTGGTTGCTACTGATATTGAAACCATTGTCTCGCTGATGCAGGAATTTTATGCCATAGATAATTATCCCATTTCTGTTGATGTGTCCAAAACTTTATTTCAAGAATTTATTTCCAATGAAAATTTAGGAAAAGCATGGCTCATTATATCCGTCAACGAAATTGTGGGCTATCTTATTCTAACCTTTGTTTTTAGTTTTGAACACCAAGGAAGAATTGCTTTTTTAGACGAATTGTATGTCACCGAAAAAGCACGTGGAAAAGGGATTGGTAACGAAGCCATTGCATTTATTACAACTGAAAGTCGTAAACTATCGTTACAGTTGCTTTATCTGGAAGTGGAACCGCACAATGAAAAAGCACAAAAAATGTATCTCGCCAGCGGTTTTGAATCGCACAACAGACAATTAATGAAGTACAAAATCATATAAAATTACACTCTAAATTTAATACTATGAAATTTTTAAAATTATTCTTAGTCCTATTTGTCATTCAGATGCAAGCCCAGCAAGGCGGCATGTGGATTCCTTCGTTGCTAAAAGGAATGAATGAAACTGAAATGAAAAATCTTGGCATGAAAATGTCCGTCAAAGACATTTATGATGTGAATCAATCCAGCATCAAGGATGCTGTACCTCATTTTAACGGTGGCTGTACCGCTGAAGTTATTTCTCCAAAAGGACTAATCCTGACCAATCATCATTGTGGATTTTCTCAAATTCAATCGCATTCTACCGTTGACCATGATTATCTGACAGATGGTTTTTGGGCATACAAAATGGAAGATGAATTACCAAATGAAGGTTTGACAGTTACTTTTATGGTAAAAATTGAGGATGTAACCACATCGATTCTGGAAGGCACTGCTTCCCTTAGTAGTGAAGCCGAAAAACAAAAGAAAATTCAAGAGAACATTACGGCATTGTCTAATTTGTTGCCAAAGGAAAATTGGCAGGAAAATAAAATTCGTACGTTTTACGAAGGCAATCAATACATGCTTTTTGTCACGGAAACCTTTACGGATGTGCGCTTGGTTGGCGCTCCACCTACTGCCATCGGAAAATTTGGTTCTGACACTGACAACTGGGTTTGGCCACGTCACACTGGCGATTTTTCTTTGTTTAGAATTTATGCCGATAAAAACAATCGTCCGGCTGCATATTCAAAAGACAACGTGCCTTACACCCCCAAACACTTCTTGCCTATTTCACTGGATGGCGTAGCCGAGGATGATTTTACATTGGTTTTTGGATACCCGGGCAAAACAAACGAATATTTACCCGCTGTTGCAATTGAGCAAATTATAACCGAACTGAATCCTGCAAAAATCGAAATCAGAGACAAAGCCCTGAAAATAGCTGATAGTTTTATGCGAAAAGACAACGCCATCAAAATTCAGTACGCCTCAAAATATGCAAGTACTGCTAATTATTGGAAAAAATGGATTGGCGAGACACAAGGATTAAAAAAATCAAATGCAGTTACTGTAAAAAGAGAATCTGAGAAAACGTTTCAACAAAAAATAACAAAAGCAGGCAAAGAAAAAGAATATGAAACAGTATTGGCTGATTTTGACAAAAACTACACAGAAATAGCTCCTTATGCGCTAGCAAGAGACTATTTTACGGAAGTAGTTCTGCGCAATACGGAATTGCTCAGTACTGGATACAAGTTATACCAATTAGAACAAGTGTATAAAGCCAAAGGAGAACAATCTTTTACAGACCGAAAAAATAATTTAATACCCGGATTGGCTAATTTTTATAAAAACTTCAATTCAACTGTAGATGAAAAAGTTTTTGAACAATTGATCGAATTGTATGCGACAAAATCTCCAAAACAATTTTTACCGCAAAGTTTGGTCAACGTTAATGCAGGGAATTTGGCCTCGGAAATATATACTAAATCCAAACTTCAAAATTATGCCGGCCTAATAGAATTGCTGTCAGGTGACGCCGGAACTGTTTTAACAAATTTAAATAACGACCCCGGATTCCTGTTAGTTAAAGAAATAGCCGATAAATACGGTAAAGAAGTAGCTCCAAAATATGACGAAATCAACGTGAAGATTACAGCACTGCAACGTACTTACATGAAAGCGCTGTTAGAATTAAACACGGATAGCAGGATTTTTCCAGATGCCAACAGTACTTTGAGAATAACCTATGGAAAAGTAAAAGGATATGAGCCTAAAGATGCTACTGTATACACTCCAATAACCTATTTAGATGGTGTTATGGAAAAATACATTCCGGGAGATTATGAATTTGATGTTCCTGAAAAACTAGTGAACCTCTACAACACAAAAGATTATGGCCCGTACAGCGAAAATGGTAAAATGCCAGTTTGCTTTATTGGCACCAATCATACTACCGGGGGCAATTCAGGAAGCCCTGCGATTGATGCTTCCGGAAACTTAGTAGGACTTAATTTTGACCGGGTCTGGGAAGGAACAATGAGCGACCTCTATTACGACCCCAGTATCTGCAGAAATATCATGGTAGACATCCGCTATGTTTTGTTCATTATCGATAAATACGCAGGTGCAAAAAATTTAATCACCGAATTAAAATTAGTTCACCCCAAGAAAACCAACTCCTTGAAAAAGAAAAACTTAAAATAAAAATAGCAAAAAAAACGAGAGTATAGCACCAATATTAAACGTTTCTTAAATATTTACTTTGACTGGCACACTATTTGCTTTTTATCCTAGCGTGCATAAAAAATAATATTTTTTAAAAAAAAAATAAAAAAATATTTTACATATTAAAAAATTTATATCTTTGCCAAGAATTAATAATTAACCTTTTATATTAAATTAAGATGAAAAAAGTATTTTTAAGTTTAGCTGCTGTTGCTGTTTTGACTGTTGTATCATGTAAAAAAGCTGACGCTCCTGCTGAAGACGCTGCTGCTGTTGTTGATTCTGCTGCTATGGTAGTTGATTCTGCTGCTGTTGTTGTTGACTCTGCTGCTGTTGTTGTTGATTCTGCTGCAACTGCTACTGAAGCTGCTGCTACTGAAGCTGCAAAAAAATAATTAGAACTCAAATTCTAAAAATTTTAAAGCCATCCGCTATGCGAGATGGCTTTTTTAATTTGCAAAACCTCCTCTTTCGAGAAACAGATTTTCAAAAGCAAAAAAGAGAGTCTCAGCAACTAGCCGAGATTCTCTTTTTTTATGTCTTTATTTAAAGATTCATTCGATAAAAACAAAATCATTTGCTGAAAAGTCTAGTATTTCCGAAATTGAGCCATACCGAATAATTTCGTCAATTCCTTTTTGCAAACGCAACGATGTGGTATATTTTCTACTTGTTGCGAAATGATTACCACTTACTATCAATTTGAAATAGAACTTCCCACCGGAAGACTTAAATTTTAAAAAGTCAGCAGTTTCAATTGCTGCTTTAAATTTTTCAATATCTTCTTCACACTCAAATTTCAGTTCATAACTCAAACTTGTAAAAACTATTTTCCCCTTTCTGGAAGTAAAAACAAATTTATATTCGTCATTATATCGTTTACTTATTACGAAAGCTCCCATAGTTTATTAAAATAACAAAAATTCAAATTATGAATCACGAAAAAGCAAGGAGTTGATATTGGCTCCAACAGATTTAGTTTTATTAAAAACCATAAAACAAAAAAAACCGCTTCAGTTGAAGCGGTTTAGTACTCAGAGCGGGACTTGAACCCGCACGAACATTGCTGTTCACTGGATTTTAAGTCCAGCGTGTCTACCAATTTCACCATCCGAGCATTATGTGGTGTCGAGCGAAAAACGGGGCTCGAACCCGCGACCTCGACCTTGGCAAGGTCGCGCTCTACCAACTGAGCTATTTTCGCATTTTCAATTCTTAGAAAGAACCGCGATACTTGTTCTGTATTGCGGATGCAAATTTAAGACATTTATTGAATTACACAAGCCTTTTTTATGAAAAATTCACAGATTAAAGTTAACGTTCTGATAACCTAAACTTTAAAACAAATAAAATCATTTTCTAGTCAGCATTCTTTTAATTTCATTGAGTTTCATCAGCGCTTCCATAGGCGTAATGGTATTGATATCGAGATTTAGGATCTCTTCTTTAATTTCTTCCAATAAAGGATCATCCAGATTAAAGAAACTCATTTGCATTTGCTCCGCCTGTTCGCCTTTCAGGCTCGAGCCATCTTTTGCTGCCTTAATCCCGTTCAGCGCATCGCTGGAATGATTCTTTTCTAATTTTTTTAAAAGCTTCTGTGCTTTCAAAATAACGATTTGAGGCATTCCGGCCATTTTTGCCACATGTATTCCAAAACTATGGGCACTTCCTCCTTTTACCAATTTTCGAATAAAAAGCACGGTATCTTTCAATTCTTTGACAGCAACATTATAATTCTGAATTCTTGGCAGTGATTCACTCATTTCATTCAACTCGTGATAATGCGTTGCAAATAATGTTTTGGGTTTTGAAGGATGTTCGTGTAAGAACTCCGCAATTGCCCATGCGATTGAAATACCGTCATACGTACTCGTTCCTCTCCCAATTTCGTCCAAAAGGACTAAACTCCTATCCGAAATGTTATTCAAAATGGAAGCTGTTTCATTCATTTCGACCATAAAAGTAGATTCTCCCATCGAAATATTATCACTTGCTCCTACTCTAGTGAATATCTTATCGACAATTCCCATTCTCACGCTGTCTGCAGGGACAAAACTCCCCATTTGACATAAGAGTACAATCAAAGCGGTTTGACGTAAAATGGCTGACTTTCCAGACATATTTGGACCCGTAATCATAATCAGTTGCTGCGTTTCTCTATCCAAGAAAACATCATTAGCAATATAAGGCATGCCAAGTGGTAATTGTTTTTCGATAACAGGATGTCTTCCGTTTTTGATTTCCAGTTCGAATGTTTCGTCCAGTTCCGGACAAATATATTTATTTTCGATGGCCAATTGGGTAAAAGAACACAAACAATCCAGTTGCGCTACTAAATTAGCATTCATTTGAACGGGTTTTATATACGTGGCAATCCAACTCACCAATTGTTCAAATAACTCTACTTCTATCTTATGGATTTTCTCTTCGGCACCGAGTATTTTAGTTTCGTATTCTTTTAATTCTTCCGTAATATAACGCTCTGCATTAACCAAAGTTTGTTTCCGAATCCATTCCGCAGGAACTTTATCCTTATGCAGGTTTCGTACTTCAATATAATAACCAAAAACGTTGTTAAAAGATATTTTCAACGAGGAAATTCCTGTCAACTGCGATTCTCGTTTTTCGATTCCGTCCAAAAATTCCTTTCCGGAAGTTGATATTGCCCGCAAATCATCTAACTCTGCATTGACCCCTTTGGCAATCGCATTCCCTTTGGCAATAGCCACAGGAGCATCTTGATTGAGAATCGTTTTTATCTTTTCACGCAACAATTCACAGTTGTGCAAACTATCACCAATTACTTTTACAGCTTCCTGCGGGCTTTCCAGCGCCAAGGTTTTTATTGGAATAATCGCATCTAATGATTCTTTTAGATACACAACCTCGCGAGGCGAGACTTTTCCGGCGGCAATTTTCGAAATCAAACGTTCCAAATCAGAAATTTGCTTGATTTGATTTTGGATGTTTTTCAGGACGTCCTGATTGTCTTTTAGATACGAAACTACTTCATGTCTACTTTTTATTTTAGCACTGTCTTTCAGTGGCAATGCCAACCAACGTTTCAACAAACGTCCCCCCATTGGTGAAAGCGTTTTATCAATAACATCTAGCAATGTCACCGCATTGGGATTGTAACTATGGTATAATTCCAGATTGCGAATCGTAAAACGATCCATCCAGACATAAGCATCTTCGGCAATGCGTTGAATCGAGGTGATATGCTGCACCCGATTGTGCTGCGTCTCGGATAAATAATATAAAATCGCTCCTGAAGCAATAATTCCTTCTTTCAGGTCTTCGATTCCAAATCCTTTCAAAGACACCGTTTGAAAATGCTTGGTTAAGGTCTCGAATGCATAGTCTTCTTTGTAAATCCAATCCTCCAGATAAAAACTATGATAGTCGTCTCCGAAAATCTCCCGAAAATCATTTTTATTATTTTTTGGAATCAGAACCTCACTGGGATTAAAATTCTGTAAGAGTTTGTCAATATATTCCGCATTGCCTTGTGCCGTCAAAAATTCACCGGTAGACACATCCAGAAATGAAATCCCTATGGATTTATTGGCAAAAAAAACAGCTGCTAAAAAATTATTCGTTTTAGACTGTAAAACCTCATCATTCATGGAAACACCGGGAGTTACAAGTTCAGTCACGCCGCGTTTCACGATGGTTTTAGTCAGTTTTGGATCTTCGAGCTGATCACATATCGCTACACGAAGTCCTGCTTTTACTAATTTTGGCAAATAGGTATTCAAGGAATGGTGCGGAAAACCGGCAAGAGCCGTCTCGGTTTCAGAGCCCGCTCCACGCTTGGTCAATACAATTCCTAATATTTTAGAGGCACGAACAGCATCCTCCCCAAATGTCTCATAAAAATCCCCAACACGAAACAACAAGCACGCATCCGGATACTTCCTTTTGATCTCGTTGTACTGTTTCATTAACGGAGTTTCTTTAACTTCTTTATCTTTAGATGCCAATTGTATTTGTGTTTAAAAATGAAAAAATATCAGCGAATTTATAGATTTTAAAGCACATAAATAACCTCCTTAAAAAATTAACCTTTTTTTTAAGAAATATTTAAGGCCTAATTTATTTATTTTTTTTAGATTTGTGACTCTATTAAATTGAAACACACATGAAAAAAATAATTGCCTTCGCATTACTAGTGGTTTTAGGAATAACGACTTCTAATGCACAAGAAACATCAAAAAAGATAAAAGCGACTAGCGCCACACTTGCCAAAGTAAATGGAGCAGGAATGGTTTTTGTAACTGAAACCATTGATTATGGTACTATAGCACACAACGCTGAGGGCCGCCGTGAATTTGTATTCACTAACAACGGCAACAAACCCTTAATCATAACTAATGCTCAAGGTTCTTGTGGTTGCACCGTGCCAACGTATCCAAAAGAGCCAATCGCCCCGGGTGCAAAAGGAGTTATTGGAGTAAAATATGATACTTCAAGAGCAGGTCAGGCATTTACAAAAACCGTTACGTTGACAACAAATGCTACTGTTCCTAATAAAACATTGACGATAAAAGGAAACGTTTTAGCAGCACAACCTGCAAAAAGCTAAAATTTTAACGAATACATAAAAAAGCTTCCATTCATTTCGGAAGCTTTTTTTTTGAATACTTTACACACATGAGAAAACTCGAAAATAGTGAACTGGATCGAAAATCCGTTGAGGGTTTTAAACAATCTGAAAAAACACCCCTTATTTTGGTATTAGATGACATTCGAAGCCTGCATAATATTGGCTCTGTTTTTAGAACTGCCGATGCCTTTTTAGTCGAGAAAATATTTTTATGTGGCATCACCGCCACACCGCCACACAAGGAAATCCATAAAACAGCCCTTGGTGCTACTGAAACAGTAACTTGGCAACATCAGGATAATGTTCTTGAAGTTATCGAAAAATTAAAAACAGAAGGCGTTATCACGCTAGCTATAGAACAAGTACAAAGTGCCGTTTTTCTTCAAAATTTTAAAGTTAAAAAAGGAGTGAAATATGCTTTGGTTTTTGGGAACGAAGTCTACGGAGTTTCACAGGAAGCGGTTGCATTATGCGATGGCTCCATCGAAATCCCACAACTAGGCACCAAACATTCTTTGAATATTTCCGTAAGTGCCGGCATTGTGGTTTGGGATTTATTTCAAAAAATGAATTGGCCAAAATAGAAAATTAGTACTTTTATAGAATGAAAACAACTGTTTTTTTTAAAATAATTCTAGCACTTTCACTTTTCATAACAAAGACAGCTTATGCAATTGATCCCCCTGTAATTAAAGCAACAGGAAATCAAATTTATTGTCCAGGAACCTCATTAAATATTGTAAAAACAATAAATATTAGTTTTGACCCCGATGAACCAACTACTGATGCTGTTACAATTCAAATTTCTTCTGGGTATACTGCTGGAGATTTATTAACGCTAACAGGTTCTCACCCATCTGTTTCATACAATTGGATTGTATCAGAAGGAATGCTGAAATTGTCAAGCACAACTGGAGGCAAAATTCCTTATGCTGATTTTGAAGCTGCAATCAAAGATATTAAATTCTACAATAACAATACTTCTCCATCAGGAAATAGGACTTTTTCAATCAGCTTAGGAACAGGACAACTTAGTTACTTGCCCAGCAATGGTCATTATTATGAATATGTTGCTTCTTCTGGCATTAATTGGACAAGAGCCCGAAATGAAGCCGCAGTCAAAAGATATTATGGCCTACAAGGTTATTTAGCCACTTTAACAGTCGCTGATGAAGCACAATTAGCCGGAGCTCAAGCACCAGGAACAGGATGGATTGGCGGAAGTGATGCCGAAACTGAAGGAACATGGAAATGGGTTACTGGACCAGAAGCAGGAACTACTTTCTGGATGGGAAAAAATAACGGAACAACAACAGCTCCTTTTTATTATGCCAATTGGAACTCACCTAACGAACCAAATGACTCCAGAAATAATGAAGATTACGCTCACATAACTTCTTCGGCAGTAGGAAACCCAGGGACTTGGAACGATCTTCCGGAACAAGGAGATCCACCAGGGAACTACTACCCTAATGGTTACATAGTTGAATACGGCGGTATGCCCGAAGATCCTGTACTTCAAATTTCAACAAGTACTACAATTACAATCGCAAAAATTACAACGACAACACCAAGCCCTATTTGTGCTTCAGCGACATGTACACTTCAAGCAAGTTCTACAACTGGAACAATAAACTGGTATGATGCTGAAACAAATGGAGTTTCTCTTGGGACTGGTAATAGTTTTACAACTCCTCCACTTTATACCACCACAACCTATTATATTGATAACGGCTGTACTCCGAGAACTCCAATTATAGTAACTGTAAATCCATTGCCGATTGCAAATCCGGTAATAATTCCTAGACAATGTGATGACAATCAAGATGGAATAATCACTTTTAATACTGCTGTTCTTGAGACAACTTTATTAGGAAATCAAACAAACATAACCGTCACTTATTTTGACCAAAATAATAATCCGCTAAAAGATTCAAACGGAAATTTGGTAACTAGTCCCTTTCCTGCTAGTTTCACAACAACATCACAAACCATAAAAGCTGTTTTGACAAACAATTATTCTTTACACTGTTCTAAAGAAACAACTATTAAATTTATCGCAGACGATTTACCCGAAGCTTTTGCCGTTCCTGCATCCTTAACCACAACTTGTGATGACGAACCAAATCCATTAAATCAAGATGGTAAATTTGCTTTTGACACTGCTACATTTGAAGCTTTCATTCTAAAAGGACAAACCGGAATGATGGTTAACTATTTTGATAAAAATGGATATCCATTATCAAGTCCACTCCCAAATCCATTTGTAACTGCAACTCAAAATATTTTAGTAACAGTAACAAATACAGCAAACACAAACTGCACCGCAACTACAACTTTGAATTTTGTTGTTAATCCTTTGCCAATTGTCAACGATGTTACAATTATTCAATGCGATACTGACTTGATTTCTGACGGAAAGACTCTTTTTAATTTGACAGTAAATAACAAACTAATTTCCGCAAATTATACCAATGAACTTTTTACTTATTATACTTCACAATCAGGAGCTAGTAGTGGTTTTTCAACCGATTTAATTTCAAATGATTTGGCTTTCGAAAACACAACAGCATCGACAATGAATGTTTGGGCGAGAGTTGCCAATAAAATTAGCGGTTGTTATAGCGTTGCCAAATTAACATTAAAAGTCCCAGCTACCAATCTTCTTTCTTCCTATAAAATCACAGTTCCTCCTGTTTGTGATGATTTTTTAGACGTTATTAACAATAATAGAGACGGAATTGCAACTTTTGATTTCTCTTGGACAAAAGCCACTATACAAACTCAACTCCCCATAAATCAAGTTTACACTATAAACTATTTTAGAAACCAAGCTGATGCCTTAGCCGAACTCAATGTGATTGCGGATATTTCAAATTACAGAAATATTGGTTATCGCGATTCTCAAGATATTTGGGTCCGGGTTGAAAGTAGTCTAGATAACGCTTGCGTTGGTTTAGGGCCTTATATTACTCTAAAAGTCGAGGCTTTACCTATTGCTAATTCTGTTGCAATTCCAAGACAATGTGATGATAACAACGATGGAATATTTTTATTCAACACTTCCTCACTTGAATCTGATTTATTAAAAGGCCAAAACAACGTAACGGTTACTTATTTCGATCAAACCAATAATCCTTTGAAAGATGCCAACGGTGATTTGATCATGAGTCCATTTCCGGTAAATTTTCTTTCCACTTCGCAATCCATTAAAGCTGTGATAACTAATAACACGCCGCAACAATGTTTTGAGAAAACTATAATAAATTTTGTCGTAGATGTTTCTCCAAAAGCATTTTCTATTTCTCCGTCTTTGATAACAGCTTGCGATGATGAAGCGAACCCAATAAATCAAGATGGGAAGTTTGCCTTTGACTCCTCAACATTCGAATCCACCATTTTAGGCAGACAAACAGGAATGATTATCAAATATTATGACCAAAATAATGTCCTTTTACCAAGTCCATTGCCTAATCCTTTTATAACCGCTACTCAAAATATTACTACAATTGTTGAAAATCCATTAAATACAACTTGCACTGCATCGACGATATTAAAATTTGTTGTTAATCCAATACCGAAAATTAACTTGAATGCCAATGGTAGTGAAAATGAATTGGTTTGTTCTAATCTTCCCAGTTTTTTTGTAACTCTGGATGCTGGGATTCAGGATGGGTCTCCCACAAGCAATTACACCTACATTTGGTCAAAAGACGAAACTATCTTGATTGGTGAAATAGCCCCAATTCTTTCAGTAAACGCCGAAGGAAATTATGCTGCCCAAGTAACAAATAGGTCAGGTTGCAGTAGAATTCGAGCCATAAAAGTTACCGCTTCTGATTTGGCACATATCAAAAGTATTGATATTGTAGATTTAACCGATATAAATACAGTAACCATAGAAGTAACAGGCAAAGGAAGTTATGAATACAGCATTGATGAACCCAATGGATTTTGGCAAGACTCCAACTTCTTTACCAATGTTCCAGCTGGAGTTCATATTGTTTATATTAATGACAAGAATGGATGCGGTCCTGTTTTTCAAGAAATTGTAATTGTAGGTGTGCCGAATTTTTTTACACCAAACGGTGATAGCTATAATGATTATTGGAATATAAAAGGAGTGAATGAAACTTTTAATTCAAAATCCATTATCTACATTTATGACAGATACGGAAAACTTATAAAACAATGGATTCCTTCAGTAAATCTGGGTTGGGATGGCACCTTTAACGGAATCCCTTTACCTGCAGATGATTATTGGTTCACCTTAAAACTGGAAGATGGCAGAGAAAAAAAAGGTCACTTTTCGCTAAAAAGATAATTTTCAAATTTTAAACCTTAATTTTCTTTTGGATTTCTTCTAAAATATACAAATAATCTGCTTGATTTTTTACGAAATCCCGATCAGAAACATCAATAATCAGCACATTCAAATCGGTTTGGGATTTAATGTAATCCAGATAACCACTGTTGATTTTATCCAAATATTCAGCCGGGATTTTTTGTTCGTAGCTTCTGCCACGTTTCTTAATATTTTGTAGCAGTCTTTCGGAATTTTGATACAAATAAATATACAAGTCCGGTTTTGGCATTTCTCTGTAAATGATATCAAAAAGATTGCGATACAAGCGATATTCATCTTCGGCCAATGTTATTTTGGCAAAAATCAACGATTTAAAGATATGATAATCGGCAACCAGAAAGTCTTTAAACAAATCAAATTGTGCTAAATCATCTGATAATTGCTGGTATCTATCTGCAAGAAATGACATTTCAAGTGGAAACGCATACCGATTTTGATCTTTGTAAAATTTAGGTAAGAAAGGATTATCTGCAAAACGTTCCAATACTGTTTTTGCATTAAAATCCTCAGAAATTTTAGTAGCCAAAGTTGTTTTTCCTGCTCCGATATTCCCTTCAAAAGCAACATAATTAAATTGCTCCAACGGAACATTCTGCAAAGGATTCACTAAATTCTGAACGACTGTACAAACACTTTCATCTGGAGACAAAGCCAATAATTCCGAAATATTTTTTTGAAGAATGGGATGCTTCCAATCTAAATTTAAGTCCTGCACGGGTAACAAAACAAAATTCCTGTTCTGCATTAAGGGATGTGGAATTTGGAGTTTTTCAGTAGTAATAACTTCCGAGTCGAAAGCAATCATATCTACATCAATTGTTCGTGATTGATACCCCTGCGCCTTTGTTCGCAAACGTCCCAATCGTTTTTCCACTTTTAAAATCTGTGTTAGCACTTTATGAGCCGAATTAAAAGTATGCAAAACCAATGCACAATTATAAAAAGCGTCACTTTCAAAACCCCAAGCAGGAGTTTCATATAATTTAGAAACTTTGATTACCGTCCCTATTTCCTGATGTATTACTTGTAAACAATGTTCGATATTTTCCAATCGATTCCCCTGATTACTTCCTATCGATAAAATGACCTGATGCTGTGATTTCATAATTAGATGCAAATTAACTAAAGAATTTTAGAATTAGCAATATATTTGTATCCGGTGTTGCTAATCAAACTTGGGATTTTCCCCCACGGCTTGTAACATTTCAATGTTTTGTACGACTTATAAAAAAAATATAATTATGAAATTTTTAGGAAATGTATTAGCGACTATTATAGGTATTTTTGTTTTCTTCATGTTATTCTTTTTTGGAATAATCCTTGTTGGAGCCATTTTTGGCGGTGAATCTGAAGGCGTTACGATAAAAGACAATTCTGTTATTGAACTGAATTTAGAAGACATACAGAATGATTATGCCGGGAAATACAAAGATCCGTGGATGACTATTTTTTCAGAAAACAAAAAAGTAGGTTTATCTGATATTATCAATGCCGTTGAAGCGGCTGAAACGGATGATGATATCAAAGGAATTTCTATATTGAACAATGTTTCATCGCTAGGAATGGCTCAGAGTAAGGCCTTGAGAGATGCTTTGGAACACTTTAAAAAATCAGGAAAATTCGTCATGGCTTACGCCAACTCCTATTCGCAAAAAGAATATTACTTAAATTCTGTGGCCAGTCCCATTTATATAAATCCTGTGGGAGATATGGATTTCAAAGGACTTTCTGCTGAACTTATGTTTTTTAAAGACTTTCAGGAAAAATCAGGGCTAAAAATGGAAGTAATCCGCCATGGAAAATACAAAAGTGCTGTGGAGCCGTTTTTAGAAAATAAAATGAGTGATGCCAATAGAGAACAAACGACAGCTTTACTGAATTCTGTTTGGAACTCCATCACCACTGACATTGCTAAAAGCAGAAATATCTCTGTGGCTAAATTAAATGAAATTGCCAACGGACTTCTTGCAAGAACTCCGGAAATGGCAAAAAACCAAAAATTAGTAGATATCATTGCTTATGAAGATGTGTACCATAATGCCATACGAAAAGTGCTTAATGTAACTACAGATAAGGAATACAACAAAGTATCTGTAATTGATTATGCACAGAAAATCGCTACCACTTCCCAAAGTTCTGACAGCACGGATGAAATTGCCATTATTTATGCCCAAGGAGAAATTATGGGTGGCGAAGGAGATGTCAATGTGATTGGTGAAGGTTCAATGCGTCGCTCGTTACAAGAAGCTCGAAAAAACAAAAATGTAAAGGCAATTGTACTTCGCATTGACAGTCCGGGCGGAAGTGCTTTGACCTCAGATTTAATCTGGAGAGAGATTGAACTGACTAAAAAAGTAAAACCCGTAGTCGTTTCTATGGGTAATTATGCGGCTTCAGGCGGGTATTATATTGCGTGTAATGCAAACACTATATTTGCTGAAGCGAACACAATCACTGGTTCCATTGGTGTTTTTGGAATATTGCCAAACTTTACGCCATTAGCAACTAAAATAGGAATATATACGGAACAGGTTAAAACACATGAAAATTCCGCCAATTACAGTCCTTTTGTTCCCATTGATGAAAACTTCAAAGCAGTTACGCTGGAAGGTGTGGAACACATTTACAAAACTTTTGTAACCCATGTGGCTGAAGGACGCAAGATGACATTTGCACAAGTAGATGCTATTGCGCAAGGTAGAGTTTGGACAGGTTCAGAAGCCTTGAAAATTGGACTCGTAGATAAAATTGGAGGATTAGACGATGCTATTGCGAAAGCGGCTTCCTTGGGGAAAACAAAAAATTACAGCACTCAAAATTATCCAGAATACGAGAAAAACTTTGATGATCTTTTAGCAAATCTTCCTTTTGCAAAATCGAAAGCAGATTTTATAAAAGAAGAAATAGGGGAAGAAAATTATCGTATTATGCAAGAAATTAAAAAAATACAAATGCAAAAAGGTGTTCAAGCCTTAATGCCGTTTGAAATTAACATGCATTAAAGAAAAAGATAAAGCTGCTATTAAATCCGTTTTTGCATTTGCTTAAACGGATTTTTTCATACATTATAGTTAAAGTATTGTTTATAAAAACACCATAAAAGTTACACTGTCCTAAAAATACTATTTTTGTAAAGGAATACAAGGCACCATTTTTGCCAAAGATATAAATCTAAAGACATTCAAATCATGCTAAAGAAAGTTTTAAAAATCATCGGAATACTAGTTATCCTGCTCGTCTTGACTTTATTTGCAGCTCCTTTTCTGTTTAAAGACCAAATAAAAGCCAAAATTTCTCAAGTCATCAATGAAAAGGTAGATGCCAAAGTCACTTTTGCAGAAGCGGATTTAAGCTTATTCAAAAATTTTCCTAATGCAAATGTAACACTGGAAAAACTAGTCATCATAAACAAAGCTCCTTTTGAAGGCGACACATTGCTATCACTGGGCGAATTGAATTTAAAAATGTCTATTAAGGAACTTTTTAAAGGCAAAAATGAAGCGATAGTTATTGACGGAATCACTTCGAAAAACGGATTAATCAATATCATTTTCAATAAAGACGGACTAGGGAATTATGACATTGCATTGAAAGAGAAAAAAACGGCAGCCGATGGAACAAGCAGTCCGTTATCCTTAAAAATCCAAGAGTATAAAATCGAAAATTTCAAATTTCGTTATATTGACGAAAGTTCAAAAATAAAAATGGTTGTCGACAGTTTGAACCACGAAGGAACTGGAGATTTTGCAGCCCAAAAATTAGATTTGGTAACCAAATCTACTGCAAAAATATCGCTGGATATGGAACAAGTCAATTACATGAAAAATGTTGCTTTGACTCTGGACGCCGTTTTGGGAATCGATTTAGAAAAAAGTAAATACACCTTCAAAGAAAATAAAGCGTTAATCAACCAATTGCCGCTGGAATTTGATGGATTTATTCAAATGGTGGAAGCCGGTCAACAGTATGATTTAAAATTTAAAACGCCTACTTCCTCCTTCAAAAATTTCTTGGGAATAATTCCTGCAGCCTATGCCTCACGCTTAGACAACGTAAAAACAACCGGTGATTTTACTGTGGCAGGTTTTGCAAAAGGTTTGTATTCTGACACAACAGTGCCAAAATTTAATATAGAAATCGCTTCCCATAATGCTTCCTTTAAATACCCTGACTTACCAAAAACGGTTCAAAACATCATTATTGACACAAAAATCACCAATGAAACCGGAATTTTAAATGACACGTATGTCAATATTGACCAACTTTCTTTCAAGATAGATCAAGATGTTTTTAATGCCAAAGCCAACATCAAAAACATTACTCAAAACGCACTAGTTGATGCCATGTTAAAAGGAACTATCAATTTGTCCAATCTTTCTAAAGCGTATCCTATAAAACTCGATAAGCCATTATCCGGGATTTTAAAGGCTGATGTGACTACAAAATTTGATATGCAATCAGTAGAGAAAAGTCAATATGAAAACATTAAAAATGCGGGAACCATGAGTGTATCGGGTTTTAATTATGCGGATGAAAACGGCAAAACCATGAACATCAGCAATGCCTTGATCCAATTTAATCCTAGTCAAGTCAATTTGAAAGAACTGAATGCGACTACCGGAAAAAGCGACATTAGTGTAACAGGGATTTTAGAAAATTTTTATGGATTTATATTTAGAAATCAAGAATTGAAAGGAAACTTTTATATGAATTCTAAACAATTGGCCATTGACGATTTTATGACAACTGGTGAAACGACTAAAACTAAAACTAAAAAGGCAGATGCCATGAAGATTCCTGCTTTCTTAAATTGTACGCTTACCGCAAAAGCGACTACGGTGCTATATGATAATCTGACTCTGAAAGATGTTTCGGGAAAACTGATTGTGAAAGATGAAAAAGTGACTTTAGAAAATGTAAAAACATCTATTTTTGGGGGAACTATTGCGGTGAATGGAGCTGTTTCCACAAAAGGAAAAACACCGGTTTTTAATATGGATTTAAGATTAAATCAAGTTGATATTGCGCAATCCTTCAACCAACTGGATCTGTTGAAAAAAATTGCTCCAATTTCCGGAATCATCAACGGGAAATTAAATTCAAGCATCAAATTGAACGGGAATCTTGATGCAACAGCACTGACTCCTGACTTGAAAACCCTTACTGGAGATTTACTAGGACAACTGCTTTCCACGACTGTAAACTCAACTAATTCGACTTTGCTGACCGCTTTAGGTGCTAACTTGAAATTCATTGACGTCAGTAAAATCAATTTAAATGATTTGAAAGCGGCAGTTACGTTCAAAGATGGAAAAGTAAATGTAAAACCTTTTGATATCAAGTACAAAGACATCAAGGCAACCATTGGAGGAACGCACGGTTTTGACCAAAGCATGAATTATAATTTAAAATTTGATGTTCCCGCTAAATATTTAGGTTCAGAGGCCAATGCTTTAATAGCAAAATTATCTGCTGCAGATGCGGCAAAATTAGAAAGCTTTCCGATAAATGCTGTTTTGGTGGGTAATTTTACAAATCCAAAAATCACAACGGACATCAACAATGCGGTAGCTAAATTGACCACTCAACTCATAAACCAACAAAAAGACAGACTGGTAAAACAAGGAACGTCCGCTTTGACGGATTACATCAATAAAAACAAAAAGCCAAGAGACACGACAAAAACGGCCACTCCTAAAATTCCGGTAACTAAGGAAGAAGTAAAATCTAAGGCCGCAGCATTATTAAACGGATTTTTTAATAAGAAAAGTAAAGCAGCAGATACGACAAAAGTAAACTAAAGTAACTTTACAAAATATAATAAAGAGGATTTTAGGTGATGACATTCCTCTTTTTTTGGCTAGCAATATTGGGTTTGTGATTTGTCTGCATGGTGTTTTCGTGTAGCTGTACGTGCGTAAAGGATGGTAGCGGCATCCTTTTATGAAGCGCAGCGGAATAAAAGATACAGCGGACAGCCTGACCTTTTTTTAAAATTTTTATTTTAAAAAAAGGATACGCCCAAAATTATATTACTTAAACCGCAATTGTAACCATATACCCTTCGGAACCACGGACATTAAAAACGGTTCCGTCTTCAAAAAGTAAATATTGCCCTTTTATTCCGGTAAGCTTCCCCTGAAACTGTGGTGTTTTATCTAAGCTCAAACTGTTTACCTTATTTGGATACTGCAAAACGGGGAAGTGCATCTCATACAAATCGTTTTTTTGCGCATAAAAATATTCCTGAACTTCGGTTGGAATAAGATTCTCAACCTTCAATCGTTCTGCGATTAAGTCAATTTGCTCCACATTGTTAGTCAGCATTTTTCTCCAATTGGTTTTATCGGCATAATAATTTTTCAATGCTACCTCGGTAATTCCTGCTAAGTATCTATTAGGGACTTCTACAATAGAAATGGCTTGGGTTGCGCCCTGATCAATCCATCGGGTTGGCACTTGCGACTTGCGGGTAACACCTACTTTGACTTCGCTGGACAAAGCCAGATACACAATATGCGGTTGCAATTGTACTTTTTCTTCATACGCTAAATCCCGATCCTGAATTCCAAGATGGGCAGTGCTTAATTCCGGTTTCATAATCCAATCCCCAACAGCTGCACTGGAATAGAAACAATCATAACAAAATCCCTGACGGAATATTTTTTTCTTCTTGCCACAATTCAAACATTGATATCCCACAAAATTGATTTCCAGTTCTTTATTCAGCAACTGATTCACGTTTAAAAAACTATTCTCAAAAACCAAGTAATATTGAATTGGATTTCCAAATTCAGTTTGCATTTTTGTAAGTACACCTTCGTATGTCATTGTGATTAAAGTTTCCCGTTTAACACATCTAGTTAAACAAATTTTGTTATTTTTGGTAAAGTTATAACTCATAATTCATAATTCATAATTTAAAAATGCCACTAACCATAATCAATTCGTTTGCCTCTTGGGTTCTCAAACAAAGAATCCATCAGATCGAACTTTTCTTGAAATATCCAAACGAGGTTCAGGAAGAATTGCTCATGAATTTAATTCAGTCATCTAAAAATACTGTTTTAGGCAAACAATATGATTATGCTTCGATTCATTCCTATGCCACTTTTGCCGATAGAATTCCGATCTCTACTTACGAAGAATTACAACCATTGATTGAAAGAACCCGTAAATGTGAGCAGAATGTTTTTTGGGAAACTCCCATAAAATGGTTTGCCAAATCCAGTGGAACCACAAATGCCAAAAGCAAATTCATACCCGTAAGCAACGAAGCCCTGGAAGGATGTCATTATAAAGGCACTAAGGATTTGTTGTGCTTGTATTTGAATAATAATGAAGATTCAGAACTGTTTCTTGGAAAAAGCCTGCGTCTTGGCGGAAGCTCTCAAATCTATGAAGACAACAATACGTTCTTTGGAGATTTATCTGCGATATTAATCGAAAACATGCCTATTTGGGCTGAATATAGCAGTACCCCGAGCAACAAAATTTCCTTGATGAGCGAATGGGAAACTAAAATTGCTGCTATTATAAACGAAACAAAAAACGAAAATGTAACCAGTTTTGCCGGAGTTCCTTCCTGGATGCTGGTTTTAATGAATAAAATGCTCGAAGAAACCGGAAAAGGAAATCTATTTGAAATTTGGCCAAATTTGGAAGTTTACTTTCACGGCGGCGTAAATTTTGAGCCGTACCGGGAACAGTACCAAAAAATATTCCCAAAAAAAGAGTTTAAATATTACGAAATATACAATGCTTCCGAAGGTTTTTTTGCCATTCAGGATTTAAATAATTCCAGTGATTTATTATTGATGTTGGATTACGGAATTTTCTATGAATTCATCCCAATGGATACTTTTGGCACACCAGATCAAAAAGTTATTCGATTAGCAGATGTGGAATTGTTCAAAAATTATGCTTTGGTCATTACCACCAATTCTGGTTTGTGGCGCTATTTGATTGGTGATACTGTTCGTTTCACCTCATTGAATCCATACCGAATTCGGGTGACGGGAAGAACCAAGCATCACATTAATGTTTTTGGTGAAGAATTGATGGTTGAAAATACCGATCAGGCTATTGCCAAAGCATGCAAACTAACCCAAACGGAAGTAGTTGATTACACCGTTGCGCCTATATTTATGGAAGGCAAAGAAAAAGGTGCTCACGAATGGATGATTGAATTTAAAAACCCTCCAGCTGATGTATCACAATTCCAGAAAGCATTAGACGAATCCATACAATCTTTAAACTCCGATTACGAAGCCAAACGCTATAACAATATGACTTTGAATCCGCTTGTGATCAATGTAGCACGAAAAAATTTATTTTACGACTGGCTAAAAGATCGTGACAAACTAGGCGGGCAACATAAAATTCCGAGATTATCAAACCAAAGGGATTATTTGGAACAACTGAAAAGTATGCAGTTTCAAAGCGTATAAAAATGATGAGATGAAAAAAATTCTTTATATCCTGTTGACAGGAATTTTCTTGAGTTCCTGCGGACCACATAGAATGCGTTGTGGCGCCAGAGGAATTTGTAAATCTCCCGAAAAACAAACAACAGAAAAACCTGAAAAAGTGTTTGCCGTTAAAGCATAAAAAAAGCTATCCAAAAATCACTTTATAGATAGCCTTTTTTTATAATTACTGCAGTATTTTACTCCTCCATCATATCAATATGCCTGTCGTGATAGCCTAACAGGTACAAAACACCGTCGAGACCCAAGCTGGAAATAGAACTTTCTGCTTTTTCTTTTACCGTAGGTTTAGCATGAAAAGCAATTCCTAAACCTGCCAAATTCAACATAGGCAAATCATTGGCACCATCACCAACTGCAATAGTTTGGTTGATATGAATGCCTTCCTTATCAGCAATCGCCTGAAGGTATTCCGCTTTCTTTTTACCATCCACAATTTCACCTAAATAGTTACCTGTCAATTTTCCGTCTTTAATTTCCAATTCATTCGCATGAACATAATCAATACCTAATTCTTTTTGCAGGTACTTCCCAAAAAACGTAAAACCTCCGGACAATATAGCGGTTTTATAACCGTAATATTTCAAGGCCTTCATCAAGCGATGTGCTCCTTTAGTAATAGGCAGATTCTCAGCAACTGTTTGCAGTACCTCTTCACTCAAGCCTTCAAGCAAGGCCATGCGTTGCTTGAAGCTTTCGCTAAAATCGATTTCACCATTCATGGCTGCTTCTGTGATTGCTCTAACTTGCTCTCCCACACCCGCTAACTCTGCCAGTTCATCAATTACTTCGGTTTGAATTAGCGTCGAATCCATATCAAAACACACCAAACGGCGGTTTCTTCGGTACATATTATCTTCTTGAAAAGAAATATCCACATCTAACGTTCTGGAAATTTCCATAAAACTGGCGGTCATAAACGTTTTGTCGACAATCGTTCCTGTAACCGACAATTGTATGCACGAACGAGGGAATTCTTCTTTATCAATAATAGATACCCTGCCGGTTAATCTTTTAATTGCATCAATATTCAAATTTTGGTTGGATAGTATTTTGGTTACTGCCGCCAATTGTACAGCCGTTAAGGTTTCTCCTAAAACATTGATGGTGTAGCGTTGTTTGCGCTGCGCTTTGACCCAAATTTCGTAATCTGCAATGGATATAGGAATAAACTTGACTTTGACACCCAATTCGTATGCTTTAAATAACAAGTCTTTTAAAACTGGACCAGAAGAAGAACCTGCTTTTATTTCAAATAAAATACCTAAAGAAAGCGTATCATGAATATCCGCTTGTCCAATATCTAAAATAATAGCATCATAAGTAGCCAAGATGGATGTTAAACCAGCAGTGACTCCCGGTTTATCTTGTCCAGAAACTTTTAATAAAATTACCTCTATCTCGTCTTTTTGCATCTTATATATAATTGATTTAGAATGTACAAAAATCGACAATCTGACGTTGATAAAAAATAATAATGTTCCTTTTTTTGAACAATAACAAATAGTGTAATTTCCCCATAAAAAAACCTGTTCAAATGAATGAACAGGTTTATATTTTTAAGAAAAATGCATTTTTTACGATGCAATCTCCAAACGCTTCAATAAATTTTTATTCAACGTTTCTTTAGCATAAGTTACGTCAATTTCTAATACTTTATCATCAGAACTAGGCAATTCATACATCGCATCGGTCAAGATAGCTTCACATAACGAACGCAATCCACGAGCGCCTAATTTATATTCTAATGCTTTATCAACAATAAAATCCAGTGCTTCATTGGTAATCGTGAATTCAACATCATCCATCAAAAACAACTTCTCGTATTGTTTGATTAACGCATTTTTAGGTTGTGTCAAAATTGCACGCAAGGTTTCTCTATCTAAAGGATCCATGTGTGTCAAAACTGGCAAACGACCAATAATCTCTGGAATCAAACCAAAATCTTTGATATCCTTTGGAATAATGTATTGCAACAAATTGTCTTTGTCAATATTGTCCACATTTTTTGAAGTAGAATAACCCACCGCTTGACGGTTCAATCGTTTCGAAATTATTCTTTCGATTCCATCAAAAGCACCACCGGCAATAAACAAAATGTTTTGTGTATTTACCTCCACAAATTTTTGGTCCGGGTGCTTACGTCCTCCTTTTGGTGGTACATTCACAACCGTTCCTTCCAACAATTTCAATAATGCTTGTTGCACCCCTTCACCGGAAACATCTCGCGTAATAGAAGGATTGTCACTTTTACGTGCAATTTTATCTATTTCGTCAATGAATACAATGCCGCGTTCTGCTTTGGCCACATCATAATCAGCAGCTTGCAAAAGACGTGTCAAGATACTTTCAACATCTTCCCCAACATAACCTGCTTCAGTAAGAACTGTCGCATCAACAATCGCTAAAGGCACATCCAACATTTTTGCAATGGTTTTAGCCACCAATGTTTTTCCTGTTCCTGTTTGTCCCACCATGATGATGTTACTTTTTTCAATCTCAACCTCATCGTCTAATTGCTGTTGCATCAAACGTTTGTAGTGATTGTAAACCGCAACCGACATCACCTTTTTAGTTTGATCTTGTCCAATCACATATTGATCCAAGAACGCTCTGATTTCTTTTGGTTTCTTTAAAATCAAATCTCCAACCAGCTTTGAACTTCCACTAGATTTTATTTCTTCAAGAACAATCCCGTGCGCTTGTTCAATACATTTATCACAGATATGTGCATTGATCCCAGCAATCAATAATTGGGTTTCTGGCTTCTTTCTTCCACAAAACGAACACTCTAATACTACTTTTGCCATTCTTTTAAGTCTAAAGTCAAAAGTCGTAAAGTCGAAAGTTCCTAGCATTGCTTTAGACTTTCGACCTTAGACTTTCGACTATATTTTTATCCTCTTATTAAAACTTCATCAATCATTCCGTATGCTTTTGCTTCTTCGGCGATCATCCAATAATCACGTTCGCTATCCGTATGAACCTTATCGAAAGTTTGTCCGGAGTGGTGAGAGATAATTTTATACAACTCATCTTTAAGTTTCAACATTTCACGTAAGTTGATTTCCATATCCGTTGCTACTCCTTGCGCTCCACCTGATGGTTGGTGAATCATTACTCTTGAATGTGGCAATGCCGAACGTTTTCCTGCTGCACCGGCGCATAAAAGCACTGCTCCCATGGAAGCTGCCATTCCGGTACATATGGTTGCTACATCTGGTTTAATGTATTGCATCGTGTCATAAATTCCTAATCCTGCGTAAACGCTTCCTCCTGGAGAGTTCAAATAAATTTGAATATCTTTAGAAGCATCGGCACTTTCAAGGAATAACAATTGTGCTTGAACGATGTTTGCAATTTGGTCGTCTATTCCTGTTCCAAGGAATATAATTCTGTCCATCATCAATCTGGAGAAAACGTCTAATTGTGAAATATTCAACTGACGTTCTTCAATGATATAGGGAGTCATGTTTTTAGGAGTCATTGCGCCTACAATTTTATCGTAATACATAGAGTTTACGCCGTGGTCCTTTGTAGCAAATTTTTTAAATTCTTTACCGTAGTTCATATTTTTTTGTTCTAAGTTTTACGTTATATCTTGTCTATTTCTTTTAATGCAAAGGTCATACCTATTTACAAATGATGTCAATATGTCTTATTTGTAGCCCAGATGGGAGTAAAAAGCTTTTTGAATTCCGTTTTTAAGTTTTTTTATTCTTGCAAAGCGACTGAAAGAAGCTCTTGCAGGAATTTAAAAAACTAAAACGGAAGAAAAAACTTGTAACGTACAGCTGGATTGGCTCCCGCAACTAATTGAAACAAAAGAGCGTCAAAAAATATTTTTTCTGACGCTCAAATATAACTATTTTTTATTGTTTTATATTTGTAATAGAATCTTGAAATTTGAAACAACTAACGAAATTGTTTCCGTCTTTTCAACTTTTGACTTTATGACATTTGACTTTACGACTAAAATTTATTCTCCGTAAGACGCTGCAATAAATTCGTCATACGTTACTTCTTTAGTGGTAGGATTTGCTTTTTCTTTGAATAATTCCAATAATTTATCAGCAACAACTTGGTCCGAAAGTCTTTTCACTTCGTCTTGGTTTGACAAAACTCTTGCTACAATTCCTTGAACTTCTTCGTCAGTAGGATTTGTTTGTCCGAATTGTGCCATTTGCTGACGGATGTTTTTTGTAGTGAATGTTTTCAAGTCTTCAAAAGTGATTTTGATGTCAGATTGAGCCATAGCTCTACCTTCGATCAATTGAAAACGCAATCCTTTTTCAGAACGTGCATATTCAACTTCAGCCTCCTCAGGAGATAATTTTTTCTCCCCTACAGTTTGCAACCATTTTTTAAGGAATTCAGAAGGTAAATCAAATTTGGTGCTTTCGATCAAAAACTCCGTAACATCCCCTAATAATTTTTGATCCGCTTGTTGTGCAAATTGAGTTTCGGCATCTTCTTTGATTTTCGCTTTCAATTCTTCAAGTGAAGAAACAGTTCCAGCACCAAACAATTTGTCGAACAATTCTTGGTTCAATTCTGCTAATTCAGCCGTGTTGATCGCTTCGATTGTGAAGTTCACTTCAACCTCTAATCCGTGAACGTCATCATGACTTACTTTCATCACGTCCATCAATTGGTGGTCGTCTTCAAATAAACCTTTAGTATTTACAGTCACAACATCTCCTGCTTTTTTACCGATGAATAAATCAAAAGTCGCTTTGTCTTTAAAAAGATCAGCAGCAATAGTGGTCGCGTTATTAATTCCTTTTTCTTCGTTAGTGAATGTTCCAGTTACATCTGAATCTGCAGCAACAACTTCTTGAGGAATTGCAGTTCCAAATTGTTTTTGGATTCTTTCCAACTGGCCTTCAATCATTTTATCATCCGCTGAAACCACATATTTAACGATGTCATTTTTAGCTTCAAGATCCAATTCGAAATTAGGAACCAATCCTATTTCATATTCAAAAACCAATTCTTCAGCACTCCAGTCAAAGTCTTCGTTTACTTTAGCAAGTGGCGTTCCAAGAAGGTTTAATCTTTCTGATTGTACGAAACGCTCCAAAGCTAAATCTACCACTTTCTGAACTTCTTCTTGTTTGATTGCTTTACCGTATTGTTTTTCAACAAGATCTTTAGGCACAGCTCCTTTTCTAAATCCTTTAACCGTTGCCAAAGGCATTTTTTCGTTTATTCTTTTTGCAACTTGTCCTTTGTAATCCATGTGAACAACAGTCATTACAATTGTTTCCGTCACAGCGTCTATTGCTACTCTTTTGATATCCATCTTCTTCTTTAATTTACATAATAAAATTGGACTGCAAAATTATAAAATTTTTGCAACCCAAACAAGTTTTTAGTCCCGAACCTTCGGGATTGAATTTTAGGCAGTTATTTGACAAAATCACAGGTTGGAAAAGGAAACTAATTTGGGCGTGTCCCTCCAGATTGCTTCGTCGTCCCTCCTCGCAACTACGGGTCAGGCTGTACGTTCCCGCTTTTTATCGCCTGCCAAAAAAAGGCAGCCCATAAAAGAGCTCCACTGCCATCCTTCACGCGGGTCGTAGGATTCAAAATTATGACGTGGGTTTGATAGTTTGTAAGAAAAAATTTTAATATATTTGAAAACAGATAAAACGAAATAAAATAGCGTAAAGCCAACCCAAATTGAATGTATAAGCGCTACTTTGTATCGGGTATATACAAGTTGGGCAATATTTACTCACAGAAAATCAGATTAACCATTTAAATTAATACAAGAAGAATCAACTAATATCTAAAAATGAAAATAAATAAAAGGAATCTATCAATCTTAATTATTACAAATATATTATTTAGTTGTTCGACACCGTCAGCTTCAATGAAAAGTGAAATGAATACTTTCTCCAAAGAAGGTATGATTACAGGAAGTTTTTCTCTTGAAAACAGAAAAACTATTTCACCAGTTTATAAAATAAACTATGTGCAAATAGAAAGCGAAACATCAACTAATATGTTTGCAGATAAATTGAATGAAAAAAAAACAAACTTTCTTTACAATCCTGGTCAAATTACTTTTGGAAGTACAAATGGCGATTTTACAGAAGATGATAAAAATGTTTACCTTTTCAACATTGTTAAAACTGCAGGAAAATATAGAATCTATGAAATCGAAGCTTTTTTAAATACTGGTTATATGCAATCAACAAAAAAAATACCTGTTGATATTAAATTTGAGATTATGGCAGGAAAAATAAAATATTTAGGAGAAATAAACTATAACGTAAAAGAGAATATCATTAAAATAATAGACAATATTGAAAGAGATCGACTAAAATTTCAGGAAATAAATCCTAATATTAAATTTTAAAACATCGCCCAACAGCTAGGGTTCGTTGCGTGCGCAGCACAAACAATGAATTATAATCACCGAATACCAACAAAAATAAATTCAATGAGGTAAACCCGGGTTGAACGGAACCGATTCCACGTCCGTCAACCTATGCACTTATCGTAAAGATTTTAGAGAGAATTACAAGAGGCAAGCGAGCCTCTTTTTTTTTGGAGTGTTTTCTGCTTGGTTTTTTTCGTGTGTTCCTTCACTTGTGAACATAAGTTCCCTTACCCGTAATTTAGTTTTTACAAGGAATGGTGTTTTGGCTACCGCCAAGATACCAAGCCGGTGGACCACGCTGGTCAAAGACTGCTATTCGGTGTAAATTCCCTGTTTTACAACACGGACACTTAGGCATAAAGGGCTTCTTTTCTACTTTTTCTAAAACTTTTACCTTAAGTTTTTCCTGTAAAAGTTTCAGCTTTTGTCGCTTCCAAGTGCTGCTCAAAAAACCGTAATGCCGGATCTTAACACCCGAGCCCAAAGGGCGAACTGACGAAGTAAAACGTTTGGGCAAAATATGCAACGCAAAACGCCTGATAAATTCATGATGCGTGAGTGTCATTTGTTTTTTCACACCCGCTACTCGGTAATCCTTATAAGTAAAAGTCACGTTTTCATTGTCAATGTTCTTGATTCGATGGTTGCTAATGGCAATTTTATGGGTGTATCTGCCCAAATATTCCACCACAGACTTTGGACTTCCAAAAGGCTTCTTAGCAAATACAACCCAAGGCTTGCGCCACAATTCTTTCCGGATTTGTTCGTATTCTGTGCAAATGGATTTATATTTTGGGATACTAAGAGCAATATTTAACCCTTTTTACGGACTGTTTTATTTTAATAATCATAAAGCGAGTTTTGCCAGAACGAGTTTTAATTGTAGTTTAAATAACATATATTTACTCACTGTTTAACCAAATACAGTTCGTTTAGAGGGTTTTAGACGAACTGACGTTGTGCGACATGCGAAAAAAAAAAAAATCGTACTAAACAACTTCATATCTAAAAAAGATATACCTTTGTGATATCAAATTAAAACATATGAAAACAGTATCACTTAAAATAGATGATTCAATTTTCGGAGAAACCGAAAAAATTCTTTCAAGAATCAGTATTCCTAGAAATAGATATATCAACGAAGCAATTGAATATTATAATAAAGTACAGAAAAGACAAATTTTAGAAAAAAGACTTAAAGCCGAATCCGAATTAGTCAAAAAAAATTCAATGAACATTTTAAAAGAATTTGAAAAAATTGACTATGCAGATTAATCAATACGAAATTTGGATTGCTGACTTGAATCCACAAATAGGAACTGAGGCAGGTAAATCTAGGCCTGTTCTAATTGTTCAAACAAATTTGCTGAATAAAGTATCGCATCCCTCAACAATCGTTTGTCCAATAACTACAAACGTTGAAGATGATTCTGATATTTTAAGAGTTCATATTAAAAAGGGAATGGCAAATTTACATGAAGATTGCGACATAATGATTGATCAAATTCGAGCAATCGACAACAAAAGATTATTTAAAAAAGTTGGAAAATTGCCAACCGATTTAATTGAAAAAATAAAAGAAAATATTGCGATTATCATGGACCTAGAATAAGCACGATCGCACAACAGCCATTTGGCAAGATTGCGAATTTTGTGGTAAATTCACTTATAAGTTTCGCAAGAAATTTTATCTTTAATGGAAAATAAACGGTTACGAAGCTCGCAACTGACGAGAAGCGGCGGAACTTTATATGATAGCTTAATCTCCTAAAAGAGAAGCTATAGTAGAAGCGAGAAAAACTTTGAAAAATATTCTATGAATAAAACAACTAATACACTGTTACTACTATTTTTAGCAGTCTTTATTTTATCCTGCCAGAATAACAAAAAAGTTCATACAGAGGTAAAACAAGTAAATCAAGATAGTTTAAAACTTCGTGAAATCATTGCTCAGAAGAAAAAATTTTTCCTTCAATATTGGGGAGGAATGACTACTAGTGAATTTCGTGAAGTAAATAAATTTTTGGTGTCTGAAGGGAAGTTGTCACATATCAACGAACAAGACAAGTACTATTATCAGGTGGAAAATTGCGGAACAGAGTTCTATCCTTATTTTGCGGACGGGAGATTATACGAAATCACATTATCGGCATCAGAATGTCTATACAAATTATTCCAAGAAAAATACAAATTACCTGCTCTAAAGAAAATAACTTACCAAGAAAAATCTGTTTGGGAGGACAATCCTAAATATAGCCCCGCAATGTCATATCTTGATGAAAATAACAAGTTAATACGATTACCAAATGCTTTTATAGATAGTTCTAATCTAGCAGGTTTAAAGGACGAAGAAAATAAAGGTATTAGTAGTGAAATGTACGTTCTACAGCAGGATTCAATTTCAGTTAAAACCTCTACCGCCGACATAATAATTTCACAACATCTTGAACAAAGTCAAATACACAAACCAAGTATAGAGTATTCTTTAGATAAGAGTCCTGAAATGGCTAAATATAGAAAAAGTGATGAGGGTGATAAGATGCTAGGTGGTTTATTTGCTACAAAACAATCAAGTTTTATTAACACAAATTCTAGATTTAGGAAAGTAATAAGAAACACTGAGAACATTATCTACATAAGGTATATTTCAACGGAATACAAACATAAAAGAAAGTTGGATAATGACAAAAACGACGAACAACAAAAACTCTTAAAACAAAAAAAAGCTGAAAATGAAGCTATCAAGGAAATATAATATTACAGAGGAGTTAAGAAAAACTGAAGATTTCACCCAAAATTTTAAAATTAGAATAAAAACCTGAAATGAATAACTTAAATTTTAATACGGAAAGATTGAATTTGCGAACAATCGCAGAAAGTGACATTGATAACATTCACAAATTACATAGTTTGGCTGAAACTGATGAATTTAATACATTAGGAATTCCAAATAATATTAACGAAACCAAAATTATTGTCGAAAATTGGATTTTTAACAATAATTTGGAGAATAACAAGCATTTCTCTTTTGCGGTCGAATTAAATGGAGAAAAAGAATTTATCGGATTAATTGGAATAAATTTAGGAAAAGAAAAGTATAGAAATGCTGAAGTTTGGTTTAAATTTGATTCCAATTATTGGAATAAAGGTTATGCTACAGAAAGTTTAAAAAAGATAATAGCTTTTGGTTTTGAAACATTAAAACTTCACAGAATTGAGGCAGGTTGCGCGATCGGAAATATTGGCTCAATAAGTGTTTTAGAAAAAGTTGGAATGTCAAGGGAAGCGCATACAAGAAAATTGTTACCTCTAAAATCAGGTTGGTCTGATAATTATGGATATGCCATTTTATGTACTGATTAAAAATAAAAATCCCCGCTAGCGCAAGCGCAATGTCATTAAGTTAAGATTTTATACCAGCTCCGAAAAGTGTTCATTCAAAGCATAACTTTGTCGTAAAAGCTGCGTAAAAGTCTCTGACTTTGCGCCCATAATAATGAGCAAATAATAAATTGATGTAAAGAGTTACCGGCATATAATTTAAAATTAATTCAGAACTACCCGAACCAGATGGCTCGGAAATACACTCAGTTTTCTCTTTAACAAATAGCGCGGTTTTGCAAACCGTGCCCATTCCAATTGGTAATTATAACACTTAGTCGGTAGGTAGCCGAAGAAGTAAAGCTAACAAACCCATAAAAAAAACTGACATTAAAACGTAAAAAAGCTATTCCGTTTTAAGGATATAGCTTTTCTGACTTGTTTTATCTGCATTCGTTGGTGGGCACGGTTTACAAAACCGCGCTAACCTTAGTGACGACATATCTGATAGACCTGGAAATTTTAAAAGCCAAATTATTAGTTGGACAAAAGAATGACATCAACGCTACATCGTGTTTATTCAAAAATAAATCTGTCGTTTAATCCTAATAAAAAACCCTTCTTTTTCACTTCAAAAGGTTTTCATAGCAATTACAAACACCGTTATTTAAGAAAAAGTAATGGTGTTTTTTTATTGCTACAATTTTGTATTTTGCAACACCATTTAATTCTAAAATAAAAACATGAATACTAATCATACAGATATTATTATAATAGGGGCAGGATTATCTGGTATAGGCGCCGCGTGTCATTTGTCACGTAAAAATCCAGACAAAAACTATATTATTTTAGAGGCAAGAACGGAACTTGGAGGTACCTGGAGTTTGTTTCAATACCCTGGAATCCGTTCCGATTCGGATATGTATACTTTTGGGTATTCCTTCAAAACATGGGAGGATCAAAAGTCTTTCGCCGACGGACCTTCTATATTAAAATACCTCAATGAAGCCGCAGACGAATATAAAGTGCGAGAGCATATCATCTACAATCAACGCGCTCTTTCTTATAACTTCGATACAGAAAAAAAATCATGGACGGTCACTACCGTAAATACTGTCACGGAAGAAGAAACAGTTTATAGGTGCCAGTTTATCTTTAGCTGTAGCGGCTATTATAATTATAACAAAGGGTACACTCCTGAATTTAAGGACCAATCCCGTTTTGAAGGTAAAATTGTCCATCCTCAAAAATGGCCTGAAAAATTAGATGTTGCCAATAAAAAAGTGGTTATAATTGGCAGCGGAGCCACTGCTGTGACCATCCTTCCGGAGCTTGCCGCCGAAGGTGCACAAGTTGTTATGCTGCAACGATCGCCAACCTATATTGCTGCTTTACCCAATAAAGACAAAATTGCTGCTCGCCTTAAAAGGCTATTCTCAAAAAAAGTAGCTTATAGACTGATTCGTTATAAAAATATTTTCTACGCTATTGTCTTTTTTAATCTGTGCAAGTTCTTTCCAGAGGCAATGAAAAAATTCATTATAAAAGGGGCTGAAAAGGCTTTGGGTAACTTTCCCGTGGACCCTCATTTTATACCTAACTACAATCCATGGGAACAACGTTTTTGCATTGCGCCAAACGGAGATTTTTTTAGAGCCATCAGAAAAGGGAACGCAGCGGTAGTTACGGATCATATCGATTGTTTTACAGCAAATGGAATTTTACTAAAATCGGGGGAGACACTGGCCGCCGACATTATAATCACCGCAACTGGACTTGATTTAGTGGCGTTTGGAGGCGTAAAAATTCAACTGGATTCGCAACCTTTTGATGTTTCTAAATCTTTTGTCTATAAAGGCCTCATGTTAAGCGACCTGCCCAACTTCTTTATTTTTGTTGGCTATACCAATGCTTCGTGGACGTTGAAAAGTGACCTTACCAGCGAATATATATCTCGGGTTTTAAATTATTTGGACAAACACCATTATAAAGCGGTGCAGTCAAAAGTAGTCGAGACAAATTTAAAACCGGTTCCACTACTTAACCTGAATAGCGGCTACATTAACAGAGCAGCGAATACGCTTCCTAGTCAGGGAAACAAAGCACCTTGGCGTATTTACCAAAATTATGTGCTGGATTATAAAATGCTTCGCTTGGATGCCGTTAAAGACAAACGACTTACGTTTTTCAAATAAAGGAGGTTCAAGAGTACAGTAAAGAATTAGGTACTAATAATCCGGAAGTAAACGGTCTTCGAGCTCCAAAATCCTAATAAAACCTGAGAACGTTCAACAACATATCAATAATGCAAATTAAATAGATTGTCAAAGTATTTAAAGCACGTTTAGAGCAATCTAAACGCCCAATTCTTTGGCTAAAAGAAAAAATATGCTATTATTACTGCATTGATGATTGGAAGGTCAAACGGAATGAACGTGGGAGACCATACGATTAACGGAAACCAAAATCATACGGAACAAAAACATAAAAAAGATTGATTTGATTGCTTGTACATACGTTGACACACAAGACATGAACAAGAATAGTATTAGCGGGTTGATCTGCAGCGTCTCCCGACTATTAATACTATTTCAGTAAGCAATAAATTTGAGTAAGAAATCTGGAAACTTAGTCAACGGATTACCTCATATTCACGAAAAGAAAAGGCCATTTAAATAGAAATCAAAATGGTAATAGCATCACCAACAGCAACAAGACCAGTTCCAGAACCGATCAAGTTTTGTCCAAACAACACATTATTTCCCGATGTCCTGTATTTTGCCAAAGTCCGCAAAGGATCTTTTCCTGATGTCACTCCTTTTTCTTGGTCTACAGTTGTCATTACGCATCTCCCGCAAGGTTTCACTCCAAAAAAAGTCAGCTCACCTATTGTGAATTCTTTCCAAGAATCCTCTTCATAAGCATCACCACCTGTAACAACAAAATTAGGTCGAAACCGATTCATCGGCAGTGCTTTTTTTAAACGGGAATTCAAATCATCCAATGACGATTGACCAATCAACAAAAAAGGATAGCCATCCGAAAAAGAATTAATATCAGCTTGCGTAACGGCATATTTAGCCTCTACTTTTCGGTGACTTTCCTCAGGCATGTATACCAAACGAGCCGAAAATCCCAATATTCGAGAAAACCAATCTGAAACAACTGAATCTACTTCATACGCCTGAATGGAGTCCTCCCAGACCATCACATCAATTTTAGTTTCGGCTTCCGAAAAAGATTGCTGCAGCGGAAGTTGTATTGTTTCTAATTGCATGCGATGTGTAATCTTCAGGAAATTCCCTATAATTTCAGGTAGAAAAAGAGCTAATTCCGGATGTTCCCTTTGCGACAGAAACATTCCGTTTTCATCAATCAACAACCAACGGCGGTCGTGTTCCAATCCACGATCGGTCACTTGAGCTTTTTGCAATTTAATTCCACCTAATGATTTTACAGGATAAATCCAGATTTCTGAAAGTTGTACCATAGCACTCTATTTTTTCCAAAATTACAAAAACAAAGTATTCCGTTTTTAATAATTCAAACTCAATCCAAAACCCATTCCCATATCGCTGTCATAATGCGTGGTAATTCCAAAATTTCTCTTGACTATATACCGCAATCCCGCCATGTATTCTTTGTCCGTATTCCACATTAAATTCATGCGCAATCTTTTAGAAACCGGAATATCCATGCGTTCAAATTGCAACCTGAAATTCCCGTCGGTATACACTTCGGCTTGCGCTTTAATCAGCATTGGCATGGTATATTCGACTCCGGCACTAAAAACGGCGCGATTGTCTTTGGTATTGGTTTGCCCAAAAAGATTCTCTTCCATTGCTCCCATTTCCATTTTTCGATACCGCCAGTCAAAACCAATAAATGGCATTAGCCACTGCATTTTCCCTAAATATCGTCCAATATGCGTTTCCGTTTCATACCCGTGATGATCGGTATAACCCAAACGCCATTCGGTACCAATACTCCAACGCGTGTTTTGAATCATCAGCATTCCATCGTTCCCATTGGTGGCAAAATCATTTTCAGCCATCACATGGAAGGCTCTGTCATCGGCAAATAATTTGCGTTGCGCTAATTTTGGATTTGGAATCAAAGGATTGGGCTCTTGATTTTCATAACTAAAAACGCGACCCATTCCCGCCATCATGTGATAGAGAATGTGACAATGAAAAAACCAATCGCCTTTGACATTCGCATTAAACTCAATCGTATCGGTTTCCATCGGCATAATATCGATGATGTTTTTCATGGGAGCGAACTCTTTCTGACCATTCAGGACTCTAAAATCATGCCCGTGTAAATGCATCGGGTGGCGCATCATGGAACCATTGAAGAGTACAATTCGAACATTCTCTCCTTTTTTAATTAAAATTTTATCGGCTTCAGAAACCACTTTATTGTCCAGACTCCACACGTAGCGATTCATATTTCCTGATAATTCAAACCGCAGTTCTTTTGTCTCCCCAGCCCCCGAAGGGGGAGTTGGAAGCGTTGTTATAGTGGGTGATTTCAGCATGGCATAATTTAAGGTAGTAATATCAGATAATGCATTACTATTATAATCTTCCTCCGTCATTTTCATACCATCCATCTTCGGAGCGGTTGCCTCCATTTTCATTTTTCCCATATCATGAGACGAATGATCCATCTCCACTTCTTGTTGTGTTCCTTCTTTAGAATCTATAGGCCCCGTAATTTCAGGATACATTACTACATTCATATCCATTTGGTTCAGCGACATTTTCATTCCCATATCATCTAAATCGCCATTCATTTTCATCATGCCGTTCATCATTTTCATTCCTTCAAAATATTTTAATTTTGGCAAAGGCGACATCAATTGCTTGATTCCATCTCCTAAATACAACGAAGCTGATTTAGTTCTATCTTCCGAAGTAACTAAAAATTCATACGCCGTTTTATCTGCTGGAATCGTTACAACAACATCATACGTTTCAGAAACAGCTACGATTAATCGGTCGACTTCAACTGGTTCCACATCGTTTCCATCACTGGCCACCACGGTAATTTTTCCACCGGCATACGTCAGCCAAAAATAAGTAGAAGCGCCACCATTGGCAATCCGCAACCTCACTTTATCTCCCGCTTTGAACTTCCTCAACCCAGACCCCTCTTCAAAGGAAAGGGGAGAAGAAACGCCATCTATTTTACTTTCATTTTTGCCGTTGATCAAAAACTTATTGTAATACACATCGCTTACATCCATCGCATTCATTCGTTTCCATTCGTTGGTAATTTTTGTCTTAAAATGTCCTGCTTTTATGGCTTCGGCATAGCTCTGGGTAGTTCCTTTTTGAATTGCAAACCAATCGGTTGCATTGTGCAGCATCCGATGGACATTTTTTGGATTTAAATCCGTCCATTCACTCAAAATGATTGGAACGGTTGGTAAATCATCAATTCCTGCTCTAAAAGTTGGATCCTCATTTCGTTTGTTCATAACAAAGGAACCGTACATCCCAATTTGTTCCTGCAACCCCGTATGACTGTGGTACCAATGTGTTCCGTGTTGAATAATTGGAAACGTATATTTATGGGTGGTATGCGGTTTTATTGGCATTTGAGTCAAATAAGGCACGCCGTCTTCTTTATTGGGTAAAAACAATCCGTGCCAATGCAGTGAAGTATCTTCATTTAATTCATTGTGTACATAAATTTCGGCAATATCGCCTTCGGTAAACGTGAGTGTCGGCATGGGAATCTGTCCGTTTACGGCAATCGCTCTTTTGGGTGTATCGCCAAAAGTGACAATCGTATCCCGAACATATAAATCATACCGAACTACTTTTTGCGCTTCAGCATTCCAAGCAAAAAGCAAGAGTATAATTATTATGGAGTATTTTTTCATAATTAAAATTTTAAATTACGCAATCGCAACGCATTTGCAATTACTGAAACAGAGCTGAAACTCATGGCCAAAGCCGCAATCATTGGCGAAAGCAACACGCCAAAAAACGGATACAAAACACCCGCTGCAATTGGAATTCCAAGCACATTGTAGAAAAAGGCAAAGAATAAATTTTGCTTAATATTTCGCATCACCGCATGACTTAAGTTTTTGGCTTTGACTATTCCTTGCAAATCGCCTTTCACTAACGTTATTTTGGCACTTTCGATAGCCACATCTGTTCCTGTTCCCATAGCAATTCCTATGTCGGCTTGTGCCAAAGCCGGCGCATCGTTGATTCCATCACCTGCCATGGCTACAATTTTCCCTTCGGCTTGCAATCGTTTAATTTCTTTGAGCTTGTCTTCAGGCAAACAACCCGCTTTATACGAACTCAAATGCAACTCCTGAGCCACTGCTTTTGCCGTATTTTCATTATCACCGGTAAGCATGATTACCTCAACTCCCTGACGCATCAGTTCTTTTATAGCTGTGACGCTTGTGGCTTTGATGGCATCTGTAATCGAGACAAATCCCACCGCAATTCCGTCAATTGAAATATAAGAAACCGTTTTTCCGAGTTTCTGTTCGGCGATAATTTTATTTTCTAATTCTTCAGAAATCGTGGCATTTACCTGCTCCATCAATTTTTTATTTCCGAGTGCCACTTTTTTATCGACTACGGTTCCAATAACTCCTTTGCCGGAAATCGCTTCAAAATCCTTGACTTCGATTAATGAAACTGCTTTCGCTTTCGCAAAATTGACTACGGCTTGCGCCAAAGGATGTTCGCTATACTGATTTAAAGAAGCAATACTTTGCAACAAAGAATCTTCTTCATTATTTAAAGAGAATACTTTTTCAACAGAAGGCTTTCCTTCCGTAATGGTTCCTGTTTTATCGGTAATCAGCACATTTACTTTATTCATATTCTCTAACGCTTCGGCATTTTTTATCAAAACTCCAGATTGCGCTCCTTTACCAACACCAACCATTACGGACATGGGCGTCGCCAATCCCAAGGCACACGGACAAGCAATAATTAATACTGCAATCGCATTGATAAATCCATACACCATTGCGGGTTCAGGACCAAATTGTGCCCAAACAAAAAAAGTGATTATGGAAACCCCAACTACAATTGGTACAAAATATTTAGCGATTCTGTCCGCTAGTTTCTGGATTGGTGCTTTAGACCTACTGGCAGTGTTGACCATTTGTATAATTTGCGAAAGCACCGTTTCCGAACCTACCTTTTCAGCAATCATCACAAAGGATTTATTGCCGTTAATGGTTCCGGAGCTAATACTATCGCCTGTTTTTTTATCTACAGGAATGGGTTCACCTGTTATCATCGATTCATCAACAGTACTTTCTCCATCGGTAATTTTTCCATCCACCGGAATTTTATCTCCCGGTTTTACCCGCAATAAATCTCCTTTTTTGATATCATGAATCGAAATCACTTTATCCCCTTCATTGCTAACCAAAACAGCTTCGGTTGGCGCTAACTTCAATAATTCTTTTATCGCTCCACTGGTTTTACTGTGCGCTCTAGCTTCGAGTAATTGCCCCAATAAAACCAAAGTTAATATCACCGTTGTAGCCTCAAAATAAAGATGAACCGCTCCGTTATCCGTTTTAAATTCATCCGGGAAAATAGCGGGAAAAAACAATCCAACCAAACTAAACAGAAAAGCGACTCCAGAACCAATTCCAATCAACGTAAACATATTGAGATTCCAAGTAACTATAGATTTCCATGCACGCTCAAAAAACATCCAACACGCATAAAAAACGACAGGAAGTGAAAATAATAATTGTACCCAATTCCACTTTTCTAAATCCATAATTTTCATTATTGGATTATTCGGAATCATATCTGACATGGCAATAATAAAAATGGGAACTGTAAAAACTACCGCTATTTTCATTTTGCGGACTAAGTCATTGTACACTTTGTTTTCTTCAGAAGCGGTGGGTTCCATTGGTACTAAATCCATTCCGCAAATGGGACAGGAACCGGGACCGTCTTTGATTACTTCGGGATGCATCGGACACGTGTACCTTGTTTTTGCAACACTCAATTCGGGAACTTTTTCCAGATTCATTCCGCACACAGGGCAACTTCCCGGTTTATCATAGACTTTTTCCCCCTCACAATGCATCGGACAATAGTATTTGCCTTGCGCAGTAGCGGGTAAAATTACGGTTGATTTCTCTTGTGGTTTATTCGAACTGCAACATGACTTCTCAATTGGTTTTTCAGTAATTCCATGAGAATCAACACTAGTATTCATTTCTATGGTGTAGTTTCCAGCGCCAGTTAAAACCTCTTGTAATTGAACTGTGGAAATGTGTTGATCCATTGTTATAGTCGCTATTGGCGGATTCAAAGTAACTGTCGCTTGAATTCCATCAATAACATTCAATGTTTTTTCTACTTTGGAACGGCAACCGTCGCAAGACATTCCAGTGACTGTATAAGTATGTTTCATAATGTTGAATTTAAAAAAAATCGGTTCTATAAAAGTATAGAACCGATTTAAAAAAACTTTAATGTTGATGATTCTCTTCTTTTGTATCACTTGCTTTTGGAGTCATCTGCATCCCACATTTTGGATATTTTACAGATTTATCACTCATTTCTTTCGGGTGCATTGAACAAGAATACATTGCTTTATGGGTTTCCTTTTGGGAAGATTTCACCACTTCTTGAGCTGATGCTATGGAATTCACTGCTAAGAATACGCTTGGTACGATAATTAATGTTTTCATTTTTTCTATTATTAAAATATTTAGCTAAACATTCATTGCTACTAAACAAAGGTACATAACCTTCTATTTTAACTTGTTGTAGAATTTTGGAAATGATTTGTAAGTTTTACAACCTATCAATTTGCAATCTGTTATTTTCTACTAATTCGACTTCTCCTAACTTCACCGAAACAGGAAAAATTCCAAGTTTTTCGAGCTCGGATTTCACAACCATTATACAGCGACCACAAACCATATTTTTGACATAGAATTTCATCGCTATTGAACGGTTCCTATTCTCCTGCCACAATTTAGCATCTCCGCACCAAAATAGGGATTAATCACGTCTTGGGTTTCACTGATCCAATACCCGTTTTTTCCTGCTCCATACATGGGACAGTAATCCTGATATACGGTTTGTTTGGTTCCAAAGGCTTTTATCAAATCAAAAACATCTTTGCTCAATAACGAAAAATACGTTCTTTGATGCTCCATTTTACCGGCATTATCCCCAATATGTTTGACATTTACTTTGGCATCCGCCACAAAAGCATTGTATTTATTTTTTAATTTGGTGTCTAATGAAGTTGCGCTGGAACTATTCAATATAGTATGCAAATCTTTTGCCGCGATGGCTGCTCCTTTTGAATCGTCTTTGGTTAATGCATTTTTAATTTTGAGATAATTAGATACAATAGCATCGGTTGGAAAAGTAATTTTATCAGCACTCTCCGTTTTGAGCACCGCACCGGATTTTGCCCTGTTTTCAACAGGAGTTAGCTCTTTTTCAGTAGGGATTGTTTGCACCACTTTCTCGGTTAATTCCATCCCGCATTCTGAACATTCTCCACCGGATGCACCAGTAACTTCCGGATGCATCGGACAGGCATATAATTCCGTAGCTTTTTCTGTTTTTTCAGAACTTGTAGCTGCTGCTTCTTTGTTTTTCTGGTCACAAGAAACCGTCATAAATACCGTTATTAAGGACAAAAGCATTATTTTTTTCATTGTGTTTTTTTTATAATTACAAATTTACTTTTATTTAAAATCAATTATTCATTGTTATAAATCTAAGCTTTATCTATTTATTTTATGATATTAAAAAAATTATATTCTAAATTTAAATAAATTCCATTGGGTGCTGTACGCATCATAGAACTCATAATTTCCCTCCGGTAAGCCAAATCCAAACGGGCTTGACTATTGAAAATAAATTGTATTGCCGGAACCACATCAAGATACGATTTTCCATTTTCATTGATCGTTTGCCCAACAAATTCAACCATCAGGTTAATATTTGTTTGTTTAAAACTGGTGTATTTTTTGGGATACATCAGTTTGCCAAAAGACAAGGTATAATTCGTGGCGTTATTGCCTAATTCACTTGGAAAAGGATAATTTGGTTTATTATCAAATGCCTTTTCAAAACTTACCGACGAACTAATTGCTACTTTTTTTATCAGTTTCGTGGCTACTAATCCGGTCTCAAAACCCGTATTGTGCCCCATTATTTCAATTTGATCCTGATGAATATCTGCGTTATTAAAACTATACCTTCCAAAAGCAGCCAAACGAAAATGACTGTTTAAATCATCTGTCGAGAAAAACCGGTATTTAGCATAAAAACCGCCTCCTTCTGTAACCAATTGACTGTTTCTATTACTGACAAATGCGGTAGCCCTAACCATCAAATTTTTATTCAAACCATAGGTTACTTCCGGCATCAAATGATAGTTGTACTCTTCACTAAATTGCTCCTCAAAAAGGGATTGTGACAGTCTTACACTCAATGAATTTGCAGGGATATTACTGGCTGGGTCCGTAACAACAAATAATTCCTGGGCTTGCATTTGAGCCGATATCAGGAATAGGACAGCAAAGCGTAAATAACTCATATTAAATTGTTTTAAGGTGAAAATTATTTTCATTTTCGACCAGATAACTAGGGTATTTCGACAATGTTTTAAATGTTTTTTTATACTCTTTTTGAGTAACAAAACCTTTATCAACCACTTTTAACTTTGTTTCCCCGTTCATTGTCTTTGCTTTCACATCAACAAATATAAAGGTGTGTTCACCCTTTTTCAATGCTAGGTTGTCTTCTATTTTCAAATTATCGAAAGCCATTGTCAACACCATGGAGCCCACAAAAAAACCAGCTTTTTCGACACTCGTTTTTAAAGTTTTTGGACTTATTGAATTATTTTCCTTCAAATAAACGGTAAACGTATTCGTATTTAGATCTGTACTGACGCTGTCTACTTCAGTCATGGCCTTTAGCTGTTTGTTAATTGCATTCGAACACATGGAACACGTTAAACCCGTTGCAATTATGTCTGCTTTTGAAATTTGAGAATAGGACTTCATGCTTGCCATCAAAACCAAACAAGCAATACCAATGAATTTTATATTTATATTTTTCATCTTATTTTATTTTTTTATTTGCATTAAAATTTGTTCTTCTGTTGGATTTACAGCAACCAGTTTCCCTGTTGCATCAAAAAGATAGGCACTAGGCAACTGCTCTACGCCAAAGACTATAGCCGATGGCGCATCAAACCCTTTGGGATCAATCAACTGCTCATATTCTAATTTGTCTTTTTGAATGGCACTTATCCATTTCGCTTGATCCGTATCCAGGGATATCCCTATAATTTCGAAATTTTCTGTTTTATACTGATTGTAAAAAGGCACCAGCTTTTTATTGGCCATTCTACACGGTGCGCACCAAGAAGCCCAAAAGTCAATTAAGACGGTTTTCCCTTTTACAGAAGCCAAACTTACAGTGGCCTCTTTATTATTTTTAAGTTCAAAATCAGGTAAATTATCTCCAATTTTCATCTGGGCATTAGCCGTTGAAAAACTGATTATTACACTTACTACCAGAATTATTTTTTTCATTTTATTTTCCTTTAAATAATTATTGAAGCGTCTCTACCGTTTTTCCACAAGTCATCATTTGCGAACCGTAATACGGATTCTTAACGGCATTTTCTTTGCTCAACCAGTTGGCTCCTTTACCGCCATTTGCCATAGGACAAAACTGAAGATAAACCGGAGTCTCGTATTTAGCCACTTTTATCAATTCATACATCGATTTTGATAAATCCATGAAATGATCTCTCTGATGAGAAATATCTTTTGTATCACCAATATGCTCTGAATGTTCTTTTAAGTCATTCAAAACTTTCATCCAAACAATATGTTCTTCCGATTTTAGTGTTTCCATCTTCACGGAATTGATTGCCGTTAATAAATCCTTCGCTTTCAAGGAAGTACTGTTTCCGTCTGTTTTCACTAAAGCATCTTTTAAAAGAAAATAGCTATCAAAAACAGCTTTTAATGTAGTATCTACTTGTTGTTTTGGAACTGCATTATCTGAGTGATTGGCGTGGCCTGCATGATTTTCTGTAGTGACGGTTTCCATTTTCGTTGCTGGAGAAACGGCTACTTTTGCTTCTCTTTCATATTGGCAACAGCCATGTAGTTTGTCATAAACAGCATCTGGAGCAAGAAACTTATCACTGTCATACCCTGCTAAAGCAATGCGTTTCAGGATTTCGTCTTGACTTGTTTTAGTCGAGTCATACGTGAGTGTTGCCATTTTGGTGTCTTTATTCCACTCGACTTTCGCTGCTTTTTTCAGGTTACCTGTAGTTTCTATGGTGCTTTTACACATCTCACAGTTGCCATATATTTTTACCGTTTCTGTTGTAGCATTTTTAATTTGCGCATGGCTGATTGTGATTGAAAGCAACAGAGTAGTTGCCATCAATATTTTTTTTATTGAATTCATTTTGATATTATTTTGAAGTGAATTAGTCACAAAACATTGAAAACAACAGCTTATTTTGCTCTGTTTTTTGAATTGTAATTGACTACGTTTATTGGTTTTTAAAGCATATACTGCTTTGAACAAGACAGTTTTTTGGCTGTCAAAAAAGAAATTTAGCTTATTTTAGGTGGAAGCCAAATAGAACGGAAATGGGATGAGATAAAGATTTCCGAGTAATAATAATTTTGTTTTTCAGTAGAAAAACTAAAAATTTGCTTGTTTAATTCCGTGTTAAATATGGATGTTAAACCCAAATGAATTGCTGTACTGCCACAAGAAATACTCTTGCAAGCACCGTTACAACCATCATGCAACCCTTTATTTGATTTTTTTTCTTTATTACAACAGTCTTTTTGCTCCGTTTTTGAAGAGAATTCTTTTTTGCAACACGATTTCTCTGCTTTTATTCCACACGCAATAGCTACGCTTGGAGTCATAAAGAACCCAAGCGTAACTAGTAACAATATGTAAAAATTTTTAGACATAGTATCGTTTAAATAAAGTACAAAGATATTGATTGATTCTTAATTTCAAATGCATTACGTCATAAATACGTGTTAAAAATAGCCTATTATTTTCCCTCGCCTAGAATTCCATTCATTATAGACTGCGATACGGATAATATAATACTAAAAAACAAGGCAGTCCAAAACGTATCTACGCGAAAACCGTCCACAATTTTTGTACACAACAAAATCATCAGTGCATTAATAACCAATAAAAACAAACCTAAAGTTAGTATCGTTACCGGCAAAGTTAGTATCACTAATATTGGCTTGATAAATATATTAAGTAATCCAAGAACAATTGCCACAATCAAAGCCGTGGCGAATCCATCTACACGCACACCCGGCATAAAGTTCGCAATAAGCAATACTAAACCAGAGGTAATAAGAATTTTGATGAGTAAATTCATAAGTTTATCTTTTTAAATTTTAATAAATGTAGTGAAAATTAGAAACCATCTCCTTTATTTTAAAAAAGAAGTGACTTTTTGATAGAACTCAGCTGGATTTTCGGCATGAAGCCAATGCCCTACATTAGGAATCGTTTCAATATTTGAATCCGGGAAATGCTGTTTTATAATTTCAAAATCGCTGTCTATAATATAATTTGATTTTCCGCCTCGAATGAACAAGGCTGGTTTCTCGAAAACGGAATTCTTAGGCAACGGAATTCCTATTTCATCCATTTTTGTATTGAAAACTGCCAAATTAAATCGAAAGGCAAGTTGCCCGGGCTCTTGCCAAAACAAATTCTTCATCAAGAATTGTCTGGTTCCAAAATCAGGAACAAACTTCTCCATGATTTCTTCGACATCACTTCGACTTGGTTTTTTTGAAAAATCAACCGCATTCAATCCCGCCAAAATATCCTGATGATGCTGCGGATAAAATTTTGGTCCTATGTCCGCAACAATTAACTTATTAACTAATTCAGGATGCAACGTTGCCAGAAACATGGCTATTTTCCCGCCCATGGAATGCCCAATGACATTAATTTTTTCTAATTTATGAAATTGGCAATAGGCGACTACATCCTGAACCATGATTTCGTAGGTAAAATTCTCTGAGTGCAGGCTTCGTCCGTGGTTGCGTAAATCGAGAATATGAACCTGAAAATCAGTTGCGAATTGCGTTCCGAGTGTTTTCCAGTTATCAGACATCCCCAGAAATCCGTGAAGAATTAAAAGTGGCTGTCCTGATCCTTCTATTTTTGAAAAAAGCATATAATTTTAGATTTTAACGTTATGATTTAAATTAAAAACCATTAAGAAAGTAAAGCTATTAAGCTTAAAACTTAATCCATCATAATTTCTTAATGGTTAAAAAAAACTATTTTAATTTTTGCAAATACATATTCACCACATTGTCTAATCCCAGATAAATAGCTTCGGAAATCAGCGCATGACCAATAGAAACTTCGAGTAATCCCGGGATATTTTGTTTAAAAAATTGAATATTATCCAAACTCAAATCATGACCTGCATTGATCCCTAATCCAAGCGCATTGGCTAGGATGGCAGCGTGTGTGTATGGCACAATTCCGTTTTGATTTCCTAAACTGTATTGGTGTGCGAATGCTTCGGTATACAATTCAATTCTTTCGGTTCCAATTTTTTTTGCTCCTTCAATCATTTCGAGAACAGGATCTACAAAAATGGACGTTCTAATTCCGTTCCGTTGAAACTCCTGAACAATTTCAGTCAAATAAGAAGCGTGCTTTATGGTATCCCAACCAGCATTAGATGTTATGGCATCTACAGCATCCGGAACTAGAGTTACCTGAGTCGGTTTTATTTCCAGAACAAGGTCGATAAAGGTTTTTTCTGGATTTCCTTCTATATTATATTCCGTATAAACAGTCGTTTTTAAATCCCGTGCATCCTGATAGCGAATGTGGCGCTCATCCGGACGGGGATGTATGGTAATTCCTTGCGCTCCGAACTTTTGAATGTCGGCAGCTACTTTTAATAAATCAGGAACATTTCCTCCACGAGCATTACGTAAAGTAGCTATTTTATTGATGTTTACACTTAATTTTGTCATTGGAACCCTTTTTGATTAAACCAGTACTATTTCTTGAAGCAAAAATACAAAGTAAAACTTAGGAGTTTTTGCTTATTTTTGATTATTTTGCATGAAATATTTTTGCCTTATTTATGATCGGAATTACAGACTATATAACCAATGATTTTAAAGCGATTAACAACCAAGATACTATTGCGGTTGTTCAAGAATTCTTCAATGACGTCCACTTTTCACATTTCCCAATAATCGAAGAAGAGGTGTATCTGGGCAGTATTGCCCGCGAAGATCTAGAAACTTTTGACAGCACTAAAAAAGTATCTGATTTTCGCTATTCACTGGAAGGGTTTTTCACAAGAACTAATACAATATGGCTTGATGTGCTGGAAGTTTTTGCAAAAAATCAGACTAATTTAGTTCCGGTTTTAGACGAAAACAACACCTACGTGGGTTATTATCAAATAGAAGACATCATGAAGTTTTTTCATGAAACTCCTTTTTTAAAGGAACCCGGCGGCGTTATCGTTGTCAAGAAAGCCGCTTTAGATTATTCTATGAGTCAAATTACCCAAATAGTCGAAAGCAACAATGGTAAACTTTTAGGTGTATTCGTCTCCGAATTAGATGTTGAGAGTGTTGAAGTTACCTTAAAAATAACGTTAGGTGCTATCAATGAAATAATACAGACTTTCAGAAGATATGATTATGAAATTATATCCGAGCATCAAGAAGACAATTACATCAATAATTTGAAGGAACGCTCTGATTATTTAGACAAGTACCTTAATATATAGTGCTCGTTTAACCGATTATTTGTTTAATCGATTAAATACTAAAACAAACATATCAACATTAAACGATTACACAAAAAGATGAAAGTAGCGATCTACGGCCAATATTATCAAAACAGTACCGAACCTATTATAAACGACATCTTTGTTTTTTTTAACAAAAATAATGTAGAGATGATTATTGAGTCTCATTTTTTGCTGATGCTCAACGAAAGGAAAATTGTAGAAAAAAAATACAAAACCTTCACATCCCACACTGAACTTGATTCTAGTTTTGATATGCTCATCAGCATTGGAGGAGACGGAACTATTTTAAGAGCGGCCACTTTAGTGCGGGATTCCGGAGTTCCTATTTTAGGAATAAATGCGGGAAGACTAGGTTTCCTTGCAACCGTCCAAAAAGAGAATATCGCAACATTCATGCAATTTGTCATTGACAAAAAATACACCATCTCAAAAAGAACATTACTGAGCGTAACCTGCACGCCACCAAATGAATCCATCCAAAAAATGGATTTTGCCATGAATGAAATTACGGTCAGTAGAAAAGACACTACATCGATGATTACGATAGACACGTACTTGAATAACGAATTTTTAAATTCATATTGGGCCGATGGGTTAATTATATCAACACCAACAGGATCTACGGGGTATTCTTTGAGTTGCGGCGGTCCAATCTTGACACCTGATGTAAAAAGCATCGTCATCACCCCAATTGCTCCCCACAACCTAACGGCCAGGCCTCTTGTTGTTCCGGATGAAACAGAAATTAGACTAAAAGTTTCCGGAAGAGAGGAAAATTATTTAGTGTCCTTAGACTCCAGAGTTACCTCGGTAAAGAACGAATCCATACTGACCTTAAAAAAAACCCCCTTTCAAATCAATATGGTAGAAATACCCGAAGAAACTTTTTTGAAAACCCTTCGAAGCAAATTACTTTGGGGACAAGATAAGCGGAACTAAATCATTTTAATAAATAATATACGATTCTATGTTTTTTTTTCGTTTGAATAAATAAAATACTCACTTTGCGCAATTTACTTGTCAATTAATCAAAAAAACACACATTTAACTGAATGGGTATTGAATCGTATTGATTATTATTATATTTGCACGCAATTTTTGATTGAATGAACAAGATTTTCTATTTATTGTTTTGCTTACTCCCATTTACGAACACCCAGGCTCAGATCCACGAAATTGGTGTTTTTGCAGGTGGAAGTAACTTTGTAGGCGATGTTGGTCCTACGACTTACCTTGCGCCAAACGAACCTGCTTTTGGGGTTTTATACAAATGGAATAAAAGTCCAAGACATGCTTACCGATTTTCATACATGCAGTCAAACATAAATTCAGATGATTCAGATTCAAAAGAAGCAGCAAGAAACCAAAGAGGATATCGTTTTGAAAACAATCTAAAAGAAGTCTCTTTAGGACTTGAATTCAACTTTTTTGACTTTAATCTTCACGACTCTCGAACTAAAATTACACCTTATGTGTTTTCAGGAATCAGTTATTTCCTGAGCAGGTACAAATTGACAGACACGCAAGCAGGTACAACAGCAGAAGGCAGATCAGAAAGAAGAAAATCAATAGCGATCCCGATGATTTTAGGAATCAAGTCAACGCTATCTCCCAGTTTAATATTGGGATTAGAAACCGGAGCACGGTATACGCTGACCGATGATATAGAAGGAAGTTATAATGGGAATTTTGGAAATATAAATAATAATGATTGGTATGTCTTCACAGGCGTTACGCTAACGTATACCTTTGGAAACAAACCCTGTTATTGTGCAGAATAAAAAAATGAATTTACTAGACACTATAGATGCAACGAACCTACCAAACCATTTGGCTATCATAATGGATGGTAATGGCCGTTGGGCAAAACAAAAAGGACTCTTACGAGCTTTAGGTCATGAAAGCGGGACAAAATCAGTAAAAAAAATAATTGAAGCCAGTGCTAAACTAGGGATTGATTTTCTAACACTCTATGCTTTTTCTACCGAAAACTGGAACAGGCCCAAACTAGAAGTAGAAACCTTAATGAAGGTACTCATCAACTCCTTAAAAAAGGAATTAAAAACCTTACAAGAAAACAATATAAAACTGAATGCTATTGGTAATTTAGAAAAATTACCAAAATCTGCACAAAAAGAGCTCCTCGACGTTATTAGTAAGACAAAAGACAACACGCAAATGACACTAACCCTAGCGTTAAGCTACGGTTCCAGGGAGGAAATTGTCACTGCTGTAAAAAACATTTGCAGTAAAGTTAAAAATAATATAATTTCAATAGACACTATTGACGATTCCATTATTAATGAGCATCTTTACACGCAAAATTTACCTGATGTAGATTTATTAATACGAACTAGTGGAGAGCATAGAATAAGTAACTTTTTGTTATGGCAAATTGCCTATGCAGAATTATATTTTACTGATGTATTATGGCCAGACTTTAAAGAACAAGATTTATATGAGGCTATCATTAGTTATCAAAAAAGAGAACGTAGATTTGGAAAAACAAGTGAACAAATTAAATAATTATTTAGTGTTAAATAAAAGCATCAGAATAGCCCTCACCGTTTTAATTTTAGGAAGTTTTACACAAGTTAAAGCACAAGAAAGAGTTCCTTTTGATCAAGGAAAAAAATACATCTTAGGAGATGTAACAGTTGTTGGCGATATCACTTTCAACACTCAAACTGTAGTTACTTTTGCTGGTCTGCAAAAAGGACAATCGATAACTATTCCTGGTGAACAAATAAGCAGCGCCATAAAAAAACTAGGAAAACTGGGCTTGTTCGATGAAATTTCATTTTATATCAATAGAATAGAAAATGACAGCATCTATCTTGATTTGAATATCGTGGAATTACCTAAATTGAGTGGTGTAAAATTTGTAGGTGTAAAAAAATCAAAAACGGAAGCTTTAATTAAAGACAACAGCCTTAACAAAGGGAAAGTAGTCAATGAAAATTTAATTACCACTACAAAAAACTACATCGAGAACAAGTATAAAAAAGATGGGTATTACAACACCAAAGTAAACATAAATACTGCCAAAGACACAGCTACGATAAACCAAGTCAACATGGTTATCAATGTAGACAAAGGAAATAAAGTAAAAATACAAAAAATTGATTTTGTAGGAAACACAAAAATATCCGATAAAGTATTGCGTAAAGCAATGAAGGATACCAAACAAAAAAACTTCCTGCGTGTTTTAAAAGGCTCTAAATTTATAAAAGAAAAATACAAATCGGATTTAGAAAACGTAATCGCTTCTTACAAAGAGAAAGGCTATAGAGATGCCAGAATACTTTCGGATTCTGTTACCTATGACAAAGACAAAAAAGCCTTAATGATTAAAATAAATGTCGAGGAAGGAAATAAATACTTTTTTGGAAACATTAAATTTTTAGGAAATACCGTTTATCCGGATCAATATCTAAACAGAATTTTAGGTGTCAAAAAAGGGGAAACCTACAACGGAGTACTTCTGGAGAAAAGAATTGCAGACAAATCAAAACCTGACGGAGAGGACATCACGAATTTATACCAAAACAGCGGTTATTTATTTTCTAATATCAATGCTGTAGAGGTAAGAACCGCAAATGATACCATTGACTTTGAAATCAGAGTTACTGAAGGACCAATTGCATACTTCAATAAAATTACAGTAGTAGGAAATGACAAGACCAATGACCGTGTAATTTACCGGGAATTAAGAACCAAACCAGGAGAGAAATATAGCAAAGAAGAGTTAGTACGAACCATTAGAGAGATTGGCCAATTAGGATTTTTTGATCCGGAAGCCATCGATCCAAAATTCAAGAATGTAGATTCAGGAGCAGGAACTGTAGACATTGAATACAATCTGGTGGAGAAAGGATCCAGCCAAATCGAACTTCAAGGTGGTTACGGTGGTGGTGGTTTCATTGGAACATTAGGACTTTCTTTTAATAACTTTTCAGCCAGAAACTTACTCAATAAAGAAGCCTACAAACCGCTTCCTATGGGAGATGGTCAAAAAGTATCGTTACGTTTACAGGCCAGCACCTTTTTTCAAACGTATAGCGTCTCGTTTTCCGAGCCTTGGTTTGGAGGTAAAAAACCCGTATCTTTTAGTACCTCATTGTCATACAGCAAACAATTTTTGAATAATTTTATAACACAAAGAGCCGATAAAAGTAAGAGTTTTAATATCATTACATTGTCCGTTGGCTTGTCAAAAAGATTAACGGTGCCGGATGACAACACGTATTTATCTCAATCCGTAAGTTACCAACATTATGATTTAAATAATTACAACACTGGATTATTTACTTTTGGAAACGGGTCTTCCAGAAATTTAGCGTATACTATAGGACTAACGCATACTAATAAAGGATTCAATCCTATATTTCCAACGTACGGTTCTGAATTTAGTTTAACCGCTAAATTTACACCACCCTATTCATTGTTGAATGGAATAGATTATGCCACACTAGGCGATAAAGAAGAATACAAATTAAAAAACACTGTAGACCGACAAAATGTGCCTGATGGAAATGGGAATATTGTTCAAATTGGAGATTATATTGACACCAACGGAAACAAAGTGACCGATTTTAACCTGGCGGCAACAAACATTAGTAAAGTAGATCAAGAGCGATTTAAATGGTTGGAATATTATAAAATAAAGTTTAAAGCGGACTGGTATACTAAGATTTACGGAAAATTAGTCCTTAGAACGTTGACTGAATTTGGATTTCTTGGAGCATACAATCAAGACAGAGGTTCAGTTCCGTTTGAACGATTTTATCTTGGGGGTGACGGACTGGCTAACTTTTCTATGGATGGTAGAGAAACCATTCAGTTAAGAGGGTATCCTAATAATTCATTGACACCCGTAAATAGCACAGGAGATCAAATTGGAGCTACGGTTTTTAACAAATTTTCAATGGAGTTACGCTATCCAATAACATTAAAATCATCCGCATCAATTTATGCTTTGGCATTCATGGAAGCAGGTTCGTCATTTAGTGATTTCAAGAGCTATAACCCTTTTGCCTTAAATCGTTCCGCAGGAGTTGGATTGCGTGTATTCATGCCCGCATTTGGTTTATTGGGAATTGATTTTGGCCATGGTTTTGACGCTCTGCCCGGACAAGCAGAACCAAACGGATGGGAAACTCACTTTATTATTGGACAACAATTCTAAAAAATTGATTTAAAATTTTTCTAGTACGTTACTATTTATGAGAAAACAATTTTTATATCTTTTTTTAATTTTAGCAGTTGCGCAGACTATGAAAGCGCAAACTAGAGGAACCAAACTGGGCTATATTGATATGGAATACATTTTACAGAATGTTCCAAATTATACCGAAGCAAAAGTTCAATTAGAGCAAAAAGCCCAAAAATGGAAACTAGAAATTGAAACTAAAAAAATTGAAATCAATAAATTGAAAGATGCGTTAAAAGCCGAAAAAGCACTATTAACCAAAGAACTCATTAGCGAAAGAGAAACAGAAATTAGTTTCCTCGAAAATGAAAATTTAGACTATCAACAAAAAAGATTTGGACCCAATGGCGATTTGATCCTACAAAAATCTATTTTGGTAAAACCAATACAGGATCAAATTTTTACTGCCGTTCAGGATATTGCTGAAGCAAAAAAATATGATTTCATCTTTGATAAAGCCTCTGATCTTACCATGCTGTTTGCAGCAAAAAGATTTGATATCAGTGAGCAAGTTTTACGTGTATTGAACCGTACAGAAAAAAGAGAACAACTGACAAAAAAACAACTTCAGGAAGAAGAAGCCAGAGAAAGCAAGGAAGATGCGTTAGATGAAAATCCTACCTTAGCCGATAGACAAAAAATCCTGAACGATAAAAAAATAGCCCGAGACAAATTGCTTGAAGACCGAAAATTACTTCAAGAACAAAGAAAAAAAGAATTTAACGACAAGCGAAAACAAATAATAGCTGACAGAGAAGCTAAAAAAACTGGCACGGTTTCTGCAAATGTCAAAACAATTGACACCGTTACAGCACCATCAGTAAGTGACTTAAAAAAAGAAAAAGCTAAAGAAACTGTTGAATTAGCCAAACAAAAACAAGCTGATGCCAGAACTAAAACATTGGAAGATCGTAAAAAAGTCATTGAAGATCGCAGGAAAGCTTTAGAAGAAAGAAGAAAAAAAATACTGGAAGACAGAGAAGCTCTCAAAAAAGCAAAAGAGGAAAAAATAAAAGAAAATACAAACAATAATTAATTACTAAATACTTTAAAAACGATGAAACAAATCAAAACCCTATTAATTGCTGCCCTTGTTATTTTAGGAGCAAATCAAACAATTACTGCACAAACAAAAACAGCACATGTAGATGTAAGTGAAATTATGACAAAAATGCCTGCAATGTTAGATGCTCAAAAACAATTAGACAAATTGAGTACTACGTATGATGCTGATTACAAAAAAATGGTTGAAGAATACCAAGCTAAATTAAAAAAGTACGAAGCAGAAGCAGCAACAGTTACTGAAGTTATAAACACAGAACGTTCTAAAGAAGTTCAGGACATGCAAAAAAGAATTGTTGACTACAGAGACAATGCTCAAAAAGAATTGCAACAAAAAGAATCTGATATCGTAAAACCATTAATGGAAAAAGTAAGAGCTTCGATCCAAAAAGTGGGTAAAGCAAAAGGGTATCAATATGTTTTAGACGGTTCAACTCTTTTACTTGCTGATGGTCCAAACTTGACTATGGATGTAAAAAAAGATTTAGGTTTCTAAGAAAAAGAACAAAATTCAAAAAAACTGCTCACCTTATATTAGGACAGAGCAGTTTTTTTTGTTCAACAAATATTCTAGGAAATTAAAATTTCAGCGCGTAACTTTGTTTCTATGAACAACAACGATCAACCTATAGGGATTTTTGACTCAGGAATAGGTGGCACCTCCATCTGGAAAGCAATTCACAAACTACTTCCAAACGAAAAAACCATATACCTTGCCGATAGCAGGAATGCACCTTACGGACAAAAAACAAAAGAGGAAATTGTTGCATTAAGCATGAAAAATACCGAATTCCTGCTTGATATGAAATGTAAATTAATTGTAGTTGCCTGCAATACGGCAACAACTAATGCCATTCAAGAATTAAGATCTAAATATAATGTTCCTTTCATAGGAATAGAACCTGCGATAAAACCAGCAGTCTCTCATTCAAAAACACAAATAATAGGAATTCTGGCTACACAAGGCACGCTAAACAGTGAACTTTTCAATAAAACCACTGAAAAGTACCAAGACACTAAAATAATTGAGCAGGTGGGACATGGATTAGTGCAATTAATTGAAAATGGAGAGGTCAACTCGCCCGAAATGACCACATTACTTCAAGCCTACCTGATTCCTATGATTAATGCCAATATTGATTATTTAGTATTAGGTTGCAGTCACTATCCGTATCTGATTCCTCAAATAAAAAAAATCCTTCCCAAACACATTCACATTATAGATTCCGGTGAAGCAGTTGCCAAACAAACTCAAAACATATTGCGGGAAAATATAGGTTTCGCATCATCACAAAACAACGAACCTATTTTTTATACCAACACCAATCCAAAAGTATTGACTGAAATTTTAGAAAACAAGTATAGGGTAGAACAGGAAAATTTCTAAAACGGCTGAATATTACTCCTCCTTGAACCAACTGGAATACATAACATAATTATTCGAAATGCGTTCAATTTCTCCTGCAAAATCGGACTGATCTATATCCTTAACTTTTCTAGCGGGAACTCCTGCCCAGATTGTCCCTGAGCCTACAACAGTGTTCTGAGTAACAACAGCACCGGCAGCTACAATAGAATTACTTTCGATAACACAATTGTCCATTACTATCGCCCCCATTCCAATCAACACATTGTCGTGAACCTCACAACCATGCACGATTGCATTATGTCCAATAGAAACATTATTTCCTATGAGTGTAGGATGTTTTTTGTACGTACAATGAATAATAGCACCATCTTGAATATTGACTTTGTTTCCAATTTTAATACAATTAACATCGCCTCTGATAACAGCATTAAACCATACACTACAGTTGGTTCCAAAAGTAACATCCCCAATAATAGTGGCATTTTCAGCAACATAACAATCCTTCGGAATAGAAGGTGATTTACCGTTGACAGATTTTATTAGCATGATAAGATAAATTAGTTAATTGCCGGACAATTGCAATCGTATTTTACAGGTTTACAAAACAAATCAATCCCAAGGGTAATTTGGTGGTAACCACCATTATCAAATTTAACCGCTCCAGACAATTGAGAATACGTATAAGCGACCATAAATTGATCAAAATTCACACCCACAATTGGTGTTATGTATTGCAGTTTTTGTTTGGAAATTGTATTGCCATCAAGATATTCTGCACCATCAAAACTTCTTCGATAGGACAATCCACCCCAAACTCTACCAAAATCTAAATTTTTATATGCTTTCAAATTAAGGTCAATTGACTTCTCTTTAGTTTGATCCACCAATTGGAATAAAACAGAAGGCTCCCATAAAATTTGATCTGAATTACCAAAAACATACCCTGCACTGAATAAAAACTTCCTTAAGTTATCACTTTCATATTCCGTGTAAATATTTCTTCTCGTTTCAATTGCGTTTTTTACTGTCGCATGCGCGTAAAAATCTAAAAAATTATAGGATATTCCAAAGTCCACGTTAAAATAAGAATCTTTTTGCACCACGGTTCCGTCAATTATTGGATCAAAATCCCCTGACTGCAAAAAAGCGGTTTCATCTAATTGACTTTGTATCAATCCACCACTAATCCCGAAAGACAATTGATTTAAATCAATTTCATCTCTTGAAAACATAAGGTGATACGCATACGTCAATTTTATTCCTTTTTGAGAATGATACCCGTTTTTATCATTAAAAAGTATAAAACCCGCTCCTGCTTTTTCACCTACTTTACCATTAAAACTAAGTGTTTGTAACTCAGGCGCGTCCTTCTGATCGAACCATTGCTTACGACCGGTTAACCTAATTTTAGCACAATTTGCCGCTCCGGCCATAGAAGGATGTATCAAGTAATAATTGTCTGACAGATAATCTGAGTACACCGGTATTCCTTCCTGAGAAAAGGAATAATGTGACATCAAAAAAATAATGGCTAGAAATCTAATCTTATTATACATTCAAATACTTTTTAGTAAAACGGATGCGATCAAAAAACAATATAAATTATTAAAAAAAAGCAAAAACCGAATCAAACACGTAAATTAAAGTTAATTTATTCATTAAAAAATCAAATATAGGTATTCGTAGAAAATAACTTTAGTAAATTTGTAAAAAATTCAAAACTGATGAACAAAGTTACCATAAAAGAGACCCAAAATCCAACGATATTAAAATTTGAATTTAACGATTTCATCACTCAAAATGAAAGTTTTGAATTCAAAAATATAGACGAGGCAAAAACATCCCCTTTAGCACAACAATTATTTTACCTGCCTTTCGTAAAAACAATTTATATCTCCGGGAATTTTATTGCCGTTGAAAAATATAATATTGTTGAATGGGATGATGTCAAAGATGCTGTGGCGCAACAAATAGAAAAATTTGTAAATGATGGCGGATTAATCATTACTATAGAAGAAAATAAGTCTAAAAAACAACCGGTGACCGTGTATGGCGAAACAACTCCTAATCCGTCAGCTTTGAAATTTGTAGTTAGCAAAATACTCACTAAAAACGCTATTGAATTCAAAAATATCGATCAAACTGGCGCTTCTCCATTGGCAAAAGAACTGTTCAAATTCCCTTACGTAAAAGAAATTTTTATTGATGAGAATTACATCTCCGTAACTAAATACGAAGTCAATGAATGGCAAGAAATTACCTTAGAACTAAGAAGTTTCATCAAGCAATACATAGAAAATGGCGGAACTGTTTTAGATGAAAATTATATTGCCACGGTAACTGCAGAAGAAAAAATAAAAGTAAAAGAATTTGACACCCTGGATGTCACTTCGCAACAAATCATTAATATATTAGAAGAATATGTAAAACCCGCAGTACAAGCTGATGGTGGAAATATAGCCTTCGATTCCTATAACGAAGCCGACAAAACTGTAAAAGTGATTTTACAAGGTGCTTGTAGCGGATGTCCTTCTTCTACATTTACTTTAAAAAGCGGGATAGAAAACATGTTAAAAAGCATGTTAAATGACGAAAGCATCAAAGTAGAGGCAATAAATGCATAAAAAGGAAAAATAATTCAAAACATTGATTTAAATATAGTTACGTTAAAAAAATGTGTTTTAAATTGAAAATACATTTTAATATTTAACTTAACACCTAGAAATCAGGTCACTATCAAAAGTAATTGAAATTCTTTGCAGTTCTGAAACAAGTTGGCAAGATGGAGCTCGAAAAGAATAGCCAAAGCCTGAAAATCTGTAAAACACATGCGGTCCGTCTATGTCCATGACCAAAGCGCAACCATCAGTACTGGTGTTATAACAGAATTTAGAATAAATCTAAAATTAACTTTCGAACACGAATAGAGTAGCTAAAAAAATCAAAGCGTTTCATCAGAAGCGCTTTTTTTAGGAGCTATTTCCCGTTATCCGTTACAATCTTTTTCTTTTAAAAAAAAAGAAAAAGGATTTCCACTTCTACCGGGGCTAAAAAAATTTCCATGAATAAATTCAATTTTGAAACCAGTCCCTATTTATTACAACACCCCAAAAATCCAGTAAACCGAAAACTCTGATTTCAAAATCATTGGCACCAACCCTAGAAAAAGACAAACCCAACATTATAAACACCGATAATTCCCCTGCCATGGACAACCAACCTGTACGGCACTACTGCAGCAATGACAGAAATACAAAACTATCAAATTCTCTTTTTTACAGGCACGCATCTCAAGCCAAGAAAAACTGTAATACTTGATTCAAAATAAAACCTGTCTACTGCCAAATACTGATTATCAACAAATTATTAATGATTTAATAAAGTAATCATAGAAAAAAATCACTACTATTGTAAGACCAATCAAATAGAAATACCATGGGACTAGCATCATTTTTTAAAAAATTATTTGGCTCAGCCAAAGAAACGACTAATGAATTAGCGAACAAAGCAGAAACTAGTTTTGATCACGCCAAAAAAACAGCGGCACCTTACTTAGAAAAAGCAGAGAATTTCGTAGCAGAAACATTTGAAAAAACAAAAGAAAGCGCAACACCCTATTTTGAAAAAGCAGAACTTTTTGCTGAAGATACTTTTGAAAAAGCAAAAGAAACGGCAGCGCCAATTATAGAAAAAGCAGAACACTTTGCCAGCAATACTAGAGAAGTATTAAGCGAGTATTCAGCCAAAACCGGAGAAGCTCTTGGGGATTTAGTAAATAGTATAAAAGAAAAAACTGATGCAACTGCTGACAAAGCATCAGATATGGCCATTGAGAAAAAAACAAGCGTATCTGAAGTTATTGATACCCTAAAAGAAAAAGCAAGCGAAACTGCTGACAAAGCAGAAGACTTAGCCAGTGATGCAAAAACAACCGCTTCTGAAGTTGTTGATACCCTAAAAGAAAAGGCAAGTTCCCTTGCACATGATGGCGATGAAGAACTAAAACAGAGCAAAAAAGAAACCATAAATAAAATAGAAGAAGAAGATGCCGATTAATTTATTCGTATTTTTGTCTTTCAAACTTAACCTTCTCCTTTTGAGAAGGTTTTTTATTATATAAAAATGAATTTAGATCCAGACCAACTTACTAATTACGCTGATACTTTTTTAAAAGTATTGATAGATTATTCTCCAAAATTAATTTCTGCCTTTATAATTCTATTTGCTGGACTTTATATCATCCGTCTCATCAATAGGTTTATCAGAAGAATAATGGTGAAAAGGAATCTAGACCCTACACTGACAAAATTTCTGGCAGATATTTTAGTTTGGGTCTTACGAATAATTTTATTTGTATCCTTTATTTCGAAACTAGGGATTGAAACATCTTCCTTTGTGGCCATTCTCGGTGCAATGGGACTTGCTGTAGGCTTATCTCTCCAAGGATCACTCTCCAATTTTGCAGGCGGCATGTTGATTATTCTCTTTAAACCCTTTAAGGTTGGCCATACAATTGAAGCCCAAGGGGTCATTGGAACTGTTAACGAGATACAAATATTTGTAACCAAATTAATCACCGCTAACAATCAAACTATTTTTATACCCAATGGATCTTTATCAAATGGAAATATCATAAATTATTCTTTACAAAGGATCAGAAGAGCTGATTTGACAATTGCTATTTCTTATGATACGGATATTAAAAAAGCGCGCGAAATGATAACGGCAGTTCTAAAGAACAATCCAAAAGTGCTTGAAACACCTGCTGCTGAAGTATCCGTAAAAAACCTCACCGACAGCGCCATCCAAATAGCGGTAAGACCTTGGGCTACAAATGAAGATTTTTGGGATGTTTATGCCGATACATTAGAAAACTGCAAACAAGCATTTGATACCGCGGGAATTATTATTCAGCCTTATGTTAAAGAGTCTTCAAAAAAGAATAACACGGAGAGTAATGAAATAGAATAAGAAAGGCAGAAGTTACGACACTATTATTTTAAAACCCAGATTCCACAAAAGCAATAACTATTTTTTTGAAGTCGTAATCAAAAAATCTTTCAAATAATAAGGCTCAAAGTACGCAACATCAACGGTGTCACTTACTTTGAATTTCTCATAACTCAAAGCGCTCATTTCTTTGGCAGAAGGATATTTAATCTCCTCTAAAAATATATGGTTTTTTTTAGTTAAAACTAACTTGCATTTCTCGGCACAATCTCCAACAAAATAGATAGATTCCTGCAAATCTTCAAATGAATTCTCCGTAATTATTTCGGCAAGAACTTCTCGTTTTTTTACTAAATTCGGGTTAAAAACAGCACTATATACTTCCATTCTTCGCGCATCAATCATGGGAATAATCAATCCGCTGGAAACTGTAACCTGCGATGCCAACGCTTGCAAAGTATCAATAGCAATCAATGGGATGTTCAGTGCATAGCAAAGCCCTTTTGCTGCCGAAACCCCAATTCGCAATCCAGTATAAGAACCCGGTCCCTGACTTACGGCAACAGCAGATAAATCCTGAAACGTAATTCCGGCTTCTTTGATAATTTCCTCAATAAAAACATGCAATCGTTCCGCGTGGGAATATCCTTCTTCTGCTATTTCTTTGCAAAGAATCGTTTTTCCTTCTTTTGCAAGAGCTACCGAGCAATTTTTAGTGGCGGTTTCAATATTTAATAAGTAAGACAAGCCGTTTAAAGTTTAAAGTTTAAAGTTCCTCTCGAAACCTTTAATTTGTTTTATTTTTGAATTACAAAATTCGCATTATTTATCCTGTTTTTCGCTTTTATTTTTTCATAATTTCCTTATCTTTTTTCAGCATCACTTTATCTCCTGAATTCAGTTCCTTAGCGACTGTAGAGTATGGCCCGGTAATGACCACATCGCCTTTTTTAAGACCTGTCAAAACTTCAATATTAGTATCATCCTGAATTCCGGTTTTAATAACTCTAATTTTTGCTTTATCCCCTACTTTTACGAACACACATTCGTATTTTTTATCACTTTTAGGCGATGCTTCTTTTTGTTCTTCAGCTGGATCTGCCACTTTAATCTCTTTGACTGAAGCCGTATCTGACTTTATAACAACAGCACTTATAGGCACTGTCAGTATATTTGTTTTTGTATCGGTAATAATATCAACCGTTGCGGTCATTCCAGGTCTAAAAGGGGAATATGTTTCTGGTCTTCCTTTAAGTAAATCTTGATAAGATTCCTTCAAAATTCTAACTTTTACTTTAAAATTAGTGACCTGATCAGCTGTCAAGGCGGAACTGGCTGAATTAGAAATACTAGTTACCGTCCCTTTAAATTGTTTTTTTAAATAGGCATCTACCTCCACATTTGCTTCATCTCCTACTTTAATTTTTACAATATCATTTTCATTGACATCCACTTCCACTTCCATATTATTTAAATTGGCCACTCTTAAAATCTCCGTTCCGGTCATTTGTTGCGTACCCAAAACGCGCTCGCCCAGCTCTACATTCAGTACTGAAATGGTTCCGTCAGCGGGTGCATAAATGGTGGTACGCCCTAGATTATCTTTAGCCTCATTTACGGTTGCCGCAGCACTTTGAACATTAAAGTAAGCCGTTTGTTTTGATGCTTTAGCAACTTCATAAGAAGCAACTGCTTTATCCCAATCTGATTTTGAGATAATGCCTTTTTCAAATAATATTTTGTTTCTCTCGTAATTTGATTTGGATTCTTTAAAAGAGGCCTCCGCCTGACTCAAAGCAGCTCGTGTGCCTGATAAATTAGAAACGGAACGATTGTATCCTGAAGTATACAAATCCGGATTTATCTTGACCAATAAATCGCCTTTTTTAACGGCTTGTCCTTCTTTTACATTCAAAGAAATAATTTCGCCTGAAACCTCCGATGAAATTTTAACTTCAATTTCTGGTTGAATTTTCCCGGTAGCCGATACGGTTTCAATAATAGTTGAGGGATTGACCTGGGCGATTTCAATTTCTGTTCCCTCATCTTTATTTCCTATAACACCTGCTTTTGAAAGCGTTACTAACAATACAATAGCTGCTACTGAAACACCTAATACAATATAAATTGTTTTTTTTGACATGATAAATTAGTATTTGATAATTGGAATTCCAAAATAGAATTCTAGTATTTTGATTTTAAAAATATAATCGTATTTGGTTCTAATAATTTCTGATTGTGCATTCGTCAGTAAGGTTTGTGATTGATTAAAATCAAATGAATTCATCAAACCTACATCATATTTTTCTTTGGCATAATCGTAAGCGCCTTGTCTCGCCTCAAGTGCCACAACTGAGGATTCATAGGTATTTAGTGCGCCTTTAGCATCTGTAAAGGCAGTAAAAACATTACGCTGCAAATCTAAATCCTGCTGTTCCACTGCAATTTTTGACCGTTCTAAACTTACTTTTGAACGTTCTACATTGTTCCTCACCGAAAACCCATTGAATATCGGAATCGACAATTGTGCTCCAAAAGACTGTCCTTTATTACTATTAAACTGTTCGAAAAACGGAGCTGAATTTTTAGTGCCAATTAGATTCCTCATACTATCAAAGAAAGGGACATCAGCATAAGAAACTCGGCTATTAAAGCTGTAAAAACCTTGTAAAGTAGGTTGAAAAGCTCCTTTGGCAATCTCCAGATCTTTCTGTGCAATCTCCAGATTTGTTCTGGCAATTTTCAGTTCAGTTCTGTTTTCTAATGCTTTGTCATAAATAGCAGCTGGAGTTTGTACCATTATATTATTTTTATCTCTAATGTCAGTATCATCTACTACATCAAAATCTTCAAACTCTTTTAATTGCAACAACTGCGCTAAACTTAATTTAGAAATTAATAAAGCATTATCTGCAGCAATAACATTTTGATTGTTCAATGCTACTGTAGCTTTGATATCTAATAAATCCCCACGAGGAATTGAACCTGCTTTAACTAATTCTTCAGAGCGTACATATTGTTTTTCATTAATTTCCAACTGTTCTTTTTGTACTTTTAGATTTTCTTTATTAAAAAGAATCTGTAAGAAAGCGTTGGCAACATTCAGGGCAATATCCTCCTGCATTTTGAGTAATTGGTATTTAGCCGCCACAATTGAAAGATTAGCTCTTCGAAGTGTATTTTGATTTTGCAGTCCTTTATAAATATCCACTCCAACATTGGCTCCAGCCGAAGTAAACTGCGTCGTTTGGTTCTGCAAAAGCCCTGTTGTAATATCCTGATTCAAACCAATGTTCCAGGAATGTGATGCATTTGCATTTAAAGACGGCAGAAAATTTCCGATGGCTCCTTTTTTATCAATAAGAGCTGTTTTACTATCTAATTCAGATTGCTTGATGGAAATATTGTTTTGAATGGCATATTTCACGCATTCCTCGAGGGTCCATTTTTTGGATTGCGCCTGAATAGACAAACTGAACAGCGTGATAAAAACGAAACTGATATAACTATTTTTTTTCATATATTTTAGATGAAAGTGTAACAAAGGTACTACACATATTTAACATTTTTTAAAAAACTGAATTTCTTTTTTAAGTACAGATTTAGGGTTTCACTTCTTCGCTTTTTAAGCCTTGATTCCAAACTTTAATCGTATCGGAAGCTTTAATTCCACTTTTGATTTCGACATAAATACCATCGCTGATACCCAAGATTAACTCCTTTCTTATAAATTCCTGCGTCCCCGTTTGAATCTCTACGAATGGTTTTTGTGTCTTCTTATCAAATTGAATCAGCGCCTCTTTCAGCGCCAATACCTTATCCACTTTTTCAAGTATAATTGACACATTTACTCTCAAACCAGCGCGAATAAAAGTGTTCTCACTATTGGCTAATGATGCTTTGATTTCAAATTGGATGGCACCATTTTCAGTTTTACCTTTTGGAGCAATGTATTGCAATACGGCGTCAAATTTTTTGTTCTCGATAGCGCCAATGGTAATTTCGATGGGTAATTTTTCTTTTATTTCGCCCACTTCTGACTCGTCAATTTTCCCCACAAATATCATTCGGCCTACATCTGCAACACTTGCAATTGTTGTCCCATCATTGAAGTTATTACTTTCAACAACCTGATTCCCTACTTTTACGGGAACAGTATCTAAATTGTAATTCCCGGAATCTGCCTCATCCAGAATTCCAAGTATGTTTAATAGTGTTAATTTCCCTGAACCAGAGGAACCCATAATGGCCACTAGCTCGCCTTCCTTGATATTGAAATTAATCCCTTTTAAAACATGTAGATCAGAACTTCATATTTTATACGATTTGTACAGGTCTTTAATTTCAATCATAATCTGGCAATTTTAAAACACTATTTAATTAGTTTCAACAGTAAATTATACGGAAATAAAAAGAATGACTTCAAGGATTTTAACCATAAGACTTCGTTGCAGATAAAATGTTACACTTTAATCTTAAAAAAGAATAGTTTTATTAATTTTACCGCTTTAAACCCGAATTAAATGCCAAAAACGCTATCAACCCTGCTTACACTCTGTTCTATAATTTTATTTTTTAGCTGTTCGTCAACAAATCAAATTGAAGCTTTGAAACCTGAGCCTGACGACGCAACACCATTAGTCTATGAAAATACTCCGTCCTTTATCAACTTGCCCATCAGTATCAAACTGAAAGAAATTCAAAACCAAACCAACACTCTAATGAACGGCTTGATTTACGAAGACAACAACATTAACGATGATGGCATTGAAATGAAAGTTTGGAAATTGGCACCAATAAGTATCGTGAATGACCCGGAGAACTCAGGAGAAAAAATAAAAACTATTTTACCCTTAAAAGCGGTTGTGAAATACCGAATTGGCACTAAAAAAATGGGTATTGAATTGTATGATACGCGGGAATTCAACCTGAATGGCGTGATCACTTTAGTAAGCGAAATTAGCTTAACCAATTGGAAACTGAATACCACAACACAACTGCAATCATTGGACTGGAATGAAAGCCCAACGATGCGTGTTTTTGGAAAAAATGTTCCAGTTACCTATTTAATCAATCCTGCCATCCAATTATTTAAATCGAAAATCGAAAATAAAATTGATGCCGCTATTGCGAAATCAATGGATTTCAAGCCGAATGTGTTGGCCGCTTTAGAAAAAATTTGCACCCCTTTTCAAATGAGTACTACTTATAACAGTTGGCTTCGTATTGTTCCTATTGAAATTTATTCTACAAATGCCCAACTAAAAAAAGACACTTTTGTGTTGCAAATGGGGATGAAATGCAACATGGAAACCATAATAGGACAAGAACCTGATTCTAAATTTGATGCCTCAAAGATCATTTTAAAACCAGTTACTAAAATTCCAGAAGCCATCACTGCAAATATCATTGCTGTTTCGACCTATCAGGAGGCTTCAAAAATAATGACCAAGAATTTTGCAGGCCAGGAATTTAGCTCAGGATCAAAGAAAGTAAAAGTGCAAAATGTAGCAATTTGGCACAAAACCGGAAAAATGATTATTGCGCTAGAAATAACAGGATCTGTAAACGGAACACTCTATTTGTCCGGATTACCCAAATATAATGAACAAACAAAAGAGATCTATTTTGATCAATTGACCTATGCTTTGGATACCAAAAATAAATTGATGCGCACTGCTAGTTGGCTTGCACAAGGATTTGTATTGCGAAAAATGGAACAATCTTGCCGATATTCCTTGATACCAAATCTTGAAGAGGGTCAAAAAAATATACTGCCTTATCTAAAAAATTATTCTCCAATGCAAGGCGTGTTCATCAATGGAAAAATGGAAAACATTCAATTTCAAAGAATCCAATTGACAAATCAAGCCATCTTAGCCTTTATAAAAGTAAAAGGAACCATCAATGTCGCTATAAACGGCCTGAAATAATTTTTCCATTTTAAAAAAAATAAAAAGTGCTGTTTAACTGGATTTGTTTTTTTTCATTCGATAAATAGCGTAACCAATCCCTGCAACCAGAAGATAAGGAATTACCATTAAATATACAATTCCGTCATTAACCGCCGCTGCTGTAGTGGTATTTCCTTCACTCGTCAATGCTGCGCGACACATCGCACATTGGGCCTTTACAGAGGACGAAAAAAGAAAACAAATTAGTACAAATATAGATACGGACCACTTTCTGATGATGCTCTTGGTTTTTGAAATCTGGCTTTTACTTTTAATATACATAATAAGGGGAAATCATTAAATAAACAATTACTCCGGTAACGGCGACATACAACCAGATTGGGAAAGTAATTTTGGAGATCTTTTTATGACTTTCAAAATTTTGTGCTAATGCTCTAACGTACGTAATTAAAACCATTGGAATAATCGCAATCGATAAAATAATATGCGTGATTAAAATCAATAAATAAACGATTCGTAATGATCCTATAGTTACTCTTTCAGAATCCTCTAATATAAGATTATGGTTAGAATCTCCAAAAATAGCAGAAACGGACGTCATGTGATAGGCAACATACATTACCAAGAAGGCAATAGACAATGCAATAGCGCCTGTCATCAACCTTTCGTGTAATTTTCTTTTTCCGTTTTTAATTGCTACTACGGCTGCTACTAACAAAATCGCAGTAACCCCATTAGTGGCAGCATAAATGGGTGGCAAAAAAGAAAGAGGCGCTACATTATATCCCAAATCTTTTAATTTGACCCCAAAGAGTATAGCCACAACCACTGGTATTAATACCGATACCGCTATAATTAGCGTATTGTATTTTTTTTCTAAAGAACTGTTTTCCATTTACTCTTTTAATAAAATATTAATATCCTGTTGGATGTTCCTTACTCCTTTTTTATCTAAACCATCGTAATATAAAATTGGATTCCCAAAATCATCTTTTCTACAACGAATATTTCCATTCTTATCAATCAAGGCAAACAATCCTGAATGCTCGAATCCACCTGCTGCTTTATTATTTTCCCCAGCATAAAGATTAAATCCCTTATTGGCCAGATTAAAAATGTAGGCTTTATCCCCGGTCAAAAAATTCCAATTCGTAGATTTTACTCCTAAAAAGTCTGCATGCTCTTTTAATACTTCTGCAGTATCGTGCTCTGGATCTATAGTAATAGAAACGATCCCAAAATTAGGATTTCCGAAAAAACTTTTTTCAATAAGAAGCATACTTTCATTCATCTTTGGACAAATAGTAGGACAAGTTGAAAAGAAAAACTCTAAAACATAGACCTTTCCTTTGTAGGTTTCATTCGTTATTTTTTTATTGTCTTGATTTGTCAATTCGAATTGTGGGGCTGGACCAATTTTAGTTAGCTTCTCACCTTCTATAACTGCTGGCCTCACACTGTCCAGACGATCGCCCTGAACCACTTTGTCATTTTTAATTCTATCTACAATTTTTGGAATCGCATAGATGCCAAAAATCAAAATAATAAACGAAATACCGATATATGATTTATTCTTAAACATAAACTATAAATTTAAATTTTTCTACTGGCATTCTTATTTTTCTTCAGAGCAGCGCGATATTCATACAAAATGACTTTAAAATCATCCAGCATTTCATTGCTTAACTCAGCGGGGTGAAACGTATTATACCCCTCTTTGGTATCTTTTACTAATTTCCTCCCTCGAAGATTGCGTTCTTTATCGATGATATACACTTTGGGAGTCCCTAACTTTTGGTCAAGGTTCTCGATCAGTTTTAATTGCTTGTGATACGCTTGAATTTCTTCAGCTGAGGCAAACACAAAACGCCATTGTGCCATATCTGTAAAAGCGGACAAGGCATCAACTACTTTCTTCGCATCTTTCTCAGTCCCTATAGGGCAAATTACTACGAACTGGACATCTTTAAACTTATGATACGTTTGATAAATTTTCTGATTTAGGTTAAAAAGGTTGCCTCGGTTTATCAAAAGATCTGTCCCTGAAAACCCCAGAACGGTAACCTTATCATTTAAACTGATTTTTCCTCCGTCTAAAGTAGACCAATCTCCAAAATCAGCTGTTTTAGGGGTTACAATAGGAAGTTTTGTAAAACTGTTTACACCAGAAGCAAAAAAGAGGTACGCAACGATGGGTAAAATAAAAAGAACAAAAAGAACACTATTTTTTTTCATTGTGACAATGCTATTTATTAAAGTACAAAAATAAAAAAAGGCACGCAATGCGCACCCTTTTTTGAATTAATATCGTGTTAAAAATTCCATTTAATCGTGGAATTTTTAAAAACCTCATGAATATAATCTCCTTCTGTCAAAAGAATGAAAAGCAGGTAAATGATCAAGAAAATTAAAGGCAAAACAACTGCACTTCTTAAACTACTTTTTTCACCCTCCATGTGCATGAAGGCCCAAACTATATAGTACGCCTTATAAATTGTAAGGCCATAAAATATCCAGTTAAGCAAATTCATACCCATAAAATTATTCATGTGAAGAACTTCAGGTTTCAAAATCCCAAGAATAACTTCTATTATGGTAACGGCAGATAATATTCCGAAAACTTTCCAGATTCTGCCTATGTTAGATACGTGTACGTGTGACATGATAATTACTTTTTTTGAAAATTAAACAAGATAGAAAACGGTGAATACAAACACCCAAACTAAATCGACAAAATGCCAATAGAGCCCCACTTTTTCTACCATTTCGTAGCTACCTCTTTTTTCATAGGTTCCAATTAATACATTAAAAAATATAATAATATTAATTATTATTCCTGAAATAACGTGAAAACCGTGAAAACCGGTAATAAAGAAAAAGAAATCAGCAAATAATTTACTTCCATATTCATTTCTGACCAGATTTGCGCCTTCCACAACATAATGTGCCTGACCCAATCTAGATACGGATTCTTCTCTAGAAAGAATTGTTTTCTGTTTGGTTGCGGTCATCACTTCTGTTCGAATCAAAAGTTCAGGATGTGCTTTGAAACCGGCTTGAACCTCGGCTACAGAATAGGAAGGTAATGATGGCTCACTCATAAACCATTTGGCTTTATTTGGAGTCAATTGCTCTCTTTCTTCGTGCAGATTGGCAGCAAAATCAGCCAAAGCTACACGATTTCCGTCTTTATCAACAAACTGAAGCAAACTACCGCCTTTTGTTTCGATAGCGCCGTATTCGCCTTTGATGAAATTTTTCCATTCCCAAGCTTGAGACCCTACGAAAATCAAACCTCCAATAATAGTCAAAAACATATAAAGGATTACTTTGTTTTTTTTCATTTGATGCCCTGCGTCAACGGCCAAAACCATAGTCACAGATGAAAAGATCAAAATAAAAGTCATTAATGCTACATAATACATCGGAGCAGATACCCCATGCATAAATGGAAAGTGTGTAAACACTTCATCAGCCAACGGCCATGTCTCAATAAATTTAAATCTAGAAAAACCATACGCGGCTAAAAATCCAGAGAACGTTAAAGCATCCGATACGATAAAAAACCACATCATCAATTTGCCATAACTTGCCCTCATTGGCTCATTGCCGCCTCCCCAAGTTTTCTCTTCACTATTTGCAGTAGTAACTGTCGCTTCCATAAAAATTATTCGTTAAAAAGTTCCCAAATTTACGTTTTTTTCTTATTTAAAGAAATATAAAAACAAAAACAAATAAACCCATAATAGATCCAAAAAGTGCCAGTACATTGCACCTAGTTCTATACCAAGGGTTTGAGATGAATTGTATTTTTGTTTAAAATGATTATAAATTATAATTAGTAGTGAAATCACACCACCAGCAAGGTGAATCAGGTGCACAACCGTTACAACATATAAAAAAGTAGTCGTTATTGAGCTTCCACTTCCCGTGAAATAATACCCGCTTTCGACTATTTCTCCAAAACCTGCAAACTGCAAAAAAACAAACAATATTCCTAATGCTAAAGTAGCTAAAAGAAACATTGTAGTTTGTGTTTGATTGTCTTTTTGAATCGCTTTTTTGGCTAGGTAAAAAGTCACACTACACCCTATAATTGCCGCAGTGCTATAGTAAAAAGCAATTGGCAATTGAAAATTCTTCAACCAGTCAGCTCTTGATTTACTCACTACAAAAGCACTCGTTAGTCCTGCAAACATCATAGTCATACTCACCATAGCAAACAACAAAATCAATTTATAGGATCTTGCCGTTCTTGATTTTTGCTCGGCTGCTGTCATTATCATTTCCATAATTTATCTTAAAAATTTATCAAATATATAGACTAATTGTAACAAAGTAATATAGGCTACACTAACTAACATCAAAGTTTTAGCCGCTTTTGCGGTTCGTAATTTATACAATCGAACGGCATAAAAAAGCATCCAAATACCCAGTAAAAATACAACAATTGCTGCAATTGGCGTGATAAAAAAACGTCCCGTATACCCTAAAACCGGCAATAAGGAAGCCAAAATAAGCCACACTGTATACAGAATAACCTGCAAAGCGGTTCCTTTGTCTTTCTTTCCCGTTGGTAACATAAAGAACCCTGCTTTTTCATAATCTTCGTATAGAAACCAACCAATAGCCCAAAAATGTGGAAATTGCCAAAAAAACTGAATCAAAAACAAGGTTCCTGCCTCTATTCCAAATTCTCCCGTTGCCGCTACCCACCCCAACATAAAAGGAATTGCACCCGGAAATGCCCCCACAAAAACGGACAATGAAGTCATTGTTTTTAATGGCGTATAAACACTTGTGTATAAAAATATGGAAATAGCACCAAACATGGCCGTCTTCGGGTTGATCGTATAAAGCATCGCAATTCCTATAACGGTAAGCAAACTTGCTACCAGCAATGCAGTGCGTTGAGACATTCTTCCCGTTGGAACCGGACGATTTTTGGTCCTGTCCATCAAAGCATCTAAATCTTTTTCAATTACCTGATTAAAGACATTCGAAGCGCCCACCATACAATACCCGCCTACAGCTAATTTGAACAACACCGCCCAATCTAAAGAGTGCAAATCATAAATCCCAAGCATAAATCCTGCAATAGATGAAAATACGACACTAACGGCTAAACGAGCCTTAGTGATTTCGCGGAAATCGATATAAATAGATTTTAATGAAAGGGTACTTTGTGTTGTGCTCAATGCTAAAGATGATTTGCTTTGTAAAAACTTTTGCAAAAGTAGGGTATCAAAAGGGATTTGACAAAAAACAATTCATAAAAAACTTTTTTAAAATGAAAATGAAAACTAATAGTCAAAATACCAGTTAAAAATATCAGCTCTTAATCCTAAAGTTAGCCAATTAGTGCTCTGATTGAAAGTTGTTGCCGTATTTTTTGAAGGGTCGAAACTCCTGTAAATATAGCTTCCAAAAAACTTTAGGTTGGTTGCCGGATTGACTAAATATCCCCCTTGAAAGTCCGCAATAAAAACAGCTGTTTTATTTCCTTGACCCACTTTTACACCACTGTCAAACGGCCTGTTTTCATCATAATCCTTGTAAATATTTCCTCCATAATTAAAAACATCTTCTGTTGTACCAAAATCCAGGCCTCGAGTTCCCATAGTAACTTTTGCGTCAGCAAAACACCTTCCTTTGTGGTATCGGGCAATTGCAATAAATTCCTTAAAATTTCCGCCCCACTGATGTCCTATACTTTGATTATTATGTCCATAATTTGTGATTGGAGCACTATGAGAATATACATACGGACGAACATGATTGTACTCTAACTGCAATAGTAAATTATCTACTTTGAAAGCATCAAAATATTTAATTCCAAGTTGGTATCCGTATTTATTTTTCCAGCTGTTATCCCGTTTTTTTACATCACCAAGCGAAAATTTATCGAGAACAAACTGTCCGTATAAGTTAATCTGGTTGCTCCATTTGTATTTATAAGTCAATCCTAAAAGCGCATTTCCGGTTCTTGCTGACGAAGCAAATTCGACCGCACGATAAAAAATTATGGGATTCACAAAACTCATGTCAAATCCTCTCTCATTGGTATTTGTCCAAATCACAGATTCGAAGAAACCTAGATTCAGCCTGTTCGAAACATTCCAACTCAAATAATGGTTGGCCATAAACTTCGTAGCGTAGGTTCTTTCCAGCGTAGCGTCCGGGCGAACGTCTTTAAGCCACATATAAGTATTGGTATATTTTATTTTCCAAAAATTAGTATTCAATTTAAAATAAGGATAGGGACTGGCGCCATCACTTTCTAACAAAGAGCGATAACCATCCCCAATAAAATTTCTTCCGTAACCCAATTGCATATCAATATGTTTGCTGGGCGCAAAAGTCAAATTGGCTTCGGCCAAAGGAAAATCATACGAATCCGTTTTGAAATCTTTTGCAATTCCGATTCCCGGAATAATCGCAGGATTACCTCCATCCGGTTTGATTGACTCAGCATACCGATTGTAATAATCCGCAAAACGACCCTGACTTTCAAAAATGGTTGTGGTAAAATTGAGTTGTTTTCCTATACCACCACGAAAATTTATCCCCCGTGTATTTACATAAGTATAAGAAGCCTCCGTTTGGGTAGCCTTCCCAAGCTGCAGGTCAAAAATAGGATTAACTGTAAACCAATAGCCTTCCCCTTGAATTGCAACTGTACTCTCATTCCATAGTTTTCTGGCCCACCAGCCGGAAACATTCTTTTTCAGCTTTTCATTGGCTCCTTTTAAGTCATAATATTTTGACACCTCCGTGTATGTATATGGTTTTGATGCCGTATGATTATTGCTCCCCACTTGATTTAACGAAGCATCAAATTGCGCATAATAACTGTGTGAAAAGGGCACATTCAAATGGCTATCAAATTCAGGGTTATTAAATTTTTTATACACGATGCTATCCAGTTCTGTTACCTTTTTATTGCTACTAGGCAGGAATTCGGCTTTCGCCAAAGCTTCAGCAACAACTTCTTCCCTGTTTTTTAAAGGAATTGCAATCGTCATTGTAAACTTATTATAGGTGGGGTTGCCGTTGTAGGTTGAGGGTTGAATTTTAGGCAATTTTGCAAAAACTCTTTTGGTTTCCTTTATCAGGTCTTGCGCTATGGCATCTACATAAATCACTTTAAATACCCCCGTATTATCTACTTCAAAGAGCACTTTTACCGCTCCTTGAAAATCATTTTGGACTAGGTGCTCTGGAATTTCAAAGTTTTGAAAAACAAAATCCTGAACCTGATTATAGAAACACGTTTCTAATGTTTTGGATTGCAAGTTTACACAATCTGGAAAAACAGGAAATCGTTCGGCTGAATTTCCTGACTCTTGCAGTAAACTATTAATCTGCTGAGCGTTTGTATAGAAAGAAGACAGGAACAAAAGCATTACAAACACTGTTTTTTTTACCTCAATTTCCTTTATAAATCTAATATTCATTGTGTGAATTTTGACCGTTAGCAATCATTTTAGCTCCCGAAGTTCCTATTCGTCTTACGCCTAATCGGATCATTTCAACAGCTTCCTCATACGTCCGCACTCCTCCGGCAGCTTTTACCGGTAAAGGCGACGCATTTTCGAGCATCATTTTTATAGCAGGAATCGTAGCGCCATTGGGCAGATTATTTTCCGTTTTATAAAATCCGGTTGAAGACTTCACAAAAATCGTAGCGAACAACTCTTGCTGAAAATTAGAAACAATAACATTTTTAATCAAACTTGATAATTGGATGATTTCTTTATCATTGAGCGCTGCAACTTCAATAATCCACTTTACAACTTTCTTTTTGGCCAATCCCAATTGCGTGCACTTTAGAATTTCATCTTTGACCAAGTCAATTTCACCATTTTTGAAGGCTTCATAATTACAAACAAAATCCAGATCATCAGCCCCATTATCTATAGCCTGTCCGGCCTCAATCAACTTCTGTTCAATTGAAGATTTGCCCTGCGGAAAATCAATTACAGTTCCTATTTCCAGATTTGAATGTGCCGAAAGAATCATTTTTCTAGCTAAAGGAACCATCTCGGGACGTATCATAATGAGTTTAAAGCGTTCCTCAATGGCTTCCTGAATAAATCCCTGAGCCACAAGCGTATTTTCTTCATGACTGAGACCCGCTTGTACCGCAGTTTTCAAATAGGTTGAGTCTAAATATTGCTTGATATCCATAGCGATTTTGATTTCATAATTATAGTGAACTCTGACTGACAAAAATACATTTTATATGCACATGAGCTTAGTGCTAGATCGTACAATTTAATTATTTTTGATACTACAACTGATACTTTCACTACCTTAAAAATAGTAAAAATCCTGTTCCGTAAAACCGCAACTCTTCTAGTGCCTAAAACATAAAATCCCACAAGAAGTGGGACTTTATCTTTATGTTTTTATTTCTTAAACAGCACCGCGATTGCTACTGCCAGCACCGCTCCGGATGTATTTGCTGAAACATCATATATGTCTGCATGTCTGGAAAGGGTAAACAACTCTTGTGAAATCTCGATTACTATTCCAAAAAAAAAGGAAAACAAAAAAGAAAACACTAACGGTTTTAAACTATTCGAACTGCTTATCTGTTTTTTTAAAAACAAATAACAAAATGACGTTAGTACAAAATGAAAAAAAGCATGGACATATTTATCTATATTTGACACATTCCCAAGAGGGACATTGTTCAATTGTATTAAACAAAAAAAGGCAATAATTCCAGCCCATACAATAGCTGCCCACAAAAATAGTTGCTTATGCACCAATAATTTCTTTATACGAATCACTCGAAAGAAGCGAATCAAATTCAGCAACATTAGTTACTTTAATTTTTACCATCCATCCGGCGCCATAAGGATCTGAGTTTACACTTTCCGGAGTGTTCTCTAGTGCGTCATTAAAAGCGATAATTTCTCCTGAGAGAGGAAGAAACAAATCAGAAACCGTTTTAACCGCTTCCACAGTCCCAAAAACCTCATCTTTCTCTAAAGTCTGATCTAAAGTTTCCACCTCAACATACACGATATCCCCTAATTCTTTTTGCGCAAAATCAGTGATTCCTACTGTTGCAATATCCCCTTCAAGGCTTACCCATTCGTGATCATTTGTGTACTTTAAATTTGCTGGTATGTTCATATTATTGTAATTGATAATTATTAAATGATAATTTGAATTTTATGTGACAAATGTAGCAATCTCAATTCAAATCTGGTTTAGATTTAAAGAAAATTAATTCCCAAAATTATACCGAAGTGTAAACCCGGAACGAACATTTGTCAGTGGAAAAGAAGTCGAGATTACTGCTTTAGAAAAAGAATGATCGTAATAGAAAATAGCCGTAAGGTTTTTACTAAAGGAATAATCAGCTTTTACGGTAAGTGACCACAAATTTTGACCGCCTGCCAGCTGATTGTTGTTATAATCCAAGTACCTTACAATGGTTTGATTGTTCCGATAGGACAAATCTGCTTTCAAATTAATATCGCTTTTTATTATTCCTGTGGGATTATCTGCGAGTCTGGAAGAAAAAATAACATCTTTGAAACGGTAGCCTAGCCCAACCACATATTCAATTCCTTTGACTTCGGTCAATAAATTATTATCAAAACTCATGGATAACGCTCTGTCTTTTTTGATTTCGGCCAATACTTTCAAGGAACTTTTCAGTTCAAAATCCATTCGCAACAACGGATTAAATTGCTCTACTAAATTGATATTAGACATGATGGTTTGATTAAAAAAATTACCACTTGCATCAGTTCCGTCGGGTGTTTTATCGTATTCAAAATTTGATCTGAATGCATTTATCGTATATGAAGCCCTGTAATTATGCTGCAGGGAGAATCGTTTGAAATTCTTTTTAAAAACTTCATAACGCATCAGTCCATTATATTTCACAGCCCAGTTTGGGATTGGAAAATTTCTAAAAATTCCCAGCGAAACAGCGGAAGCATCTCCCCCGGAATAAGCAGCTAAAAACGCTGGTAACAATACGGCCTGATTATTTTTTCCATAACCCAAAGGGAATCCTTCCGGATCCAGGTTACTCGGATTATTAATGTCGATGCCGCGCTGTGTTGCCAGTCGATTTGCCACAGTAAGCCTGTTTGATCTAAAGTCATCAAATGCAGCTGATATATTTTCATCACTACCCGAAAAGGAAGTTTTTATCAGAACGGTCGATATCGAGAAAATCCCGGCAGTGTAGGGAGATCTTGCGTTATAAACGCCATCGGTAACGTCATATTGTTCCGAAAAATTTTCAGAGTAGGCCCGGTCTAAAGTCAAATCAATTTTTAAATCCGGCAGTAAATCTACATTTGCTGTAGCTTTAAATAATTTATTTGTCACTCGGGAAAAATTTTGGTTGAAATCCGGATAATTGGTCAGCCATCCATTTTTTGCTGCTTCAAAGCGAACATCATCCTGACTTCCAAAAATAAATCCTAACGATGGTCTTGAAGAACCCAGAAACCCCACGCTTGGTGTGTATCCCGGCAAAACGGTACCGCTATTGTGTGTATAGGTCATCTGAATGTTTTTGACACTAGTCAACATCCCAATCAAACCATCTACAAATGGATTGTTTTTTGGAGCTTGGTTTGCATTCCTATTTACTATTTTTTCTCCCGGTTTTGGAGCAGTCATTCTAGGTTTAGGTACTGTCTTAGTACTGTTTTTGGCAAGTCCTAAATATTTATACAACAAATCCATATTGAATGTTGCATTCAAATTATTGGAATTTGCATTTTGAACGGTATTTCCCAGATTATAATTAGCGCCTTCAATTTGTATTTCTGACAAAGCATTAGAAGTACGCTGCCAGCTGTAATCACCGGTATAAGAATACGTTGCTCTTACAAAACTGAACAACGGAATTTTATTAATTGGAATTTCATAATTCAAAACCAGTTGTTGCATGTGTTGATTTGGATCTCCCATGTCCCAATAACTATCCCAAATTGTAAACGTATCAATAGGCTCATTATTCTCGTTCAAATAGCTTTTTACAATATTGCTGGATGAAGCGGTATAGTTTAATTTCAGTGATTTTGTCAAATTATAATTAAATCCATATTGGTAATTAAAAGCAAAATTTCTGCGATACAACGGATCAAGTCCTATGCCTTCTACCTCAACCTGTCTGAATTGCTGACGGTTGTATTGTCTAATAATATTGCTGTTAAACGAAATATTTGAAGGCAAATAATTAAAATTAAAATCACTCAGTAACTTCCAATAATTACTGTTTTTCATGAACTTAGTTTTCTTGAACGGCTCCACTGATTTAGGCTGAAATGTGTACGCATAATCTACAGAAGAGTTTACCTGTTGATCCACATAATCTTCGATTTCAAAATCATGTCTTTCTACTTCATTAAAAGATTGCGAAAAAGTAAAGTTTTCCGGGTCGTAAACATGCTGTTTTTGTTCCGGACCACGTTCTTTTCTAACCCCGATAAAGTTTATGCTTTTGCGTTTTGTATAATCAATAGCTCTACTGGCAATATTATCTCTTTGATTTTGATCCGTGGTTTTATCCAGTAACTGTTTTAGTTTTATATCTTGATTAAAAGGATCGTATTCCGGCGTTATTGTTTCTTCGCCTATAGCGTAATTAAAAGGCAGGTTAATCTGCCATTTTGGAGGCAGTAATTTTCCTAAATTCACATTAGCAACAATAGTATACTGTTGCGTATCTTCTCTGCTTCTTTCATTTGGGCCTTGTTCCAATGCTCCAAAACCAATAGTGCTTTTTCTACCGGAAGCTGAAACAGTGGCGAAATCAGCTAAATTTGAATCAATATTCAACACTGCGGCCATTCCGCCTTTGTTATCCATATCGGCCAGGCGAAGTTCATTAAACCAAACTTCTCCTTTAATATCGTTGCGGGCATCATTGTTTTTTACCCCAACCATTAAGGTTCGCACTAACCCAAAATTAGGATTCCCCTTAACTCCTATTCTTAATTTATTTATTTTATTGCCCAGGGAGGAATCCAATTCATCTTCATTTTGATAATAAATCCCATCTAATGGCAGTGTGGCAGGATCGATACTCATAGCCAGAATCTTCAATTGCGTTAATAAAGCAAGTGACAAATCAATTTCATTCTCTGCGGGCCAAACTGTTTCGGCACTCAAAGGTGAGCAATCAGAATTAGATGCTGATGATGGCGTGGTGACTTTTAAAGGAATTTCAATTTGGTAAAAATTCTGGGTAAAATCATTTCCAAAACGAATGAAACCTACCATTTGATTTTCTTGAAGTGCAATTTCGTTTGGTAAAGATTCTGCATGCAAAAACATTTTTAATTTCTTGAATTGGCGCATATCAATACTAACGTTTTTAAAAACGGCTCTGGAGTCTAATGGTTCCAGTCCGTTTCCGGATACCCGCAAGGCTAATGATTGTTCGTTTTGATTAATTACCGTGTTGTTATTAAACAGTTGTTCACGCGTTACGCCCGGTGGAGTAATGTAATTAACAGGACATCTTTGGTTGTTTTCCTGAACATTTACGGCTAAAACATCTAAATTAGTATTGTCATCGTCTATGTTAGTATCATTAAAATCAAGGGTATTGGTATAGCGCCTCCATTCTCCTCGAACTAAATCCAAGGCTCCAAAACGAACCGTTACTTGATCTTCAAAACCGGTCATAAACATTCTCATGAAACGAATAGATCTAAAATCGGAAATATTTCCTATTGTGTTTTCAGGTTGCGAAACCGGAATTTTAAACTGCAGCCATCGGGCCTCTGTATTTGAACCATCGGGCAAGGTCACTTGCGTATTTCTAATATCCGTAATGTAATTTTGTCCCACGGCCATATTGGGCTGGACAGTAATGCTGTATTCATAATACGCATTAATGGTATTCATCGTATTATCCTTATTGATATCCTCGACATCAGGAAGAGTGGTAGACCCTCTGTTAGGATCATTGATATCTACTGTTGAGTTGCCATCAGTACCGTTGTACATTTTGTATCGATCAATAATGCCGCCTGATGCATTCAAGTAAAAAGTATAGTCATCTGCCGCTGGATCCAGCTCAGAAGCAAAATTAGTATATACTGATCCTTCATTAGCATTAGACAAACCATCTAAACCAATGTCTTGATTTTTTCTATTATCAACATTTGTGTCAAAAGCATAAATCAATGATTGAGAAGCCGGGACATCGCCCCATATTGGCTGTGGATTTGCCACTATCTGATCCGGTCCTAATCCGTTTTCATATTGTTTTCTTCCATCTTTCAGGACATCCTCTGATATCTCTCCTAAGTTGAAGTATATTTTACCCGTATTTGTTTGTGCTGCCTGACCATTTCCTACATACGGATCTAAAATCCAAAACTGGATGTATTCCACATTTCCTTGTTCGAAATTAGTCGAATTTAATGCTCGCATGATTCCACCAAAATTGTCTTTGGCATTTGCACCAACATTTAGGCTGTTGTTATATGGCCCCCGTTCTGAAGGATAATAACTTAAATCTAATGTGTTTATCACTTGTGATTGTCCTTGAGCGATATCTGTCAGGGGATACAATTCCTGACTAAAAATTCTTCTGGTGGTATTGAAGGAAAGGTCTTCATTAGAAACACCGGATGGTTTTTGTGTATAAAATATCGGATCTATAGAATACCATGATAATTTGGCTCTTTTAAACCCGTAACTTAAGTCATTGGCACTGGCATTAAAATCATACGCACTAGTTGTGTTTTTTTCTGGGGTTGATGCAAGACTCCAAGAATATGGGCTTCGCATATCAATAGTAGATTGAGTTCCTTCAAAATCATCTACATAAATCGTAGATTCACCCTGAAATTGATCTGCTTTAGGCGAATCCGGTTTCAAGAAAGCAACTTCGCCTCGTATAGAAAGATTAGAAGTCACATCCGTATCCAGATTGGGTAATTTATTTACCAATCGAGTCAAGAATGGCACTTCGGTTGAAAAATTAGTATTAAATCCAAAAATAGTATTGTTGACCGATTCCTGTCCAAAACTCGATTTTTGAGTAAATGGCCTTTCGCTCATTTTCAAAAAAGTGGCTCCAACCACAAAATTATCAGCAATTTTATGCTCTACATTTACACCCATAAACCGCCTGGTTTGCTGGCCAAAAACAGAGTTGTTTTCCAATGACACCTCAATAGGCGTATTAGAGGCTTGAAGTGAAGCATCTAAAATCTGTACGCGACCCAATTGATAATTGACACTGTAGTCAATTCCTTCTACCAGAACCCTTCCTGCTGCGGTCACTACAACAGAACCTCTAGGAACATTAAAAGCGCCAATTGGTATTCCATCACCACCTGTAGATTTGTATTTCCCTCTTAATAAGAACTTATTTTTCTCACTATCCTGCAAAGCCCCTGATTGGGTGTTGCGGTACATATTGCGGAACACATATTTTTTCTGATTCTCATTATAAGAACTTACATTGTTATAATTTTCTATTAAAGCGGGGTTTGCTAATTTAGAAAACAATAATTCTCCAAACGGTTCTTTTGTGGTAAAAATAATTCTTCCGTTTTGAGCATCTATAGTCAGCCCTGGCATAAAGTCAAAAAAACCATCACCTCCGGCTTGCGGATCATTATTGAAATTTAATTTGTCTAAATTAAAGACTTTCAACAATGGTGTGCTGGTAACAGTATAATCTTTTGGAGGAATTTCATTTTTATTGTTAGCATCCGGAAAAGGACTTCCGGATACTTCCGTAATATAGTTTAGAGGCGAAGGATCCGTGTAGAGAATATTAAATCTGAAATCTTCTTGTTTCAATTGATAGCCCCCTTGAATCTGATAGATATTTTTCATCATCAGGTTCCAAATAGGGTTTCTAACGTTAGTCAAATTACTTTTCAGCATTTTCAATATCAAACTTTGCGAGATAACCGCTTGATTTGAGGAACCATTCCCCGTAACCACCGTTGCATCTACTCCATCATTACCAAATTCCCCCACTTGATAGACCTGATCGCCTATGGTATATTGATACGCCACTGCCAGAACCTCATCATTTGCCAGTCGTTGTTGCAATGAAATATATCCTAATTGTGAATTAAAAGTATATTCATTTGGATTCAGTTTTCGAGCATTTTCTAGTTTAGAATAATCCTGTGCTTCACTTACTGTCACATTAAAACCGGAGTTTGCCGTTACAATTTCACGTATATTGGGATTCAGCAAACCTCCTCCTGTAGTAATTTGTGCCGGATCATAATCATTATTTGAATTGTCAGCAGGAGAATCTAAGGGATTATTAAAAATACCTGTTGATGGATCTAAAACAACTACTTCGTTGTCTGCCAAACCCGATAATTGTCCTTCCCCTAAATCCTGAAGTGCAATAATATTTCTAAGGTTATTATTCGTGGTCGTGACACGGTTTTGCTTATTGGTTACCCAAATTTCGATTCGGGAGATCTGAACTCTACTGTCAATAAAAGGATAATTTGCCAGGGATTTATCATACCTGTTTCTAAAATATTGGGATAAGAAAAAATGCCTGTCACTATCATAATCTAAGGCAAACATCTCAAAATCTTCAATTGTGCCTCCACCTTGAGCGATTAAACTTTTAGTCTGCGATTTTTGTTCCGAAAAAATACCAGTGACTGTTGTTTTCCCAAACTGTAATTGTGTTTTTACACCAAATAGACTTTGTGCTCCCCGGATCAAGGAACTATTCAATGGCATGCTGACATTACCCACTTCTATTTTTTGAATAATATCGTCCTCTGATGGTGCATATTCCAGCTTGATCAGGTTTTGAAAAGCAAATGTTGACTGCGTATCATAATTTACATTTACATTGAGCCGAGTCCCTACCTTTCCCATCAAACTCATGCTAATTCTTTGATCAAAATCAAATGAAGTAGTAGTCCTGTTTCTCGGGGAAAATGAGGGATTGTCTTGTTTGGTATACCGCATTCCTAAATCCATTTCAACAGATCCGGTAGGTTTTACATCAATGGTATTGCTACCAAAAACAGATTCAAAAAGCCCTGATTTTACATAATATCGAGGTAATAAATCTCTTTTAGCAATTTCACTTCCTTCCTTTTTTCCGTCAATAGCGTCTACTTTTTTCTTGAAATAATCCCGCATGGATTCCTTCAAAACAAGATTTTCATACTCTTTTGGTGTTAAAATAATAGGGTAATTAATAGAAAAACCATCCACGGAATTTGTATAGATGTACCTGTCAGTTACAGGATCATAGGTATATGCCGAAAGGACACTTTGAGGATTTTTTAACTGTACCTTCCCTATAGAAAATCCGGTTTTTACGGTATCCTGAACTGCCTGAGTTACTTGTGCATTTGACATAAAACCACAAAATAAAACAAGTGAAAAAATACAAATTTTATGCATACAACTCGTGTTTCTTGAATCCCTTTTTATAGATTTTTCAATGCTTTTTTGATGATTGCTTCCACTGTGGCGTCCGGATCTTCTTTAACAATTTTTTCTATAATTTTTTCCGAAGTTTTTCGTACAAAACCTAAAACTTCCAAAGCTGATAACGCTTCATCTCGATTTGTATTGTTCTGTGACATAGAAACTTCATCTAAGTCGTATAATTTTAATACTTTCTCTTTTAGATCCAGTATGACTCTTTGTGCTGTTTTACTTCCAATTCCTTTTATAGACTGAACAGTAATTACATCCGCAGTCGCAATTGCTTGTATGATTTGTTTAGGATCTAGCGAGGAAAGCATTGTTCTTGCTATGCTCGCTCCTATTCCTGAAACGGACAATAACATTTTGAATATTTCTCTTTCTGACTTTTCCATAAAACCAAAAAGTGTATGCGCATCTTCTTTTATCTGAAGATACGTATACACTTTTATAAAATCTGTACTAGGAAGTAACGAATAGGTATGTAAGGAAATATTTACGTGGTAACCTACGCCACCACAATCAATAATTATGTGAGTGGGTGATTTCTCAACTAGTTTCCCTTGTAAGTGTGCTATCATGAATTAACAATATGTTAACAAATATAACAAAATTAGCATACTATTTTAGTAAATTCATTAATTTAACTTTGTTAGCTTCTTGACGCTTTTCTGAATTTAATTTATTTTTTCTTTTGTTTTTCCTGAGCATCAATCACAGCAATAGCTGCCATGTTTACCATTTCCTCAACACTGGCTCCCAATTGAAATATGTGAACAGGTTTTCCCATCCCTAACATGATTGGCCCAATAGAATCTACTTTATTTAGTTCTTTCAACAGTTTATAGGTGATATTAGCCGATTCCAAATTGGGAAAAATAAGGGTGTTTACTTTTTTGCCTGCCAATTTAGAAAACGGAAATTTCTCTTTCAGCATTTCTGGATTAAGGGCAAAATCAGCCTGAAGTTCTCCATCAATAATCATTTCCGGATGATTTTCATGCAAATAAGCAACCGCTTGTCTTACTTTAGTGGCACTTTCATTTGAGGAAGATCCAAAATTAGAATAGGAAATCATGGCAATGACTGGCTCTACTCCAAACATTCTGGCGGTTTTAGCTGTCATAACTGCAATTTTTGCCAAATCATCTGCTGATGGATTAATATTTATAGCCGTATCAGATAAAAACATTGGCCCACGAGCCGTCATCATCATATTAGTAGTAGCCACCAGCGAAGCACCAGGTGCTTTCTCGATAAGCTGTAAAATAGGTTTTACCACCGTAGGATAGCTTCTGGAATATCCTGTTACCAATGCATCAGCTTCGCCTTCATTGACCATCATAGCCGCAAAATAATTTCTTTCGCGCATCAGCTTCTGAGCATCTAATAATGAGATTCCTCGTCTTTGTCTGGAGGTCCAGTATGTCGTGGCAAACTTATTTCTTCGACCTTCTTCTTCAGTGATTTTCGGATCAATAATTTCAACATCGGCATCAAAGCCAATTTCTGCTTTCAATTCTAAAATAATTTCTTTATTCCCCAATAAAACTGGAAAACCTATTCCTTCTTCCAATACTATCTGGGCTGCTTTCAAAACATCTAAGTGATCTGCTTCGGCAAAAACGATTTTTTTAGGATCCATTTTAGCTCTATTGGCAATCAATCGAACCATTTTATTATCATTCCCTAAACGCTCTAAAAGTTCCTCTTCATACTTGACCCAATCCGTTATAGGATTCAATGCAACCCCAGAATCCATTGCTGCTTTAGCTACCGCCGGAGCAACAACTATAATCAATCTTGGGTCAAAAGGAGAAGGTATAATATAATCCCGTCCAAATGTTAACTTTTTAGCCCCGTAAGCGATATTCACTTGTTCAGGAACGGACTCTTTCGCTAAAGCTGCCAGCGCTTTGACTGCAGCCATTTTCATGGCTTCATTTATTTTGGTCGCACGCACGTCTAAGGCACCCCTAAAAATATAAGGAAATCCAAGAACATTATTCACTTGATTAGGATAATCAGACCTTCCAGTAGCCATAATCACATCTTTTCGAGTTGCAATGGCTAAATTATAATCAATCTCCGGATCTGGATTTGCCATAGCGAAAACGATAGGATTTACAGCCATTCCCTGTAACATTTTAGGGGTCATAATATCTCCTGATGATAACCCTAAAAAGACATCAGCACCAACTAAAGCTTCTTCAAGACTGATAGGTAAAATGTCTTTGGCATATTTTAATTGTAAATCAGACAATTTCGGATTGTCTTTGGTCAACAATCCTTTGCTGTTATACATTAGGATATTTTCTAGTTTTACACCCAGTAAAATATATAAATTTGCACAAGCAAGAGCGGCTGAACCTGCTCCTGAAACTACCAATTTTACATCTTCTACATTTTTGCCGGCCAGCTCAAGGGCATTTAGCAATGCTGCCGAAGAAATGATGGCTGTACCATGCTGATCATCGTGCATCACGGGTATATTAAGCTCTTCTACAAGCCGTCTTTCTATTTCGAAAGATTCCGGTGCTTTGATATCTTCCAGATTAATGCCCCCAAAAGTTGGCGCTATGTTCTTTACCGTCTGGATGAATTCTTCTATATCTTTTGTCCCAATTTCAATATCAAATACGTCGATATTGGCGAAAATTTTAAACAACAACCCTTTTCCTTCCATTACTGGTTTTGACGCTTCCGGACCAATGTCTCCCAATCCTAAAACTGCAGTTCCATTAGTAATCACTGCAACTAAATTTCCTTTTGCAGTATATTTATAAACATTGTTTACGTCTTTAGCAATTTCTAAACACGGCTCAGCTACACCAGGAGAATAGGCCAAAGATAAATCTCTTTGTGTTGCATATTTCTTGGTGGGAACTACTTGAATTTTACCAGGAGTCGGCTTTGCGTGGTATAATAATGCTTCTCTTCTTTTGCTATTCTTTTCCATTGTTTTTAGATTTTATTCTAGCGCGTAAAGATAGGGGTCTAGATTTAAAAAGAGAGGACTTTTCTCCCATTCTTTTGCATAAAAAGGTCTGATTTGATTCCAAAAAAAAAGCTACACGTAATGCAGCTTTAAATAATTATTATTTTTTTGAATCTTTTTTATTGGGTAATGTAGGAGTTTAAATGTTGAATAGTCTCTTTTTGGATCTCGATTATAGCCTTTACCACATCACTTATTGAGATAATTCCAATTACAATTTCATTTTCCAAAACGGGCAGGTGACGCACTCTTTTGGCACTCATCAACTCCATGCAGTACTCCAAATTATCCGATGGACTTACTGTAACCACATCCGTCTCCATGATTTCATAAACAAAGGCTTTTTTTGAAGATTTTGCTTTCAGAACAATTTTCCGAGCATAATCTCTTTCAGACAGCACACCTTTCAAAATCGTATCTTCAATAATAAGAATTGCTCCGATGTTTTTTTCACTCATCACTGACAATGCTTCGTAAACAGTGTTAGTGGAAAGTATGGAATACACTTCTTTCCCTTTAGTACTTAAAATTTGATTAACTGTCATAATTGATTCATTTAGTGAATCATAAAGTTAAAAAAAATATGCATTCAAACAACAAAAACTTTTTTTTAAGCTCTAAAATATAGCATCAGGAGAAACCAACGCTCCTAATTTAGCTTTTAATTCTTCATTCAAAATTTGTAATCCATATTGATAGGACGCATTCACCCAGCCAAAACCTTCCTTTGCGATGTAATCAAATTCAGTCCCTACATTACCATATTCGGCAAAAACTTTATGGGAACTGATTTCCAAATCAAATTTTTCCGGGATTGTTCCATTATAATCCACTGCATTTCTAGTAATCAACCACAACCATCGGTACACCATTTCTTGTGCTTTATCTAGATAATTATAGTTAATCAATCCTTCCCACAGCAACATTTGGTGCGGTGCCCAACCAAAAGGATAATCCCATTGTCGTTGCGGTACCTCTTTTGAAGCATTAGCAATACTAGCCTTAGTGCTTCCTGTAATTCCACCTGTTTTCACAAATTGCGGCAAAGCAATTTCCACTAATTTTTTGGCCTGATTTTCATCACATAACCCAGCCCACAAAGGAAAAAATGTTGTCGCCGCTTCAAACGGGAACTGCTTATGGCTCACAAAATCATAATCAAAATACATACCTGCGTCCTCGTTCCAGCACAATTCATTCATTTTATCTTTACGGGAAAGTGCTTTTTGCTCCCATTCTTCTGAAGTGTAAAGGATCTCGCCACTTTGAAAAGCATTACTAAAATATTCTTTTATCAAGTAAGCGACATCTTTTTCATATTTGTAAAGAAAACTATTGACATCTACTGAATTCAAATTAGTACACGTATTTATCAGGCGGTTTGTTGTATCATGCCCGCTTTCTCTCATGCTTCGATCATGAACAAAATAAATGTCCAGTTCGTCATCAACAAGCGTTCGCTGTAAATATTGTTTTTCAAATTCTCGAATAGGTAAATTGTATTTTTTAGCATACGGCTCTAAAACATCATCAAAATGCCCCGGTTCTACTTCAAATGGCATTCCAATTCCATCGGCTTTATACCTGTTTAAACCTGTTGGGGTCAAGCGATTTCCTTGCACCATCCAAACGGTATTGTATTCCAAAATGACCGTTTCCAAATGGCTTCTTAACCAGTCTACACTTGGCGTTTTCTTTTTTGCAATTTCGATTAGCAAAGAAGAATACAAAGGCGGTTGTGTTCTGGTCAAATAATAACTTCTATTCGCATTCAGAATTTTACCATATTGTATAATTTGGTATTTAAAATTTTCAGCAATTGCGATTGCTTTGTCTAATTGACCATCTATTAACAAGCCAACGCCAATAAAATAGCTGTCCCAACCATACATTTCGTTGAATCTTCCACCAGGAACAACAAAAGGCACACCTTGCAGACTGTATATTTTTTGTTCCAAAGCCAAAGCCAGAATTCCTGGTTTTTCATTTAAAGTTTCCACATATTCCACCGAATAATTCTCAGGCAGAATTTCAACTTTAAAATTTGGCAATTCTTTTTCTAATTCTTGAAAATAAGCAACTCCCGTTTTGTCTTTGGCAGCAACATAAAGTGTTGCCACATCACTGGACGTTTTTTCATCTTCAATAATTTGTTTCAACCCTTTTTTATCAATGGTACGAGTCAGTTCCTCCCAATAATCATCCTTGATTTTTCTTGAAATTCGGTGAACTGGATTCTCTTGAATGCGACTCAAATCGACTTCACCCAATACTGAATTCGCTTCCTTAAGCTGCGCTAATTCCTGTAATAAATTGGACAAATGATACGTACCTATAATAGCCACTTCCTGTTTGGTGTTTTCGTCTACCAAAACAAATTTTTTAGGCCCATTGTCGTCTTTCGTGATTTTTTTATCCTGATCTGTATCCTCTTGAAGCAATAGTTCTTGGAATACTTTGTCTATATTGAGTATGAATTTCATTGTTTAGCGGTAAGTTTTTTTAAAATAAAGAAAGAAACAAGCAGTAATGACATTGGAATTAAAGTGTAATAAAAGGCGTTTTCAGGGCCTTCATTTTTAAATAAGTAACCAATAACTCTAGAGCCCAAAGTACCACCAAGTGCTGAGAAAACCACAATTAAACCAGTCATAGAACTGTGTAATTTTTTTGGCAAGGCACTTAAAACTACTGAATTTAAAAGCGGATAAATCGGTGCAATAAAAAGTCCTACTAACGGAAATGCAAATCCTATCAAAGGAATATCGCTTAATGAATTGATTTCTTTGACATTCAATCCAACTGTTTTAGGAAGTACAAAAATCACAATGAGCATAGCTGCTATAATACAAAAACTGAGTACCCAAATCCAATTGACTCTTTTAGTAATTACCCCAGCAACAAGTCGGCCTACAGCCAATGAAATAGCCAAAATACTCGCCATCATGATACTGATATTCTCCGGAAGATGCAACACCTTATTATTGAAAGTAGGCAACCAAGACATAATTCCCTGCTCAATCATTACAAATAGGAATGCGCTGATTACAAAAACGATGGTTAACAGTTTCGCAAATAATTTGAACATTTGTTTGAAGTCATCAGCTAGATCAACGCCCGGAATTTCAATTTTATTTTCGAATTTGATAAAAAATAAAAAACCAAAAGACAATAACGAAATACCGGCCAATAACCAATACACGTTCAACCAAGCATCTGGATTCGCATCTGAATTAAAAGCCGGAAACAAGAAATACGCTAATGCAATTCCTATCATAAACACGCCTTCAATGCTACTCATCAAACTATTGTGTTCGTGTTGATTGGTTGTTATGGTTCCAATAAGTGAATACACCGATACTTTTATCAATGCAAAAGAAACGCCCACGGTAGCAAAAAGCAATTTGGCCGTTCCAAAAGAATTTCCATAATACATACTGACGCAAGCTGCTGAAACCAAAGCCAAACCAATAAGCATAGCTTTCTTATATCCAATTCTGGGTAAAAACGAAGCGATTAAAAACGAAACTATAGCAATGGGCAAATCCTTGTATGCTTCCAAAACACTGGCTTGAAATTCATCTACACCATAATTTTTTTGCGCCTTTAATATCACAATTCCCACGCTGTTCAGCAGAATTGCAAATACAAAGTAGTTGAGATACATGGCTAATTTTATAGTGCTTTTTTTCATGTTTTATCTATTATAACAATTAATTTTTATTCAAAGACATTACAAATCGGAATTTAAATATTCCTGAATATCTATTCCTTCTGGCAATCTGCCTACATTCTGAAGTTTCAATACTGCCAGTTTCTGTGCAATAGTTATTGTTTCTTCAAAGTTTTTATTCAACAATTGTGCATATAAAAAACCCGTCCAGAAAGCGTCTCCTGCTCCTGTGGTGTCTTTAATATCTTCTACCGGCAATGCTTTTTGATGAAACCTTCCATAGTCAACATTAGACAATACTACGCCATCTTTCCCTTTTGTCAAACAAATCGTTGAAGCGCCCAAGCTATGAAAATAATCAAAAATAAAATTTTCGGTTTTTTCTTCCGCAAAAAGACGGTAACAGTCATCTTCGCTTAATTTTACCAAAGGATTTGTTGACAAATAATCCTTTAAAACCTCACTTGCCTCTTCCCGATCAGGCCAAATTCTCTCCGAAAAATTAATATCAATACTCGTTTGTAATCCTAATGCTTTCGCTCGTTTGGCACTTTCCACAATAGTGGTCCGAGCTGGATTTTTGCTTAAAGCAAAACAAGTCGTATGGAAAATTTTAGCACTTTCCAGTAAATCATTCGGTATTTGACTTTGCTCAATCTGACAATCTGCTTCTCTGTACGGAATAAAATCCGGCGTACTTGTCGATTTTGAAACAAATATTACAGACGTCGGATGACTTTCTGATATTCTAATTTGTGACGTAATGACATGATTTGCTTTTAACTTTCGAACAATATATTCGCCTAAACCATCTTCTCCACAGGTGGCCACTAATACTGATTTCAGACCCAAACGCGCAGCATTTACGGCCAAATTTGTTGGCGAACCGCCCAGAAAACGATGGTAATCTTTGGTTCTATTTATAGACGTATTCATTTCATGACCAATAAAATCAATCAAAACTTCGCCTGCACATAATATGTCTATTGACTTTTTCACTTAAACTAAAAATTTAAAATTTGTATGTACACTTTGGTGCAACAGCACCGTTGCTGCGCCACTCCAAGCGCAAAAAGGAACGCCGTTTGGCTCTTTGGTTTCGCTATTAAAATTTTCGTAGAAACTAAAATTTTCAATAGCGTTGGCTTCATTTATAGCCGTTAAAAGCGCCTCTGCTTCCTTATTATTTCCTTTCGAAAGCAAAGCCAGACCATAAAAGCCATTGACCATGGACCAACTTCCACCGTTATGAAACTCATTAGGGTAATTTCTGAACTCGTATTTGCAATTGTTTTTAAGCAAATTCCAGTCTAAATCAGTTTCTTGTATTGGTGGCCAAAAAGCAGGTAGCAACTGCAATTTCATTTCGTTTTTGAGTGCAATTGAATATTCTAAAATTGAATTTTGAAAATCTTCTGAACCAATGTTTAAGTACAAAGCCAACGAATTTGCAAAAGCATCAAACTGTGTTTTGTAACCAGCCGGTGAAAAAGAACACGGCATGTATTTTTGGAAGTTCAATTCATTATATGCACGTTCGTGGTATTTTTCACCAACTGAATTTGGAGTGAAATTAATTTCTAGTTGCGCTGTTATTGTTTCAATCTTTACGGTAATATCCTCGTCATGTGCAAAATGATTGTAACTTTTTAAGGCCCAAATTCGGAGTAATTGATCGTACAAAACATAGCCGTCCGTAATATATTCATCCGCCCAATTTCCTGATAATGGCACATACAAAAGGCCTTTATTGTTAAATTCCCAGGATTCCAGGAGCGCAAAACACTTTTCAATTTCAGTATCGTATTTTGCTACAAAAGTAATGTCCTTTGTATAATACGCATATTGGCAGATCCCAATTACAAACCAAGTCACGGCGTCGACTCTTCCTGCCAATCCGCCATAACTAACCTCAACTTGCTCGCCAATTGTCATCACGTTAGACGGAATAGTGCCATTTTGATGTTGATTACTAGCTAATGTTTCTAATGTGTTACGGAATGTTTCGATCAATTTTTTATCTCCCGAGGCCAAAGCCGCCAATCCACAAATCACTCCATCTCGGGCCCAGACCCTTTTATAGTTGGAAATATTTTGAGCACTGGCTAGAAATCCTTCAGAAGAAGACACTTTCTCAAGCAACTCCATTGCTTTTGTATAATTCAAATCACTGTTCATATTATTGTCTTGAAACATTTTTACTTTTAATCAAAAGAGTACAAAAAGCACCGATTAGCATCAGAACACCAGCAAAAGTAATGGCTTGGCGAGCATCATTGTCTAAGAAATTCTTTAAAATATAACCAAAAGAGAGATTTTGGATAATCATTGGAATAACAATCATCATATTAATAATACCCATGTACACTCCATAGCGCTCTTTTGGAATAACAGCAACGACCATCAAATATGGTATTCCCATCATACTGGCCCAAGCAATTCCGTAACCAATAATTACTGCAAAAAATATGTATTGATTTTGCACCATTGGAAACCATAAAAAAGAAACGGCTCCAAATAAAAGACAGACAAAATGAATCATTTTTGCACCGTATTTTTTAGCTAATATTGCCAAATAAAAGGCAATTGAAAAAGTAACTATAAATCCAAAAGCACCAATTAATCCGTTCCATTCTACCGCTTTTTCATAGCCCATTGTATTCATCGGAGTTACATTCCACACGGACAAAGCAATACTTTTCGAATTATTTTGCCAATAGCACATCATGGCATACCATTGAAACAAATACACCAGAAACAGTTGCCACATGACCGTTGGCATTTCTAAAACTGCTTTATAAATATCGATAAAAGGCGAAAAAATATTTAGAGGTTCTGCTTTTAAGATAGCTAATTCTTCTGCTGTTGGCGGGATTTCTGTAGTTTTACCCATACTCCACCAAATGGAAGTTACTGAAAGAATTGCTCCTAAAAAAAAGGAGGCATAAATCCACGTTGGTAGCGATCCTGTATATCCTACAAAAATAATTGGAAACAGAAAAAGTGAAATATAAGCCAGAAACTGTCCGAAACCAGTAAAAAAACTTTGCGCCTGGAAACCTGTTGGTTGTTGTTCTTCATCCAGCGTATCCGCAATAAAAGCCCGATACGGTTCCATAGCAGTATTGTTACCAACATCCAGAATCCAAAGCAAACCTGCAGCCATCCATAAGGAACTGCTAAATGGGAATAGAAATAAGGCGATACTACAAATTATGGCTCCGATAAAAAAGTACGGTTTGCGCCTTCCCCACCTTGGATGCCACGTTTTATCACTCATCGCGCCAATAATGGGTTGAATCAATAAGCCCGTTAAGGGTCCGGCAAGATTTAAAATAGGAATTTGATCCGGACTTGCATGTAAAAAATCATAAATAGGATTTACGGCACTTTGTTGCAAGCCGAAACTGTATTGTATGCCGAAAAAACCAACATTCATATTGATTATCTGCCAAAATTTTAATTTTACTTTAAAGCTCATTTTGGTTGGTTGATTTATTAATTTTATCTAAAAATAATTTTAATATTGCCAATTAAAAACAGATTAAAAACAAAAACGTTTTCGGAAGACCCGAAAACGTTTTCGATTATTTTAAATCAACGACAATCAACCTTTATTTTGAAGCAAAAGGAATGATGATTTTTGTTTCCCATTCTGATTCTACACCCCCATTAAAAGGATTGTCCATGTAATGTTCCAAAACGGTATTTTCTAATTTAAGGTTGTGATTTTTTGCATAATCAATCAAGGCAAACCAACCTCTGTCTGAAGTTCTGAAATTACCATAGTAAGTCGCTTTTAATCCTTTGCGTGCAGGTAAGGTTTTAAATTTAACCACTTCATTTTCAATGACTTTTGTCTTTTTATTAATTGGAAAACAATAATTAAAATCGATTATTTCTTTATCCAAATCCCATTTTGTAATTTCTACATACGGCTTTCCAACTATTTCTATTTTGTTTTGAAATAAAAATCCGGTAATTACAGCGTCATTCGCAATCATATTTTGTGCTTTTTCCTGTAAAACACTTTTTAAACTAATATAGGCCACAAATGTTTCTTCGGAGGAACCTTCCCCGTCAATTCTGACCTTGAAATTTTTTAGATGTTCTGTTAAACCATTTTTAAAATTCGTTATTTTCTTGATTTGATCCTCTTTGAAACTCGTATTAAAAAAAGGAACGGTTATTTTATTGTACCAACTATGATTCAAATCGTGTATTCCAACACTTACTTTTGTAACTGAATCGTTTACAAACTTAATATCCCAAGTATATTCCATTTGGGCAGCTCCTTTTTTCATTTCTTGTTTGATAAAATCAAAATTTCTTTTTTCGAGAATAGTGTAATTTTCTTTTTCATTTTCCAATTGAAGGATCGACCATTCCTGAATCCCTTGAAATACGGTTCCTGTAGCAGCTTTTACTTTAAAAGAAATACAATAATCGGCCTGCTTTAGAAAAAAATACCAAACTAAAAACAAGGACAACACAACGCTTAATACTACTATACTTTTTTTTCTAACTGTCATTATTTTTTACTCATTTTTAATGTATTATTAATGTAATGTCCTATATTATTGCCTTGTACAACACCATTCTCAATAGCGGCTCTGTAATGAATTCCTCCATAAAGCCTACTTATTGAAGCTTCTGCCGCAGCTTGCTTGAATGATTTAAAAGGTCTTTTAGGCAACCCAAAAGAAACTTCTGAGTCATCGATATAACTAAAATTATCTCCAAAAATCGAGGTTAGAATAATTGCCGAACACGACGAAACCACAGAGTGTCCACTCACATATTCCGGAAAAGGAGGTGTTTGTAATTGTGGTCTCCAGTTTTCATCTATGTTTTGATTGATATACGTTTCAGGACGCACAACATTACTCCTATACTTTTCATCCCAACAACTAATGAAGCTCTCAAAAATTCCGATAGATGTTATAGTGTAAGCAAAAACAGTAGTTTCAAAATCTGATTTCGATTTTTTCAAGGCTATTTTAGTGATATTAATCCAATGTGCATCCGGTGTGTTTTTCTTCTTTGCAAACATCATGTGTCCCTGTATGACTGTAGCATAGGGATTACAATCCCAAAAGGAAGCTATAGCCGATTCCTCAGGAATTGGTTTGCTTGGATTTTTTTCGACTTCAATTAATTTTTCAGAAATTAAATTTCCGACATCATAGGTTTCTTTTGCCTCTTTATAAAAAGCAGAATTTTTATCCGTAGAATAAGGATAAGGTGGGATGGCTTTAAATTGAGAGGCTGAATCCATAACCAAAGTTCTTATTTCGCCCCAATGCGGCTCCACACCATCCATATAAGAGGGTGGCGTTGGTTGCCATCGACCGGGTTGATCTGCATACACTGAAAACTTAGAAAAAGTACGCGTTTGTTTATAATTATCTTTCCCCATCCACATTTTTATTCTGTCTACCACTCTTAAAGCGTACGCTTTGGAAACATCAAATTCTTTTTGATTTTCAGCGCTCCATTTTTCATACAAACTATCTCTATATTTTTCTATAGCTTCCTCAGAAAAAATCAATTCTTTACTCACTTCAATATGGGCAATAAGCGCCGCCAAATTTTTATTCACTCCACTTTTAGGATCTAGTTTAGGAATAGAATCCAGACCTTTTAACTGCCCTTGTAAACTTTCGTATTTCGTGCTGTTTTGTGCCATAATCTCGTAAGCGGCAACATTGGGATAAACATAAATTCTACTCGCTACTGGCGGCGAAAATATGTCATGAACCATAATTCCTGTTACTGTATCAACTGCAGCACAAAAATCAGCTGATGATACTTTAATTGGCATCTCTTTGCCACAAGAGGTCAAAAAGAGCATTATAAGTCCTAAAAGATAAATTTTAGAGTTCATTTTACTAGGTTTAAGTGTGTTTTTTTTATTAAATTAGTTCTTAGCTGAAGGCATTTCGTACAGCTCTGCCTTTTTATTATTGATGGTAATTAGTAAATATCTTTTGCCTTTAAAATTGATAATCCCCAGATGCTTAACTGCTTTTTGAGTCAAATCAATTCCTATTTGATGTCCTAGCAAGATGGTTTTTTCGTTCTTGATCAAAGCACCGGAAAACCCATCAAATCTACTGTGGTATGGAGTAACTCCAAAATAATTTCCCGCAGCAAAAACTTCTTCCCTAGCATCTGAATCAAAATTAGATTTCACAAAACTGGTGATAGTCGCTACTTGCATTTTATTCGAAAAGGGCATAAAAGTAAAGGTTCCCTTATCGTTTCTTAAATAACCGGATTTTAAATTATGAACTTCAAATAATTTTCCTGTCGCAAGCATTTTTGGATCAAAAACTTCCTCGAGAGTTTTTCCTGCAAATGATTTGTAACTATTGAACTTCTTTTTTAGCATGCCACTGAATTGCTCTACTAATTCGTCCAGACCTAAAGTGGTGTAATATTTTGCGTTTTTTTCTATTGCCACAATAGTTTCAAAAGACCCGTTCGCATCAAAATCTCCGTAATACATTTTCATTGGAAATTCCTGCGAGGCTTTAAATTTAGAATTCATTCCCCAATTACCAACCAAATAATCTTCGTCACCGTCCTGATCAATATCAAAAGAAAGTATTGACTGCCATAGTCCATTGCTTTTTTCAGGAAAAACAGTTGTTGATACATCCGTGAATTTACCGTTTTTATTCGCAAAAAAAGTAGGCTTCATCCATTCACCTACCACAATTAAATCTGTTTGACCGTCTTTATTGAAGTCTGTAAAAATGGCATCCGTAACCATTCCTATTTTTTCAAAAGTTTTGTTTTGAACTATAGTGAATACGCCTTTATTGTTGTTCAATAAATAACAATCGGGCATACTTCCAAATCTATTATTTACGGAATTATTGGCTACAAAAATATCTAAATCACCATCTTTGTCGTAATCAAAAGCCTTGACAACGGATGCGTTTTGAGCCAGCTTAGGCAAGGTTGCTTTTAGAAATTGATTGTCTTTGCTTAGATATAGTCGGTCTTCCAGATTGGATGCATTTTCGCCCCCACCAGAAACCACTACTAAATCATTCCTTTTATCTGCATTGAAATCCCCGATTACTGCTGAAGCATCTTCATAAACAGAATCCTTTTCGATGGCAGCAAAACCTTTCTTGGTAAATCCATTTTGATTTTGAAAGTAGATTGTCGCTTTTTTATCTTTGGAACCACCAAAGAAGACATCCTCTTTTCCATCTCCATTTAAATCCCCTACTGCAGTAGCCGGACCGCGATCAGAACGTTGATATGGAATCAGTTTTTGAACTAAGAAATCAATATAATCATTTTCCTTATGTATAAAATCAATTCCCAATCCTGTTTCCACCTTTTTGAAAATGGGCAAAACAGCAGGGTGTAATTTTCTGTAATCAAACGCTTTTCTGCTTGTATTTGCTTTTACAGTGAGGGTTTGATTCGTTTTTAAATTCTTCAGAGTTTGATAGGTTTTATCCGGCCAAATTACCACTAAGGAATCTATTTTAGTCGTTTTTCCGTATCCAAAATGAATTATTGGCTCTGATGAGGACTGAAATCCTCTGGTAGTTTGCAGTTCTTTGAATTGTTTTTTTCCTTTGGCATAGGAAATCACTTTGGCTCCAATCCCAAAGGTGTTTTTTCCTATAAACCGCAATTTCAATTTCAGGTAGTTTGCTTTTCCGTCCGTTTTATTAATGTAGACGGTAGCGATACTATTTGTATTATTAGTAATCACGTCTAAATCACCATCATTATCAATATCGGCATAACCACTTCCGTTTGAAATAATAGAGTCGTTTTCTATCCAATCTGCTGATCTGTTTTTATAATGCAAATCAGAAGATCCTTGAAAAATATAATTTGTCACATTTCCTTTTGGCATTCGCTTCAACGCCTCTTTATCCAATAACTTGGTAGTACTGATTTTACTCTTTATCTGATCGTTTGAATAATATTTGACATAATCTAAATCATTAGGTCGCTTAGGAATACCATTAAAAACAAAAATATCCTGCTCCCCATCTTGGTCATAATCGCCAAACAAGGTACTCCAGCTCCAGTCCGTAGCGGAAAGTCCACTTAATAAAGCCGTTTCTGTAAAATGATTACCGGCTTGGTTTAATTGCAACATATTCCTGGCATACTGATAATGATACCCTAATTTTTCGGTTCTCATTTTTAGCATTTGAGAATTATCATCTCCCAAGGAAGATTTTAATACTTTTTCGTCTTCAGGAAGCATATCAAGGCTGAAGATATCAGGGAAACCATCATGGTTCACATCCGCGACATCCAGCCCCATAGAGAACCTGCTAGTGTGTCCAAAGTACTGTTTTAAGCTTTCCGTAAAAGTTCCGTCTCCGTTATTGAGATAATAATAATCATCTTCATGAAAATCATTCCCCACATAAATATCCGGATACCCATCTAAATTAAAATCAGAAACGGCTAATCCTAAACCATAGCCATTGGCACCTCCAAAAATCCCTGCCTGCTCGCTAACATCTACAAATTTTCCATTGTCATTGCGGAATAATTTATCCCCGCATTCGTAACTTCTTTTATTTCTTGTAGCGGCATTGCCAAAAGACAATTCGGAGTGAACCGCATGATTCAACAAATACATGTCTAAATCCCCGTCCAGATCATAATCAAAAAATGCTGCCGAAGAGCTGTAATTATCAAGATCTAATCCGTATTCAGCCGCACTTTCGGTAAATGTATTGTCTTTATTATTGATAAACAGTTCATTCTGTCCCTCGAAACCATTAATTCCTACTACGGCACATACGTAAATATCTAAATATCCGTCACCATTTACATCGGCCATCACCGTTCCGGCATTCCAATCACTTTGCCCCTCTACTCCAGCTTTAGCGGAAATATCTTCAAATTTATTGTTACCTTTATTCAGGTACAATTTATTTTTACCTTGATTAGAAGTAAAATAGATATCGACCAAACCATCGTTATTGACGTCGCCAAGCGCTACACCACCGCCATTATAGTAATAGAGGTAATCTAAAATGGAAATGTTTTTGGACTCTAATAATTGATTATTGAATGTAACATTACTTTCCTCCGAAGACAATTTTTCAAACAACTGTCCTTCTTTTTTGGAACATCCCATAAATAGAAGTGATGCGAGTCCTATTCTAATAAAATTATTCATTGGGTCTAAATAGTTTAGGGGTATTATCATTTACAACGGCTAGTATTGAAATCGTATTGTTTTTGTCTTTGATTGCCTTGAGTTGTTTTACTTCGCCTTTTATGAAAAAACCAGATTTGTCATAAGGAGTCCATGAGAAAGTGCCTTTTTTATTTCCTAAGAGGACACTCCCAAAATTAGCATCTAATCTGGAAAACTGAGGTTTAAATTCATATTGATTTCCTCCTAAGATCAGGTCTAGTATTCCGTCATTATTTACATCCATCGCACAAATAGTGTTTACGCTGGAGAACTGCACTTCTTTTGGAAGCATTTGTATTTCAAATTTTCCATTGCCTTTATTAATGGCAATCACGCTTTCTTGAATAGCAACGGTTTTCTGAATCGAATTAGTAACGATCTCTGGAGTGAAAAGTTCCTGAAACGTTTTCTTAGAATAATCGGCATAACTTAAATTTTTCTTCTTTATAGAAGGAATTTGCCTTGCTAATTCTTGTTTTAAATGGATTGGCAAATCCTTTCCATTTACGGATCGGGTAGCTATTTGCTCAATGGTTCCGTTGTTGTCAAAATCATTGGTAAATAATTTCAACGGATTTCCTTTGGTTGGTTTATAAGGCATATTGGTCCCTCTATTGCCCAGAATTAAATCTTTTTTTCCATCTTTATTTAGGTCAACACAAGCCACAGCATTCCAAAAACCAGTATAACCACTGAGGTTCGTTTTGTATGCTGTCAATCGTCTTCCTGTGTTTTTGAAAATCATTGGTGCCATCCAATCACCAACCAGAATTAAATCTTTTTTGGCATCGTTATCAATATCTTCCCAAACGGCATCGGTTATCATTCCCACAGTATTTATTTTGAATGCTTTTTTATCTGTTACATTCACAAAATTACCTTTTCCCTCGTTTTCTAATAGTAGATGTTTTGGATCTATACCATATACGCCAGGAACACTTCGGCTTCCAATAAACACATCAATATCACCATCATCATCAAAATCACAGGGTGCAATTACGGAAACATTATTGTTCGTTGTTGGGATATTGGTTTTGCTTTTCACAAAAAATCCGTTTCCATCATTCAAATACAAGCGGTTTTTATAATTGGCCTGATCTGATTTCTCGTTTCCTCCTGAACCAACTAATAAATCAACGTGTCCGTCATTATTGGCATCAAAAAAACTAGCGGCAGTATCTTCAAAACCGGCATCTGACTCCAAGTCTTTTTGAGCCAAAAGAGTGAAATTACCATTTCCTTTGTTCACATATATTTTTCCGGCTTGTCCTTTGGCTCCGCCAATAAAAACATCTTCATTTCCGTCACCGTTAATATCAGCCACCGCAAGTGCAGGTCCTTCTTGTGAAAGCATTTTAGAAATTAATCCTTCATGATCAAAATCGACATAATTATTTTCTTTGTGGGCTAAAAACGGTGCTTTCTTTTCAGAAAATAATGGCTTGAGCACCTTGTTTTTTGGAACATAATCCAATTTAGCTGTTGCAATATTTAAATTCATCGTGGTATTATTTACCACTTTTTTAATCATTTCAAACTTTCCATTTGGCCAAATTACCTGCAAAGAGTCAATTTTTTTGGTACCTATTCCAAAAGTCATCACATAATCTACCGAAGACTGAAATCCTCTGGAAGGAATTAATTCTTGTCTGAGAATTTCTTTGCCTGAGAACAACTCCACGACACTTCCTACCGCAAATGTGTTTTGTCCTTCGCCTTTTAGTTTTACTTTTATGAAATGATTATTTTTGTTTTTTTCGGAATTATTTCGATAAATAAAAGCCTCCATATTGACGTTATTGACAATTAAATCGAGGTCTCCATCGTTATCTAAATCGCCGTACGCTGCCCCATTAGAAAAACTTGGTGTATCTAATCCCCATTTCAAAGCTTCATTCGTAAAGGTCAGATTTTTGTTATTCTTGAAGGCATAATTAGGTATTGGAGTGCTTGGCATTTTACTGATAATGGTTTGAATTTCTTCTTTTTTGCCCGTAACGACCATTTTCTGCATGAATTCGTTGGCAAAGAAATCTACAAAATCCTGATTGGTTAAATCGTTATAAATTCCGTTACAAACATAAATATCTTTGTATCCGTCATTATCCATGTCAAATAATAATGCGCCCCAACTCCAATCCGTTTTGGCTACGCCAGCATGATTTGCTATTTCAAGAAATTGATTATTCCCATTATTAATTTGCAGGGTGTTCTGCATATACTGCGTATAAAAATCGAGATTTACTTTTCGGGTAAATAAATCATAATTTTCAAAATTAGTAGTCGTTTTTAAGCGTTCGTCCGGTTCCGGCAACATATCGGTTACAAAAATATCGGCTTTCCCGTCATTGTTTACATCGGCCATGTCAGCACCCATAGAAGATTGACTGATATGAGACGTCCATCCCTGAATTTGTTCGGTAAAGGTTCCGTTTTTATTGTTTATGTATAAATAATCTCTTTCATAAAAATCATTAGAAATATAAATATCCGGATACAAATCTCCGTTTACATCTCCTACGGTAACGCCCAAACCAAAGCCAATCAGACTTCCATAAATGCCTGCTTCTTTGCTGACATCAACAAATTTTCCGTTGTCATTGCGCATTAATTTATCGCCTCCTCCTTTTAGGATTTCAGCCACATCCCAGTCTTTGTCTCTTAAATCTCTTTTGTTAGAATAATTAAGACTACTTACCGGTATAAAACTGTTGTTCAGAATATATACGTCTAAGTCACCATCTTTATCATAATCAAAAAAAGCGGCATGAGTTGTTATGCCCGTATCCGCAAGATTGTATTCGGCTGCCTTTTCCGTGAAAGTATTGTCACCATTATTAATAAAAAGTTCGTTTTGTTGCAAGTCACCCATACTGTTTCCGGCATTACAGACATAAATATCCAGAAACCCATCAGCATTGATATCGACCATCACGACACCAGTTGACCAGGTTTTAGTTCCTTCGATTCCGGCTTTTTTAGAAATATCTTCAAATTTAAAATTTCCTTTATTTAAGTAGAGTTTATTATCGCCCAGATTTGAAGTAAAATACACATCTGAAAGACCATCATTATTGATATCACCAATAGCGACACCACCACCATTATAAAAATTCCTGTACTTGAATATGTTCATATCCGCACCATTCTTCACTTCATTGATAAAATTAATTCCGGTTTGGGAGGCATCTACTTTAGAGAACAAAGTATCGTCGTTTCCAGGGTTATTTTTAGAACAGTTAGAAAAAACAATTATTAAAGGAATAAATAAAAAAATACGATTAAACATATTTACAAACTATTTGATTATGTAATTAGAAATGCCTAATTTATATAATAAACATTATATAAAAAAATTAAAAATAGATAAAATAGAGGCTTAACAGTTAAAAAAACGTTCCTTATTTCTATAATTATTTGAAGACTACTTATAACATTGATTAAGAACTCAAGATTAAATTAAAACACATTTTGCTGTATTATAAAAAAATAAAGAGGGTACTAAATACCCTCTTTATAACTAACTCAAAAATAATTGATTTTAAATAACTTTTTAGTAGCCTGGGTTTTGTTTTAAATTTACATTAAATAAAGCCGCAGATGGGATTGGATACAATGCATACCTCTTATCTGATACATACTTTTTAAGCTCTCTTTCCTGAAGAAATTTTCCAAAACGAATCATATCATTCCTTCTGTACTCTTCAAACCATAACTCACGACCTCTCTCAGCATAAATACCTTCTAGATCTAAAGTTACAGCAGCACTGTTAGTTCTTGCAAAATATGCGGTCATATTAGGAGCTGTTCCTGATCCACCACGTAAGATAGCTTCAGCTTTCATCAATAAAGCATCAGAATAACGCATTAAAACAAAATCATTTTCTGGCGAACCCAAACTAGCGACATCCGGAATGTACTTTTGAGCTCTAATACCTGCAGACTCTAATGTTGCTCCGCTAGTAATTAATGTCAATTCGCGTGTATATTTTAAAGGTTGACCAAGAGGATTAGCATCTGTTTTGATTCTATCCCGCACAATTTGAGTTCCTCCTGGCTTGTATATCTGACCTATTTGGAAACCAACAGGATTTCCGAAAGCAGCAATAATTGAAGCATCATCGTTTTTAGCACGTCTATCAGTCGATTTAAATTTGTCATAGTATTCAGCTACAGTAGCAAAACCGTTCCATCCATCAGGAGTTTGATTGTAATGCATACCCATTCTCCAGAAACATTGAATATTCCCTCCGTTTCCTGGACTGTTTCTTGACGCAAATAAAATCTCAGGAGATGTATTATTTGTTGGCTTAAAATTATCCCAATAGTCTGTTGCTAAACTACTGTTAATAGCATTCACATGCTGAACAACTTTTGTCATATCAGCGGCAGCAAATGTGTAAGGACCTGCAGCATCAGCTGCTGTAAAAACACCTTTATTCAAATACAATTTTGCTAATAAAAAATTAGCCGCGTCTTTGTTAGCAGTTCCAGGATCACCAACAATTCTAGCTGGTAAGTCTGCAAGAACAGCTTCTACTTCGCTAATTACAAAAGTAGTTGCTTCAGATCTAGTCCATACTTTCGGGTCTGCTAAAGAAGAACTTCCCGCCTCTCTGTAAGGAACTTGACCAAATAAGTCAATTACATGATAATAATAGAAGGCTCTTAAAAAACGTGCTTGTGCTTTTTGAGATGCTGTCCCACTGCCGCTAAAAATTACTAGGTTACAGTTATTAACTTGTGATAACAACTGGTTCCACGCCCCTCTTACCTCATTGTGATCTGGCCCCCAGGTATGTACGTGAATCTGTCTCCAAACTCCCGCGTCATCCCAGTCACCACCACGTGTAGGTCCGACTAAGGCATCAGTAGACATTTCATTTAAAGCAAACATTGTTCCCTGGCCTTGAAAATTTCTTAATCCCTCATAAGCTGTTGATAAGAATTGCACAGGATTGATGGCTCCACCTTCTGCTTTTTCAGGAACTACATACCCATCTAAAACTTCTTCTTCAAGATTCGTACAACTTACGCCAAGCGCAAGAGTACTAACGAAGAAAATACCTTTAATTATATTTATTTTTTTCATTGTTATTTTTATTAAAATGTTACGTTTAGTCCAACTCCTAGACTTTTCTCTCTTGGATATGATAAATACTCCATACCCGCAGATGGCACACCATTTAATGATTTATCAGTATCAACCTCCGGATCTGTCCCAGAATATTTAGTGATAATAAATAAGTTAGAACCATTAACAAACAAACGGGCAGATTTTATTCTTAATTTTTCTAATGAACTTCCTGTAAATGTATAACCAAAAGTTAAGTTACCCATTCTAAGAAAATCACCTTTTTCAAGATATTTAGTAGATGGTGAATTTGGATCACCTTGTGCCTGAGGTGAAGTTGCAGCTTCTTCAGTTGTATTTCTTCCTCCTAAGAATGAACCTTTAAAGAAATAGGCATTCGTTGTATTGTTATAAATATAATGACCGAAGGCACCGTAAAAAGAAGCACTTGCATCAAAGTTTTTGTAAGTAAAACTTGTAGAAAAACCAACATTAACTTTTGGCAACGGCTGCTTGTCTAATATCTTTTTAGCAGCTGTCCCTAAACCTGTATCATTACCCGCAGCATCCGCATATATAGACATCCCATTAGCATCATATCCTCTCCATTCATACAAATTGTAAGAATATAAAGGTCTGTCATTCGTTATAATTTGGGCATAAGCCCCTGATAATCCTTGACCATTTAAACCTCCCGTTTGAACGAATCCAGCAAAATTTGTAAATTTATTTGAGTTAAAAGAGGCATTACCCGATACATCCCAAGTAAAATCTCCTGAATCAATTACTTTGTAGTTTAATGAAATTTCATACCCTTTGTTAATTAAATTTCCTTTTGCATTCAGCAAGCGAGGAAAATAAGTCCCTGGTTGAGATCCATCTGGTTGATTCGGAAATATCAAGTCAGTAGTGTTTTTGTTATAATAATCAAGAGAACCTGTCAATCTATTGTTAATCAATTCAAAATCAACACCTACTCCGGAAGAAGTGGTAGTTTCCCATTTCAAATCTGGATTGGCGTTATTAACCGTTACTGGAGTACCATTTAAGCCAAATTGACCTGCAGAAATAGCTGAGTTAGGAGCAAATTCTTGATTCCCAGTTATACCATAACTTCCTCTAATTTTGACATCATTCACTAAACCTTCCCCGCTTTCAACCACCTTATAACCAACACCTACAGATGGGAATGTTCCGTATTTGTTATTTTCTCCAAATTTACTAGAACCATCAATACGGACAGTACCAGTTAATAACAACTTCTTGAACAAAGTAGCATTAACCCTTGTAAAATATGATTGCAAGTCCACCTTATTTCTACCCGATGATGGACGATACTCTCTACTAAGAGCACCTTCTATGTTATCAATCAAGTTTAATTGGTCGCTATTAAATCCTTTTGCACTGACGCCAAAACCGTCATAATTATATTCATAGAAGGAATATCCTGCTAAAGCGTCAAAAACAAAATTTTCGTTAAATTCTTTGTTATAATTCAGAGTATGCTCAAAAGTTCTGTTAAATTTATTTTGTGTTGAAATAAAAGCAGTACCTCTCTTTACAGTGTTATCAATAGGATCTACTGCTTGAAATTGAGGTCCTTGTATATCAATTGTTGGCAACAATTGACTTTTTCTAGTAGAAGTTGAATTTTCAATACCGAATAAAAATTTATAACTAAAGTTGCTATTAATTTTATAAGTAGCTGCAACACTTCCAAATAATTTACTTGTATTGGTATAATCTGTGTAAGAATTCAATAATTGTACTGGATTCAAAAAAGTATTACTTATTACATTATAAGAACCATCTGTGTTGTAGATTGGAGATGTTGGATTCCAATACAAAGCGGAACCAATTATATTACCTATAAATCCAGCGTCATTGGAAATAAGCGTTGTTTGATCTTTAATACCTGCGTAAACCAATCTAGTTTCCACTTTCAAAGCACCACCAAAAAAGTCATTTGAATTATAAAGTGACGCAGTGTATTTTCCTATTCCAGTATTTCTGACAATACCATCAGTATCTGTCGCACTAAGTGACAATCTAGTATTAGAATTAGCTGTTGATTTACTGAAGGATAAATCATGATTTTTAGTAATCCCTGATCTAAGAACTGCCTTTTTCCAATCGTATGATCTCGATTTTTGGTCATCACCACCTGCCGCAACAAACTGATCTGCTGTCATTACCCCAAAATCTCCTGCAATTTTACTAAACTGAACAGATGTTGAATAAGCTAATTCTGGCTCTGCAGATTTCCCTTTTTTAGTCGTTATAACAATAACTCCATTTGCTCCACGAGAACCATAGATAGCTGTAGAAGACGCATCTTTCAACACAGTCATACTTTCAATATCATTCTGATTCACAAAGTTCAACGGATTTCTTGGAGTTGAACCACCCAATAAACCATCACCTCCGGCAGAAACATTTCCTCCATCTAACGGAACACCGTCAATAACTATCAACGGTCCGTTTCCTGAACGAACAGAAGTATTACCACGAACTCTAATAGAAATCGCGCCACCTGGTTCTCCACTAGATTGAGTAACTTGAACACCTGCTACTTTACCTCTTAATAATTGTGCTGGAGAAGGAGAGGCTACGTTATCAAATTTTTTAGAGCTAATTTGATCTACTGCTCCAGTTGCATCTTTCTTTTTAACCGTTCCGTAACCAATGACGATTACTTCTTTCAGTTCTGCAGAATCTTCTTTTAAGACTACACTAATAATGCTCTTACCTGCAACATTTAACTCTTGCGATTTAAGACCAATGTAGCTGAATACTAAAACTGCATTTGAGCCTACATTTTTGATCGTAAATTTTCCATCCAAATCAGTTTGTGCTCCATTTGTTGTTCCTTTAACTAAGACAGAAGCCCCTGGAAGCGGACCGCTGCCATCAGATACTGTACCAGACACATCTTGCGAATAAGTCAAGCTTGTACACAGCATCGTTAGAAACACCATCAAGCCTTTAATTAGACTATTTTTCATACGTAATAAATAAGTTGGTTAATAATTTTTTTTATTGGTTTGTTTAAATATTAACATCAAACATAATTATAAATTTATGATAATATTAAGATATTACTAAACTATAACGTTTTCGTTACGCCGAAAACGTTTTCGATTTTAAAATTAATACTTTAAAAAATTAATACTAAAATTATACTAAACACAAAAAAAAGATACTAAAAAACATATTATTATAATTTAGTGGCTTTTTCACTTCAAATCAATTGTATATTACTCAATAGAAAAGCTTTTTACAAACTAAGATTACGAATTACTCATCATAATAAAGTTTTTTATAATAAATCGATAATCCAAAATAAGCCGCGTTAAATGCCTAAAAATAGCACGACATAAATACCCTATTTAATTTTCACTCACTGTTTCAACGGCTAAAAATATCATATTTACAAGACGTATTATAACTAAATTGTATTCTCCTTTAAAATATAAATTTGGAATAAATTACATAATTAAACCATTTATCACTTCATCCTATTTATTCTATCTAAACAATCAGTCCTACAATAGTAAAAGCAATCATACCTCTTTTTCTATAGAAAATTTAAATTGAATAAAACCCAATGGCTTCTAAAAACAAAAACCACGAATACTATAACAATCTTCAAAATAGATTGCTTGTATATTCGTGGCAAAAATTATTTAAAGTAACCCGTTTGGTGTAATTACACCCAACGGGTTACTGTATTATTTGATAACAATTGTTTTATTATCCACTCCCACTCCAATAATCTTAAGTGATTTCCATTGTTTTGGCAGCAGTCCCTTGTTGTATTTCAATCCCATATCCGTTTGTTCCACTCCGCCAAAACCATAAATAACGGCTTGAAGCATTGCTCCGGCTCCAGTAGCAAAATAAGGGTTATTACTATTGGCTGATTCCGAAAATACGCCAAAAGGAGGCCGACTGTTAGGTAAATACGATTTCACAAAATAACTATAGGCTTTATCTCTATCTCCCAATCGAGCATATAGAACCGATAAAACTCCGGAAGCCATAGCTGGACCATCTTTTTTATCAATTTTTTCGGCGTAATATTCCAAATCTCTTTTTATTTGTTCTTTGTCAGTGATTGTATGCAAAGGATATGCTAATAAGTTGACATCTGCCTGTTTGATCATTTGTCCTTGATATCCTTTATAATTTTGAGTAATCCCATCCTTTTTATGAATCACTAATTTCTCTGATACTGCTATCCATTCTGGATTGATCGGCTCATTTAAAAGTGTCGCTGCTTTAATCGTATTTTTCAAAGACTCGATCGCTGATGCATTGGTAAAAGCATTGTCATCTACATGTTGCGCATACTCATCGGCACCAACTACATTCAAAATAGAAAAACTTCCGTCTTGATTTTTAACTACTCTGCTTACCCAGAAATCGGCTGTTTCTTTAAGAACCGCCCATTCTTTTTTCAACCAAGAAGTGTCTTGTGTATAGGCGTAATAATTCCAAAAAGCTATCGAAACATCTGCTGTGATGTGCTGTTCAAAAATACCTGTCAAGGCCCAAGTTGGTGTTGCTTCTTCTCCTGTATCATCAGATTCCCAAGGATACATTGCTCCTTTGTACCCATAAATAAAGGCTTTTTGTTTTGCTTTTTGCAAACGATCTGAGCGATAATCCAAACATGATTTTGCCATATCAGGTTGCAGTGCCAAGAGCGTTGGATACATCCAAAGTTCCGTATCCCAAAAAATATGTCCGTTATAGCCTTGAGACGACAACCCCATAGGCGCAATACTTTGTCTGGTTCCTGGACGTATATAAGAATACAAGTTATACAATGCAAAACGCACCCGTTGTTGCGCATCCAGATCGCCTTCAATTTGTATGTCACCCGTTTTCCATAATTCAGCCCAAGCTTGTTTGTGACGGTTCAATAATTTATCAATTCCTTCCTGCAGCGCATAAATAGGTTGTCTTTCGGATTCGTTCAAAGGATCCGTAACATCCTTGGAAGTGCAAATTCCTCCTGCAACCGCAAAACGGTATTTTTGGCCTTTGATCAATTTTTTAGTAAACCCAACTTCATTTCCGGTTTGTTTTAAGGTTTCGCTTTCACCATCAAAAAGAAAAGTTGTTGAAGCGGCCACTGTATATTTACCGGTTAGCGTTTTAGCTGTAGTACCAAAAACCGGCATTAAATACTGATTGTCCTTTAAGACCCGAAACTGACTTTTTGCCTCTTTCAGTTCATCAGGAACAACCATGTAATTGTTAGCGGTAATTTCTATATCCTTAATAGGAGTAATTTCGACAATTGCCATCGCTGAAAAAGGAACAGCTCTATTAGCCAAAATCGTGTAATTAATTGTGGCCAAATCTTTAAACGAAAAGGAAGTGGTACTCGTTCCTTCTTTCATTGAAACCACTTGACTCCAATTATCGATATTGTCTGATTTGATTTCTTGCTTATTGATATTCAAATGCAGATTTAAAAACTCAATTCCGCGTACTATTCTGCTGATCCCATTTTCAGGACTTCCGTCATACACACCATTCAGGATAATTTCTTTTGTTTTGAGAGGTGTGTCGTCAGTAACGATTCCTATTTGACCATTGGCCATGGCAACTCCAAAATAATTCTCTCTGGAATTAGCATATAAGTGCCACTCGTCTGATTGGGCTTGACCACAAACCACAGTACTAACTAAGAGCATGAACACCAATGTTTTAACTGTTAAATTCATCATATAATTTTTTAATAATATCTTCAAACATATATAAATTATTCGTAAAAACATTAAATAGCTCAATATAGTATATGGAATACAAATCGAAAACGTTTTCGACTAATCGAAAACGTTTTTGATCGGTCCCAAATGAACAATTACAAAATATAATTCTATTTTTATGAGGATACTATACTAATTAATCCTTTTTTTAATGAAGTTCACAAATAAAATCACCTATTTTTTTATACTATTGGGAGTCTCTTTATCCTTGTTTTCCTGTAAAAAAGAAACTAAAAATGATGTTATCACCATTGATGCTTCTGGAAAATTAGCAGTAGATTCCTCTAAAAAATACAAAGAACCATTTAGACCACAATTTCATTTTTCTCCGGAAAAAAAATGGATGAATGATCCCAACGGAATGGTTTTCTATAAAGGGATTTATCATTTATTTTACCAATATTACCCAGATGATATCGTTTGGGGACCAATGCATTGGGGACACGCCACAAGTACAGATTTAATCCATTGGACACACCAAAAAATCGCTTTGTTTCCTGACAAATTAGGAATGATATTTTCAGGAAGTGCCGTTGTAGATTTAAAAAATACTTCTGGTTTGGGAACAAAAGAAAATCCACCAATGATTGCCATTTTTACCTATCACGACATGGCAGGCGAAAAAGCGGGCAAAAGAAATTATCAAACGCAAGGATTGGCATATAGCTTAGACGAAGGCGAAACTTGGCTCAAATACAATGGAAATCCAATCATAGGAAATGTTGATCAGAAAGATTTTAGAGATCCTAAAATGTTCTGGAATACCGAAACTAATCTTTGGAATATGGTATTAGTAGCAGGAGATCATGCACAATTTTATACTTCCAAAAATTTAATTAATTGGAAATTTGAAAGTGAATTTGGTAAAAATATAGGAGCTCATGGCGGTGTTTGGGAATGTCCTGATCTTTTCAAATTAAAAATTGCCGGTTCCAATGAAGAAAAATGGGTTCTACTCATTAGCATCAATCCCGGTGCACCACTTGGTGGTTCAGGAACACAATATTTCATTGGTGATTTTGATGGAAAAAGTTTTAAAACCACCCAAAAAAACATCAAATGGATTGACAATGGTACTGATAACTATGCCGGAGTCACGTACAATAATACGCCAGAAAACAAACGGATATTCATAGGCTGGATGAGCAATTGGCTGTATGCCAGAAATACGCCTACCAAAAACTGGAGAAGCGCCATGACGTTGCCAAGAGAACTTTCGCTTGCAAAAATCAATGGCGATTATGTCCTAAAAAACGTTCCTGTGGAACAATTCAAAAAACAAGAGACCATAGCCTTTTCTAAAGATGAAATTATCCTAAAAGCGAATCAAAAAACTACATTTAATTACCAATATTTAAATCAATCAGCAGTACAATTTAATGCTAAAAATAAAAATTTAAAATTGGTTTTTTCCAATGATGTAAAGGATTCTTTGGTCATGAATTACGATGCGAAACGAAAGACTTTTTCTGTTGACAGAAGATATTCCGGCGTAGTCAATTTTGAAAAAAGTTTTGGAGAAGAAATACACAACACCAAAATTCCAAATATAATTTCTGAGGCTATTGATTATCAAATCATAGTAGATTGGTCCTCAATAGAAATTTTCCTCAACGGTGGCGTTTACAGTTTCACAGAACAAATTTTCCCTAACAAACCATATACCAAACTAACCATTCAATCCGATGAAAATCAAGAAATTAAAAATTTTAGTATTGCTGAAATAAAAGGAATCTGGTAATAAAATTCATTTATAATAACCAAAACCACTAACTAAAAAAAACAGAATAATGAATAACAAAAAAATACTCTATTGGTCCATTATCGTTGCCTTTGCAGGATTTCTATTTGGATTTGACACCGTCGTAATTTCAGGAGCAGATAAACAATTGCAACAACTATGGGGTTCTTCTGATTTGTTTCATGGATTAGTAGTGATGTCATCCGCATTATGGGGAACGGTTATTGGCGCTATTTTTGGTGCGTTTCCAACGAATATTTTAGGTCGGAAAAAGACTCTAATAATTATAGGATTACTGTTTTTGGTTTCTTCCATTGGAACTGCATTCGCAAATGATCCCATTTTCTTTTCCGTTTTTAGATTTCTTGGCGGAATTGGTATTGGCGCTTCAACCATTGCTGCTCCAACCTATGTTTCTGAAATTGCTCCTGCAAAAGACCGTGGAAAACTGGTTGCTTTGTACCAATTCAATATTGTTTTTGGGATTTTAATCGCCTTTACATCCAACTACTATTTGCAAGATATAGGAGAAAATGCCTGGCGATGGATGTTAGGAATACAAGCGTTTCCATCTTTCATTTACACACTTCTGGTATTTGGAATCCCGGAAAGTCCGCGTTGGATTTTAGAATACAAAAAAGACAGACAAAAAGCAGTCGCTATTTTGAAACAAATCAATAGTGACGCAGCAGTAGAAGCGGAAATTGCTGCTATAGAAAAAGAAACTGTTCAGGAGGGGAAAAACGAATCTATTTTCATGGCTAAATATAGAAAACCATTGCTCTTAGCGTTTTTTATTGCCTTTTTCAATCAGCTCTCCGGAATTAATGCTTTTTTATATTACGCGCCTCGAATTTTTGAATTGGCAGGATTAGAAAAATCTGCCTCTTTTTTGAGTAGTATCGGAATTGGGATAATCAATTTAATATTTACCATGATTGGAATCTCGCTAATAGATAAATATGGCCGAAAAACGCTCATGTATTTGGGTTCGGTAGGATACATTATTTCTCTAGGATTAGTGACAACCGCCTTTTATTTTGAATGGAAAGGAATGGCTGTTCCGTTATTTTTCTTTTTGTTTATAGCCTCACACGCCATAGGTCAAGGAGCCGTCATTTGGGTATTTATCTCTGAATTGTTCCCTAATAAACTTCGAGCTGCCGGAACCTCTTTTGGCACTTCTGTACATTGGATTTTAGCAGCATTAATCCCATCATTCATTCCGTTTTTGTTTAAAGAGATTGGAACAACAACCGTTTTTGCCGTCTTCTGCATAATGATGGTTTTCCAATTGCTTTGGGTATTTACAAAAATGCCGGAAACCAAAGGGAGAACATTAGAAGAACTATCTGAAAGTTTGTCAAAAAAAGAATAATTATGACCAAAAAAATAATCTGTTTCGGGGAAGTTTTATTTGACGTTTTCCCAACGCACCAAAAAATCGGAGGAGCGCCATTGAACGTGGCGCTGCGTTTAGCATCACTTGGTATTGATGCTCAAATAATAAGCCGGGTAGGAAATGATGAAATTGGAAAAGAACTCCTTGCCTTTGTTAAAAAAAATGGAGTTGTTACCGATACGATTCAAGTTGATAAAAACGCTTCTACCGGACAAGTCATTGTTCAATTAAATGAGAAAGGAGCTGCTTCATACACAATCAATTATCCGGTTGCTTGGGACAAAATTATATGTATTCCGGAAGACGAAATAATGGTCAAGAAAGCAGATGCACTAGTTTTTGGGAGTCTTGCATGTAGAGATTCTGTTTCGCACGATTCCCTATTAGAAATAATTAACTATGCAAAATATGCCGTTTTCGATGTTAATTTACGTGCTCCTTTTTACACTAAGGAACTACTGATTAATTTGATGATGCAGTCAGATTTTATAAAATTTAATGATGAGGAATTGTATGAAATAAGTGCTTTTATGAATTCACCATACCATTCATTAGAGCAAAATATTCTATTTATTGCTACACAAACGAATACAAAACACATTTGCGTTACAAAAGGAAATCATGGTGCGGTGTTGTATTACAATGAAAAAATGTACTACAATAGTGGCTATAAAATAGATGTTGTAGATACCGTGGGTTCCGGAGATTCTTTTTTAGCCGGATTGCTTTCTAAACTATTAAAGGATGCCGATCCCCAAGAAGCAATTGATTTCGCTTGTGCAATAGGAGCCATTGTAGCCAAAAATGAAGGAGCCAATCCCAAAATTTCAAATAATGAAATTAGTGCCTTTATGAATCCATGCTAGTTTAGCGAAACTGATTTTTAACAATTACAACAACCCAAAAAAAACCCATGCATCTGTAAATCAATCATGAAAAGATTGATTTACAGAAATTTTTTGGGATAACAAAAAAGTTATTGTTCTTTTTTTTAGGGTTTTAAACAAAAGTATTGAACTTTGAAAAATCCCATTATCAACGAAATAGCCACTCAATTACGGATTTCTAAAACCCACGTTTCAGAGTCATTGAAGGAATGCCGAAATCTATTAAAGAAAACAATTCCCTTCTGGTTTTAAGTACATTAAGATCGGAACACGTATAAATGAAAGAACGTCAACCTAGGATGTTCCCGCCTTTACTAAAAATGGCAGATCCAATTAGTTTATGTAACGAATGTGTAATAATTTGTTTTATTATTAAAAAATTACAGAAATAAGATAAAAATCAATACCTTGGTAAGGAATATTTGAACTTATAGTCTTTTTTATACCTATGTCAAAGACTGAAAAAGGACGCACAGCAAAGTTACTATAAACACCTTTTCTTAAAATTAAATACGTAGAAATTCGATTCATGAAAGACATTACTCTTAAGGAAATTGCAACAAAACTGGGAATTTCAATAACGACTGTTTCAAAAGCGCTTAAAAATTACCCTGATGTTAGTGAAAAAACTAAAAAAGCGGTAATTGAACTTGCCCAGCAATTACACTATACTCCTAATAGTTTTGCTGTAAATTTAAGAACAAAAGAATCAAAAACCATTGGTCTAATTATTCCTGAAGTAGTGCATCATTTTTTTTCGAATGTGGTCAATGCCATCATCAACGAAGCTGAAAAAAATGGCTATTTAGTAATCATTTTACAATCAAATGAGACGCTGGCTTTAGAAAAAAAACAAGTAGAACTGCTTATAAACAAAAGAGTTGACGGAATCATCATGTCCTTATCAAATGAGTCCAATAATGATGATCATATAAAAGAAATAATGAATAGAAATATTCCTTTTGTTATGTTTGACAAAATAGCAAAGCTTTCTAAATGCTCGAAAGTAATAATTGATGACCAAAAAGCGGCCTTTAATGCAGTGCAACACTTAATCGACACTGGTTGTAGAAAAATAGCACACATTAGAGGGCCATTGAATCCACAAAATTCAATAGATCGGTATATTGGATATAAAAAAGCATTAGAGAAAAATAACATTCCTTTTGACACAAAATTAGTTTTTGCATGTGAAAATGTGACTTTTGAAGAAGGAAGATATTTTGCTAAACAGATTATTCAGGAGCATGCTGATATAGACGGCATATTTGCTATAACAGATCTGGTAGCAGTGGGAGTATTAGACTATTTTAATGAAAACAAAATCAATGTCCCGGAACAAGTAGCGGTAATTGGTTTTAGCAATTGGTTTATATCGCAAGTACTGACTCCAAAACTTAGTACTGTAGATCAGCCAAGCCATGAAATGGGAATTGAATCTTTTAACTTATTGTTAGAAGAAATGAATTGTCATAAAGAAGGAATTCCTTTTACTCCAAGAACTGTTGAATTAGAAACAAGCATTATTGTTAGAGAATCTTCTACAAAATTCAAATAAATTAAGTTTCAAAATTTCGTTACTGTAAAAAATCAATATTCCTTTTTAATCCTTGAAACTTGGCTCTTTTAAGTGGTGAGTTTTTAAAAACAGCTTTAAATGTTTCTTCAGTAATTTCTATCCAATCTTTTTTGGACAAGGACAGTAATTCTGGATTTGGGTTAAATAAAGGTTCCTTATGTGCTTTTGAAAACTTGTTCCAAGGACAAACATCCTGACACACATCGCATCCAAAAGCCCATTCATCAAATTTACCTTTCATCTCCTGAGGGATATTTTCTTTTAATTCAATTGTAAAATAGGAAATGCATTTGCTACCATCTACTACATAAGGCGCAACTATTGCCGCTGTAGGGCACGCATCTATACAAGCTGTACACGTACCACAATGATCGGTTGTAGGATTGTCATAGTCTAAATCTAAATCGATAATGAGTTCCGCGATAAAGTAAAAAGACCCTACTTTTTGTGTCAATAAATTACTGTTTTTGCCTATCCAACCCAAACCACTTTTGGCAGCCCAAGCTTTGTCAAGGACTGGAGCAGAATCTACAAAGGCCCGACCAGAAACATCTCCGATTGTAGATTGAATAGAAAATAAAAATTCTTTGAGTTTTTCCTTGATCACAAAATGATAATCCTGACCGTACGCATATTTTGAAATCTTATAAGAATCTGTATTTTGCAGGTCTTCTGGATAATAATTTAACAACAGTGAAACTACACTTTTAGCATCCTCAACGAGTAAAGTTGGATTTAAACGCTTGTCAAAATGGTTTTCCATATAGGACATTTGGCCATTTCTATTGTTCTCCAACCAGTTTTCTAACCGCGGTGCTTCTTGTTCCAAGAAACCAGCTTTAGCTATTCCACAGGATAAAAATCCGAGACGTTTCGCTTCAGATTTGATAAATTGCGTGTATGTCGCTTTTGTATTAATAGTTAAAAAATAGAAGTTAATAAACGGGATTTCAAGACCTGATAGCATCGGCGTCTCCCGATTAACAAAAACTACGGCTGAAAAAGCCTTGTTTTTCTATATCGGAAATACAGCGGAAAGCGGGAAACAGCTCCTAAAAATCAGAATAAACCGCCTTGATTGTTTGTTTTTAATTTCCCTAAATGTTGATATGCTTTATCGGTAACTTCTCTACCTCTTGGCGTACGCATAATAAAACCTTCCTGAATCAAAAATGGTTCATAGACTTCCTCGATTGTTTCACTGCTTTCAGATACAGCTGTCGCCAAAGTAGATAAACCTACAGGTCCGCCTTTGAATTTATCGATGATTGTATTTAGTATTTTATTATCCATCTCGTCCAGGCCATGAGCATCTACATTAAGTGCTTTTAAGGCGTAACGGGCAATTTCTATATCGATAGTGCCATTCCCTTTTATCTGGGCAAAATCACGCACACGCCGTAACAATGCGTTCGCGATGCGAGGAGTTCCACGACTACGACCAGCTATTTCTATAGCTGCCTCCATGGATATAGGCATTTTAAATATAGTAGCACTTCTTTCTACGATTGTGGTGAGTAACTCAGTGGTGTAATATTGTAAGCGGGAAGAAATTCCAAAACGCGCTCTCATAGGAGCGGTTAATAAACCAGAACGCGTGGTGGCTCCAATTAAGGTAAATGGATTTAGATTGATTTGGACGGTTCTTGCATTAGGTCCAGATTCAATCATGATATCAATCTTAAAATCCTCCATAGCAGAATACAAATATTCTTCTACTATTGGACTCAAACGATGAATTTCATCAATAAATAAAACGTCTCTTTCTTCTAGATTAGTCAGTAAACCGGCTAAATCTCCAGGTTTGTCTAAAACCGGACCGGAAGTAATTTTGATTCCCACTTGCAATTCATTGGCAAGAATATTGGCTAATGTTGTTTTTCCTAAGCCAGGTGGACCATGAAACAGCGTGTGATCAAGTGCTTCATTTCGTTGATTTGCAGCCTGAACAAAAACTTTCAGATTTTCTAATATTTGGTCTTGTCCTGCAAAATCATCAAAAGAAAGTGGTCTCAATTTTTTTTCAAGATCTAGCTCTTCTGAATTGTAACCATTTGCTGTTGGGTCTAAATTTTCATTCATATAACAAAGATAGCAAAGCAATATTGAATTATAAATTTAAATTTAAAATGCTATAAATAAAAAAGCAATAGTATCAAGCAATCTATTTCAGTATGTTATTTTTTTATTCATTCAAACAAAATCCAGACACCACAATGGTTGTAGAATGCACTGCATTAACAATTGAACCCTTCTATAAATACAGTGATTACACACTTACAAAAGGGATGAAAATTGAGTAATGTCCTAAAAAAAGCCTCTACTTTCGCGAGGCTTTTTTTATATTTTAGTGATGTAAAACTTCTTCACCTTCTTTCATTGGAACATTTTGAGGTACAAAATCTACATCATGAGCTGGATTACTGTAGTCATAAGGCCAACGATGAACCTCAGGAATTTCTCCTGGCCAGTTCCCATGAATATGTTCCACAGGTGCAGTCCACTCTAATGTATTTGATTTCCAAGGATTCATTACTGATTTTTTACCGTAGAAGATACTACTGAAAAAATTGTACAAGAAAACCAATTGAAAGGCACCACCAATTAAAGCAAATATTGTGATCAAAACGTTAACATTTTGTAAATCATCAAATAACGGAAAGTTGGTGTTAGTATAGTAACGTCTTGGCAGACCCGCTAGTCCAATAAAGTGCATCGGAAAGAAAACTCCATAGGCACAAATTGCAGTTACCCAAAAGTGTACATATCCAAGATTCTTGTTTAACATTCTTCCAAATAATCTTGGAAACCAGTGATAAATACCTGCAAACATTCCATAAAGTGCAGAAATTCCCATTACCAAGTGAAAGTGAGCTACAACAAAATAAGTATCGTGTACATTAATATCAAGTGTACTATCCCCAAGAATAATCCCTGTTAAACCACCTGTAATAAATGTAGAAACCAATCCAATAGAAAACAGCATAGCCGGATTCAATTGTAAATTTCCTTTCCACAATGTTGTAATATAATTAAACGCTTTTACCGCTGAAGGTATCGCAATTAACAATGTTGTAAATGTAAATACAGATCCTAAAAACGGATTCATACCGGAGACAAACATATGATGCCCCCACACTATCGTCGATAAGAATGCAATTGCAATAATTGACATAATCATTGCTCTGTAACCAAAAATTGGTTTACGAGAATTTGTAGCAATCACTTCAGAAGTAATACCCAAAGCAGGTAATAAAACTATATAAACTTCAGGGTGACCTAAAAACCAGAATAAATGCTCAAACAATACTGGAGAACCTCCTTGATAATGCAACACTTCCCCTGCAATATAAATATCAGATAAGAAAAATGAAGTACCAAAGCTTCTATCAAAAATCAATAATAAAGCAGCTGATAAAAGAACAGGAAAAGATACTATACCAATAATAGCAGTCACAAAGAAAGCCCATATAGTAAGTGGTAATCGAGTCATAGACATTCCCTTAGTCCTTAAGTTAATTACCGTAACAACATAGTTCAAAGATCCCATTAAAGAAGATGCAATAAAAATAGCCATTGAAATTAACCATAATGTCATACCCATACCCGAACCAGGAATAGCTTGTGGTAAAGCACTTAAGGGAGGATATATCGTCCATCCTGAAGAAGCAGGACCAGCCTCAACAAAAAGGGAACTAATCATTATTACACTAGATAAGAAAAACAACCAATACGAAATCATATTCATAAAACCGGATGCCATATCTCGCGCTCCAATTTGAAGTGGAATCAATAAGTTACTAAAAGTACCACTCAGGGCAGCCGTTAAAACAAAGAAAACCATTATTGTTCCATGAATAGTAACCAATGCTAAGTAAATATCATTAGCCATGACTCCATTAGGAGCAAATTTATCCCCTAGTAAAATATTAAATATTCGGAAAGATTCTTCCGGCCATGCTAATTGCATTCTAAAAAGCATAGACATCCCAACACCAATAATCCCCATAATGATACCCGTAATTAGGTATTGTTTGGCAATCATCTTATGATCAATACTAAAAATATATTTAGTAATAAAAGTGTCTTTATGGTGATGTTCGTGTTCGTGATCTATTGCGTGATCGTGACCTTCTGCTGACATATATGTTTACTTTAAATTTTTTTTATAATATTATTTCATTGCCGTTACAGCAGCAGCAGTATCAGTACTTGCTCCAGTATCTACAGGAGCTGGCGTAGCTAAAGCTGCTTTAACTTCATTAACGATAGTAGCCTTCTCTTTCAACCAAGCTTTATAGTCTTCAGGAGTATCTACAATGATCTTCATTTGCATGTTGTAATGAGATGTACCACAAATTTTATTACAAAGTAACAGATAATCAAAAGTATAAGGATCTAAAGCTGCCTCTCCTTTTGCCACCAAACCAACACTTTTCTTAGCCCTTAAAGCATTAATATTTGCAACTTTTTCAACCATATAAGGCAATTCTCTGTATTCTACAGTGGTATAAACAGGCTCAAAAGCGAACTCAGTTACCATACCAGGAACACAATTCATTTGCGCTCTAAAGTGAGGCATGTAAGCAGAATGTAAAACGTCTTGAGAACGCATTTTGAAATGAATTTTCTTCCCTTTTGGAATATGCAATTCTGTTACCAATATATCATCTTGAGAATATGGATCCGATAAATCAACTCCTACAGCATTTGCACCTTCGATAAACCTTACATTTGCTTTTCCAAGTACGTTATCCTCTCCTGAATATCTGGCTTTCCAGTTAAACTGTTGCGCATATAATTCGATTACGATTGTATCTTCATCTTCATCAACAAACATAATATTATTCCAAGCATACAATCCATAAAGTATTAATCCTGCCAAAACTACTGCAGGAATAACGCTCCAAATAGCTTCTAATTTATTATTATCGGCAAAATAAAGTGCCTTTTGATCTTTTTTTCCTCTGTATTTGAAAGCAAAATAATGCAATAAAACCTGAGTAATAGCTTGCACAATAAAGATAAGAATCCAAGTTATGTTCATCAAATAATCCACTTGTTCACCATGAGCAGAAGCAGATGTATGAAGGACTAAAGGTCCCCAAGCAAACAAACCATATATTGAAAAAATATAAATAAAGGCCAAAAAACCAAACATTAAATAACCTTGAACGTTATTGTCATTATCTGTAGCTACTTCAGAGCTATCGGAATTGGATCCAACTTGCGTCAGATCGAATATTTTAGTCAATTGCCACAAAGCAACAGCTAATAAAGCTAAAACTATAATTACCAACAAACTTGTCATCTGTTTTTTTCTTTAAATATTAATAATGGAAATGTTTACTTTCTTCAATAAATGGATTTCTTTTTGGCAACAAAGGAACTTTTGTCAATGCTGTAAAAACAACATAAATAAATAATCCAAGGAAGAAAAGAACAGAAGCTATCTCTGAAACCCCAATGAACCATCTGTCTCCAACAGTTCCTGGCATAATCATGTTGAAAAAGTCTATATAATGTCCAACCAAAATAACGGCACCTGCCATGACTAAAACCCATGTAATTCTTTTAAAATCAGTATTAACTAAGATCAACAAAGGAAATACAAAATTCATAACCACAGCACCAAAGAACGGAATATTATATAATTCGATTCTAGTTATATAATAAGTTACCTCTTCCGGAATATTAGCATACCAAATAAGCATATATTGTGAAAACCATAAATAAGTCCAAAATATACTAAAACCGAACATGAATTTTGCTAAATCATGAATATGACTCGTATTAACGTGCTCTAAAAAACCTCTAGATTTCAAATACAAAGTAACTAATGCTATCGTGGTGATTCCACTAACAAAGAAACTTGAAAAAACATACCACCCAAATAAAGTACTAAACCAATGTGGATCGATAGACATAATCCAGTCCCAGGACATTATCGATTCTGTAACAATAAAGAAAACTAAGAAGACAGCCGATAATTTAAAGTTTTTCTTGTAAAATAAATCATCACTAGCATCATCTTGCGCTAAACAATATTTTCTAGAAAAATAGTGATACAAATTCCAACCAGTCAAAAATATAGCTGCCCTAATAATCCAAAAAGGAAAATTTAAATACCCCGCTTTATTCGCAATTAATTTATCCGTAGCAACAACTTCAGGATCTAACCATATAAAAAGATGATTAAGATGAAGACCACATAACAATAATACTATAAAAAAGACAACAGACCCTACTGGTAAATAAGACGTTATACCCTGCATAACTCTAAACAAAACAGGCGACCAACCAGCCTGAGCTACTTGTTGAATAGCATAAAAAGCTAAAACACCCAAAGACACCAACATAAAGAATATACAGGCAACATAAAAAGCAGCCCATGGCTTATTTTGCAACTGATGCAAAACATGATTCAAATGTTCCGCATGTTTCACTTCTTCACTAATTTCATGTTCACCCTTTTTTACAGCTACTTCGGTGTGTAACGAATTCTCATGAACTTCATTAATAACTTCTGAAGTGCTGTCCGTAGGCGATACTATTGCATTGCCCTCTTTTGTACTTTGAGCTTCCTCGTGCCCGTTAGAAACAACATGCTCTTCAACAGGTTTTGAAGTTTCATGTTTAACTTCTCCATGACTACCATGGCTTTCAGCAGCAAGAAGAGTTTCAACTTCTTGAATATCCTTTGGTGCACTCCAAAAACCATATCCAATCCCTAATACGCCTATGGCCATTAAGAGGAAAGAAAAAGTTTTTAATTTACTTGAAAATGTATACATATCTATTACGATCAGTTTGTTCAACAATTATAATTCGCTTTTTAGTTTTAGAACATAGTCAGTAACCAACCAACGTTCATGGGCACTCAACTGGTTTGCATGCGAGCCCATAGAATTCAAACCATACGTTATTACATGATAAATACTTCCCTCAGTAATAACTCTATCTTTATAACTAGGAACACCCAGAAATTTTTCTCTTTCTACCAGTTTACCTTTACCGTTTCCAGAAGCACCGTGGCAACTGATACAATAAATTTCAAAAAGTTCTTTTGCCTTTTCAGGTTCTCTACTTAAGGAGTCTAAAGGAGATTTAAGATTCACTTTAGCTAACTCATATCCAGCCGTAGAGTTTTCGTATTCAAAAGGCTCAAACCCTCGGTTTATGGATCCTTGAGCAGGAAGTTGTCCTTCTTTACCATTTTTAAATGCATTTGATTCAGAATAAGTTTCATACCCTACTGACTCATACATATTTGGAAAATACTGATAGTTTGGTGCCGCATTATTATGGCAGGAGGAAACTAAAATAGTTATACCAAATAAAAGTGTTATTTTATATACGCTTTTCATATCTATAATTAATGCTTTTCTATTACTTTAACTTCTACAGCTCCCGTGCTTTGGAAAAAAGAAACTAATTCCTCTTCATTATTGTTTACAGCAACTTCCATTAAAAAATGGTCATCTGTGGTTCTTACATCAGGATTTTCCGCTTCTTTGAAAGGCCATAATTTACTTCTCATATAAAAAGTAATAACCATTAAGTGAGCAGAAAAGAACACTGTAAGTTCAAACATAATTGGAACAAAAGCTGGCATATTTTCAATATAACTGAAACTTGGCTTTCCACCAATATCCTGAGGCCAATCTTGAATCATTATATAATTCATCATGGCTGTTGCTACCGAAATACCTACGCAACCATACAGGAAAGCACAAATCGCTAATCTCGTTGGTGCAATTCCCATAGCTTTATCCAAACCGTGTACAGGGAATGGAGTAAAAACTTCTTCAATATGATGATGGGCTGCTCGGGTTTTTTTAACCGCATCCATCAAAATATCATCGTCATTATAAATGGCGTATATTACTTTATTACTCATGGTGTGAATCTTTATTTGCTTCTCTTTCTCTTTTGTAATTATCTCCGGTTCCTTTTAAAATTGTTTTCACCTCTGCCTGAGCTATCACAGGAAATGTTCTGGAATAGAGTAAAAACAGTACGAAGAAGAATCCTATAGTTCCAATAAAAATTCCAATATCAACAAATGTAGGAGAGAACATTGTCCATGAAGATGGCAAATAATCCCTGTGCAATGAAGTTACAATGATTACAAATCTTTCAAACCACATTCCAATATTCACTACAATTGAAATTATAAAGGAAAACATAATACTTGTTCTTAATTTTTTAAACCACATGAATTGTGGAGAAAAAACATTGCAAGTCATCATAGACCAATAAGCCCACCAGTACGGTCCAGTAGCTCTGTTTAAAAAAGCATATTGTTCATACTCTACACCGGAATACCATGCAACAAATAATTCCGTAATATAAGCAACACCTACAATTGAACCTGTAATCATGATTACGATATTCATCAATTCAATGTGTTGAACTGTGATATAAGCTTCTAAATTTGAAACTTTTCTCATAATAATCAGCAACGTATTTACCATTGCAAACCCTGAGAAAACTGCTCCAGCAACAAAGTAAGGCGGAAAAATTGTAGTATGCCAGCCAGGAATAACTGACGTGGCAAAATCCATTGATACAATTGTGTGCACCGAAAGCACAAGCGGAGTTGCTAAACCTGCAAGAACTAAAGAAACTTCTTCAAATCGTTGCCAGTCTTTTGCTCTACCGCTCCAACCAAAACTCAATATAGAATATACTCTTTTATTAAAAGGAGTTATTGCTCTGTCACGCAACATGGCAAAATCAGGTAATAAACCAGTCCACCAAAATACTAATGAAACAGAAAGATAGGTAGAAATTGCAAATACATCCCAAAGTAATGGTGAGTTAAAATTCACCCAAAGAGAACCAAATTGATTCGGAATTGGTAAAACCCAATAGGCTAACCATGGACGACCCATGTGAATAATTGGAAATAAACCTGCCTGGATAACAGAGAAAATTGTCATTGCTTCAGCAGAACGGTTAATAGCCATTCTCCAACGCTGACGGAAAAGCAATAATACTGCCGAAATTAAAGTTCCAGCATGACCAATACCAACCCACCAAACAAAGTTCGTGATATCCCAAGCCCATCCAACAGTTTTATTTAACCCCCATGTTCCAATACCTGTAGAAACAGTGTAAATTATACAACCTAAACCCCAAAGGAAGGCTATTAATGCAATTGAAAATACAATCCACCAATGTTTATTTGCTTTACCTTCAACAGGTGCTGCTACATCTACAGTTACATCATGATAAGTTTTATCACCTATAACTAAGGGTTTTCTAATGGTTGCTTCGTAGTGAGACGACATAATCCTTTATATTGATTCTTAATTAATTCTTTTTTTGTACTAAGTATTTCTAACTTTAACGTGATAAATCACATTAGGTTTTGTTCCAACATGCTCCAACAAATGATACATCCTTTCGTCAGCAACTAAGGCAGCCACTTCCGCATCTTTATCATTTATATCTCCAAATTTCATTGCTCCATTAGAACAAGCATTTGAACATGCCGTTTGGAATTCACCATCAATGATTACTCTTCCTTCGTTTTTAGCTTTCAAAATAGTTGCTTGTGTCATTTGAATACACATTGAACATTTTTCCATAACTCCACGAGAGCGAACATTAACATCCGGATTCAATACCATACGTCCTAAATCATCATTCATATGATAATCAAATTCACTGTTTTTGTTGTATAAAAACCAGTTAAAACGACGTACTTTATACGGACAGTTGTTAGCACAATAACGCGTACCAACGCATCTGTTATAAGCCATATGATTTTGACCTTGACGCGAGTGTGAAGTTGCCGCTACTGGACAAACTGTTTCACAGGGCGCATGGTTACAATGTTGACACATTACAGGCTGAAAGGAAACTTGAGGATTATCACCTGCCTTTTCCATTTCATTAAATGTAGATAATGAACTTGATAAACCTGCTATATTTTCTTTTCTTTCGTTATCACCTTCAAAAGTACTTTCGGAAGAATAATACCTGTCAATACGCAACCAGTGCATATCACGACTTCTTCTAATCTCAGCTTTCCCTACTACAGGAACGTTATTTTCAGCATGACATGCTATCACACAAGCACCACAACCGGTACATGAATTTAAATCTATAGAAAGATTAAAATGATGCCCGACAGAACGATCAAATGAAGACCACAAATCTACCTTAGTAGCTTCTACCTCCTTATGATCCAATGACACCATAGGTTGAGGATTCCAAATTTGAGCATCTTTTGTATTAAAAATTTCTAAAGATGTTTCTTTTATAATATCCCCTCTTCCCATCAATGTTTTCTGACCTTGAACACAAGCAAACTCATGTTCACCTTCAGCTTTCACCAAGGTTATTGACTGTACATTATTGAAACCTTTATATAAAGAATAGGCATTTAAACCCACCATCATTTCTTCCTTCAAAGCCGCTTTGCGACCGTACCCTAACGCCAAGCCAATAGTACCAACAGCCTGACCCGGTTGCACAATTACAGGAACATTTTCTAATTTAATTCCGTCTGCTGTGGTAATGCTAGCATAACTTCCGTTTAACCCCCCATTAGCAACAATTTCATTCGAAAGATCATATTTCTTAGCATCAGCATTCGAAACCGTAAGATAGTTATCCCAAGAAACTCTTGTAATTGGATCCGGAAATTCTTGTAACCAAGGGTTGTTTGCTTGTTGTCCATCCCCTAAACCAGTTTTGGTGTATAAAACAAGTTCTAGTCCTTCAGAAGCTTTTGATTGTGCCAAAGCAGTTGCAGCAGCACCATAATCAGCAGAACCTGCAGCTACAGTTGGTACAACACCCACATAAACACCATCATGCAACACTTTATTCCAAGAAGAACCTGCTATTATTGTCGAAGCATTCCCTTTAATATAATCGTAAAATGTACCAGTCATTCCATTTAAAGACAACAATACATCCTGAAATTGTTTGGTATTAAAAAGAGGACGGATCGTAGGCTGAGTAATCCCATAAGTTCCTTTGGTGAAACTTACATCATTCCATGATTCCAAATAATGAGGAACAGCTGCTGCAATTGTACTTACTAAAGCCGTTTCATCTTCTTTCAAAGAAAAAGATACTGATGTATTAACTTTCTTCAGTGCTTCAACAAAAGAAGTGCTGTCTGGTAAAGTATAGACTGGATTAACACCACTCATAATCAACGTATGAACACTTCCTGCTTTCATATCATTAATTAATTGATTCACTTTTTCATTTGAACCTTTTCTGATTTGTCTTACACCAGAGGTAGTAAAAGCCTCACTGGCCAATGCTTGATTGACAGCCAAAACTACTAACTGAGCATTTTTATCTTGAATACCAGAAACTAAAACTCCTTTTGCACCAGCAGCTTTTAACTGCTGAGCCGCTTTAGTAACTTCAGCTTTAAATTTATCTTCTAAAGTTACGCCAACAGAAGAACCTGTTACCACATTATAAATATGAACTAACGCTTGCTTTTGATTAGCCGTAGACATTGGCAAACGTTTATCAGCTGCAGCACCCGAGAGTGTCATATTAGCTTCTAACTGAAAATGACGAGACATTTTTCCTGCTTTTGGCACTCTTCCTTGCGTATAACCCGAATCATAACCCCCGCCTTGCCAGTCTCCAAGAAAATCAGCTCCAACAGAAACGATAAGAGATGCTTTTGAAAAATCATAATTAACTAAAGCTCTTTCTCCATAAACAGTTTCAAAAGCATCTAATGCCTCCGAAGAAGAAACAGCATCGTAAACAACATGTTTCGCATTTGGATTTTTGGCAATAAATTCAGCAATAAGCTTTTCTGATGATGGACTCGCCAATGTATTAGTCAAAAGCACCACTTGCCCGCCTTTTGCAGCAGCAGCAACGATACTAGACTTTATTTTAGAATCAACAGCAGACCAAGCCGCATTTTTACCTTCTATCTTTGGCTCCTTCAAACGCATACTGTCGTATAACGAAAGAATAGAAGCATGAATTCTTGCATTAGCACTAAACGCAGCACCTTGAATAGTATTATTATCTATTTTAATAGGGCGCCCTTCACGTGTTTTCACCAAAAGATTTGCAAAGTCAAAACCATCAAAAACTGACGTTGCATAATAATCGGCTACTCCGGGGATAATTTGTTCCGGCTGAAGCACGTAAGGAATAGACTTGTTAACCGGTCCTTCACAAGCCGCAAGCGTGGCTGCTGCTGTGCTAAAACCAACGTACTTTAAAAAATCACGACGTGATGTTGACGAAGATGACAAAGTACCATCATTTCCTAAAAATTCATCCGTAGGAATTTCTTCAACAAATTCGTTATTTCTAAGGGCCTCAACAACAGAACTATTTTGATCTAGCTCTTCAACACTTTTCCAGTATTTTTTGTTTGATGACATATATAAATATTAAAATCTTAATAATTTGATTAATAATGGCATTTACCACATTCTAAACCTCCCATTTGAGCCGCAGTCAACTTGTCTACACCGTATTTCTTAGAAAGCTCCTCGTGAATCTTAGTATAATATTCATTGCCTTCCATTTTTACCTCAGTTTTCCTGTGACAATCAATACACCAACCCATTGTTAAAGGAGCGAATTGTTTTTGAATCTCATATTCTTGTACTGGACCGTGACAAGTTTGACATTCAATACCAGCCACCGTTACGTGTTGCGAGTGATTAAAATAAACAAAATCCGGCAAGTTATGAATACGAACCCATTTTACAGGCTGTGTTTTACCTGTGTACGTTTGAGTTGTTTGATCCCAACCAACTGCTGTATATAATTTCTGAATTTGCTCATCATAAAACGCCTTACTATATTCAGGAGTAGCTGTTGTTTCAGCAACTTCAGCAATATTCTTATGACAATTCATACAAACATTCAATGAAGGAATTCCAGCATTCTTACTAACTCTTGCCGAGGAGTGACAATACTTACAGTTGATCTCATTATCTCCAGCATGTATTCTATGAGAATAATGAATCGGCTGAACTGGCGCATAATCCTGGTCAACACCAATTTGCATCAGATAACCATATACAAAATACGCACTCGCCAACAACAAAAACACAGAAGTAACCAATACTAAAAACTGATTTCTAACAAACGATTTCCAAATAGGTGTTGTTGGAGTTTTTGGAGCAACTTCAATACCATTTGCTTTTGCTACTTTAGTTAACACATTATTTACAAGAAACAACATTACCACAAGAACTAACATCACCAAGGACAAAGCCCCTAAAATAATATTATTCGAAACCCCACTGCCTGCATCAGCTGTTCCTGGAACCGCCTCAGTACCTGAAGCTGCTGCAGGAGCCTCCGCTTTTGGCTCTGAAGTGTAAGCAATTATATTATCAATATCAGCATCCGATAATTGAGGAAAAGCAGACATTACGGCCTTGTTATTTTCCTCATAAACTTTTACAGCTTGAGCATCTCCTGATTTGATAAGATCTGAACTATTACGAACCCACTTATGAAGCCATGAAGCATCATATTTAGCACCCACGCCTCTAAGAGCCGGTCCTGTTGCTTTCGCATCAAGTTTGTGACATGCCGCACAGTTAGCATTAAAAAGCTCTTTACCCTTAACCGGATCAGCACTTTGTGAAGTAGCTGTAGCATCCGCAGTAACATCCGCTACTGCTGGAGTAGCTTCTTGAGCAAATGAAGTAAAGGAAACAGACAGCATTAAAGCTATGCTAAGAATTAATTTCCTTGAGATCGAATTATGGTTACCCACCTTTTTCATATAGTATAATGATTATCTACTAAAAATTGGCACAGTTTTTTCTAATTATTTTTATAAAAACTGATCCTTTATTTTAAACTTGCACAAAAATACGACTTAAGAACTACTCTCAAAACCTTAAAATAGTCTTAATTTCAATTTATATCTATTCTAAATAATATTCTGAGTTTAGTATGATTTATTAAATAGTACTTTTACACAAAAACAATCACATTATGAGAATTTTAGCCTCCAAAAAAGCTTTTTTTATCACTATTGCATTTTGTATATCTTATATACATGCAATTGCACAAGACAAAAACTTAACCGTTAATCAAGACCCTAAATTTGAACAATTACTAAATGAAAAGAGAAAAACAAATATTTCTAATGCTATAAATGACCAATATAAAATTCAAATATTTAGTGGCGAAAGTGAAAAAGCAAGAAACACTCTTAATCAATTTAGACAACAATTTCGAGATATTGACGGCACCATTATTTTTTTTACTCCAAACTACAAAGTTTGGGTTGGGAATTTCAAAACACGAATTGAAGCAGAACGAAATCTAATAGAGATCAAAAAAAGCTATTCCAATGTACATTTGATAAAGCCTAACAAATAAAACAGCATCAGTAATCATGCATCTCCTATTTTAAAAAAACCACTTCAAAAGTGGTTTTTTTGTTTTTATAATTGGATTAAAAAAAACCAAAGACAATTGAAAAATAGCAAAATTATCCTCTAATAAACTTAAAAAATATTCAAATTATATAAAATCAAGCTCTCTATTATTTGAAATAAGCAAAAAACTTTAAATCAGGATGACATAAACGAATAAGCTCAGTTCAACACAAACTCCTATCCCACTCTCGATTAAATAAAAAATCGCGTTTTACTAACTGAAATAAAAAAAAGTTGTCACTTTTCCTTAACAAATAAAAATCAGTGTTAAAACAAAAAACTTTTATTCAGCCATTAAAAAAGCTTTTCAAGACTAAACCTGTCTTTGTTTAAAACAAAAAAATCCCGACTAGTCGGGATTTTAATTAAAACAATATAATTCTATTTCAATTTCTTCTTAATTGCTACCTCATGGTAAGATTCAATAACATCTCTTTCTTCAATGTCATTATATCCCTTGATCTGAATTCCACAATCATAGCCTTTAGCAACCTCTTTAACATCATCTTTGAAACGTTTCAATGCTATCAGTTCACCTGTATGCACCACCACACCATCTCTAATGATTCTCATTTTAGCGCTTCTGGAAATTTTACCGTCCATTACCATACAACCCGCAATAGAACCTACTTTAGAGATTTTGAATATCTCTCTAATCTCCGCTGTACCCAGAATTTCTTCTTTCATTTCCGGAGCTAACATCCCTTCCATGGCATCTTTCAAGTCATCAATTGCAGCATAAATAATAGAATAGTAACGGATATCAATTTCTTCTTTATCTGCTAATTGTCTTGCGTTTCCAGCAGGACGAACATTAAATCCGATGATGATTGCATCAGATGCCGAAGCCAACATTACGTCAGTTTCTGTAATTGCACCAACCCCTTTATGAATAATATTAATTTGAATTTCTTCGGTAGATAATTTAGAGAACGAATCAGACAATGCTTCAACAGAACCATCCACATCTCCCTTAAGGATAATATTTAATTCTTTAAATTGACCCAATGCTATTCTACGTCCAATTTCATCCAATGTAATGTGTCGTTGTGTACGTACAGACTGCTCACGCATCAATTGAGAACGTTTTGAAGCAATTTGTTTGGCTTCTTTTTCATCTTCAAAAATATTGAACTTATCCCCTGCAGTGGCTGCTCCATCAAGACCCAGAACAGAAACCGGAGTTGAAGGTCCCGCAACTGTAACTATATTCCCTCTTTCATCATGCATGGCTTTTATCTTACCATGATGCTTCCCTGCTAACATATAATCACCAACTCGTAACGTTCCATGCTGTACTAATATGGTAGAAACATATCCTTTTCCTTTATCAAGAAATGCCTCAACCACTGTACCTTGAGCCGCTTTATTTGGATTTGATTTTAAATCTAAAAGTTCCGCTTCTAACAATACCTTCTCTAATAATTCTTTGACACCTGTACCAACTTTTGCAGAGATATCATGAGATTGAATTTTCCCACCCCAATCTTCTACTAGTAAATTCATACCCGCTAATCTTTCTTTTACTTTTTCAGGATTGGCATTAGGCTTGTCAATTTTATTAATGGCAAATATAATAGGAACGCCTGCTGCTTGAGCATGACTGATCGCTTCTTTCGTTTGTGGCATGATGTCATCATCCGCAGCAATCACAATAATTGCAATATCCGTAACTTGAGCACCACGCGCACGCATCGCTGTAAAAGCTTCGTGACCCGGTGTATCTAAGAATGCAATTTTTTGTCCGTTATCCAAAGTTACTCCGTAGGCACCAATATGTTGTGTAATTCCTCCAGACTCCCCTGCGATTACGTTTTCTTTACGAACGTAATCCAGTAACGATGTTTTACCGTGATCTACGTGACCCATTACCGTAACAATAGGCGCTCTGAATACTAAATCTTCTTCTCTATCTGCAACAACCTGAATTGCTTCTTCAATATCTACCGTGATAAATTCAACTTCATAACCAAACTCATCCGCAACGATTGTCAATGTTTCCGCATCAAGACGCTGATTCATGGTAACCATGATTCCAAGCGACATACAAGTTCCAATAACTTTTGTAATTGGCACATCCATCATGATGGCAATTTCACCAACGGTAACAAACTCAGTAACCTTAATCGTTTTGCTTCCTTCGTCTATGGCTCTTTGCTCGTCATCTGATTTTTGACGGTGCGTATCTCTTTTATCTCTTCTATATTTAGCTGCTTTAGATTTACCTCCTTTTCCTTGAAGTTTTTCTAAAGTCTCTCTAATTTGGTTTTTTACTTCTTCTTCCGTAGGCTCTACTTTAGCAACAATAGCAGGTCTGTTTCCTCTTACGAAACCAGGTCTTGCACTTCTGTTAGCATTAAATCCGCCACCACCAACATTTGGCGTAATCTTGTTAGGATTTGGCGCTCCCGGAACTCCTGGAACTGCAGGCGGCCTAGGAACTCCTGGTTTAGGAGCAATCCTTTTACGCTTGTTTTTATTTGCATTAGCCGCAGCCGATCCTGGAGCACCCGGTTTATTAGGAGTGATTTTAGGTTCTTCTTTTTTCTTTTTTGGTTTGTTGAATTGTGACAAATCAATGATCTGCCCTGTCAAAGTAGTTCCTGATAATTTTTGATATTGCGTTGTGATGGTTTCATCAACAGGCACGTCATCAGTTTTAGCAATTTCCGTTTTCACTACCTCTTTTGGTTCAGCAGGGACTGCTTTTACAGTCTCTTTTTTTACCTCTTTAATTCCAACAACCGGTTTTATCTCTTTTTTATCTGAAACAGGTTTTTCTTCTAAAGGTTTTTCTGGCGACAGTTTCTCTGTTGAAGCTTCTTTTTGAATTGCTTTCACCTCAGCTACTTTAGCAACTGGAGTCTCCACTTTTTCAACCGCTTTCACAGGAGTGACGATGGAAGGTTTTTTAGGATTAAGATCAATCTTACCTACCTGAACAGGACCCGCTATAACTGCTCTCGCTTTTATAACTTCTTGCTGTTTCAGACGCTCTTCCTCAATCTTACGTTTGTCTTCGATTTCTTTCTCTCGTTCTAAACGCAAAGCCTCTTTTTCTTTTCTTTTTTCTTCCCCAACTTCTTTCGAAGCTTCTTTATTCCCTTTGTCACCTGCAAACTGACCGCACAAGACATTGTATACATCATCAGAAATTTTTGTGTTTGGGTTTGCTTCAATAGCTATCCCTTTATCTTTTAGATAATCCACAGCTCTTTCCAAAGAAATATTCAATTCCCTTAAAACTTTGTTTATTCTAATAATTCTCTCTTCAGACATAAAACCTTTTTATTATTACCTTTTTTGTTATTCCTCACTTTACTCCCGACTCGATACCTACCGAGCAAGAATTAATTGTAAAATGGCATGTTTATCGTTGAAGACTCAATGACTAACTGTCAAATTCTTCTTTCAATATTCTCATTACATCCAGAATCGTTTCCTCTTCCAGGTCTGTTCTTCGTACTAAATCTTCTACATCTTGTTTTAAGATACTTTTTGCAGTATCCAATCCAATTTTTGCAAATTCTTCAATAACCCAGTCTTCAATTTCATCTGAAAACTCTGTTAATTCAACATCATCATCATCAGCGGTAGCACCAGCAACATCACCTTCACGAATAACGTCTAATTCATAGCCCGTTAATAAGCCCGCTAATTTGATATTGTGTCCCCCACGACCAATCGCTTTTGAAACTTCTTCAAGCTTCAAGAAAACCTCTGCTCTTTTAGTCTCTTCATTGATCTTGATCGAAGATACTTTTGCAGGGCTTAATGCTCTTGTGATAAACAATTGAATGTTGCTTGTATAATTGATAACATCTATATTCTCATTACCTAATTCACGCACGATTCCATGAATACGAGACCCTTTCATACCTACACAAGCCCCCACAGGATCTATTCTGTCGTCATAAGAATCAACAGCTACTTTTGCTTTTTCGCCGGGTATCCTAACCACTTTCTTTACCATGATTAAACCATCAAATACTTCCGGAATTTCTTGCTCAAACAATTTTTCCAAGAACTTCTCCGAAGTTCTAGACATAATAATTTGAGGTTTATTTCCCTTCAACTCAACGCTTTCAATTATCCCTCTGACATTATCTCCCTTGCGGAAAAAATCAGAAGGTATTTGTTTTTCTTTTGGCAAAATAATTTCATTGCCTTCATCATCAACTAAAATCACAACTCTTGGACGCACATGGTGCACTTCAGCGGTGTAAATATCTCCTATTAAATCTTTAAACTGCTTGTAAAGATTGGTGTTATCGTGTTCATGAATTTTAGAAATCAAATTCTGACGCAAAGCTAAAATTGCTCTTCTTCCTAAATCAATTAATTTAACTTCTTCAGAAACCTCTTCTCCAATTTCAAAATCAGGCTCTATTTTTCTAGCTTCAGTCAATGTAATTTCAAGGTGATCAAAATCCAAGTCTTCATCCGCAACAATTACTCTTCTTTGCCAAATCTCCATATCTCCTTTATCAGGATTTATAATGATATCGAAATTATCATCTGAACCGTATTTTTTTTTCAATGCATTTCTAAATACATCTTCTAAAATTGCCATAAGCGTTACACGATCAATAAGTTTATCATCTTTAAACTCTGAGAATGAATCGATCAATGCTAAATTTTCCATGCGAATTCTTTAATTAAAATGTTACTGTAACAATTGCTTCTTTAATGTCTCCATAAGGTAGTTTAAGTTCTTTTTGAACGGTCTCCTTCCCTTTACCAATCTTTTTTGGCTCTCTTGCTTCCCATGACAAAATTACAAAATCATCATTAGCTTCCACTAATTCCGCTTCAATTATTTCTGCTCCAGTCTTCACAATCAATGTACGCCCTATATTTTTCTTGTATTGTCTGATCAATTTCAATGGAGATCCTACTCCTACCGAAGCCACTTCTAAAGAAAAATCCTGCTCCTCACGGTCCAGGTTATTGTCTAGTGAACGGCTCACATCAATACAATCCTGAAGCGCTACTCCATTATCTCCATCCAAGGTCACAATAACCTTAAAAGCATCCGTGATAATCAGGTCTATCAAAAAAATTGACGGCTTCTCTAACAGGCCTTCTGCCAATAACGTGTTTACTTTCTCTTTAAATGTCATATGCTTATAAAAAGAGGGGACATTTAGTCCCCTCATTATCTAGATTTTAATAAATAACGGTGCAAATATAGTGTTTTTTTTTATAAATTAAAATAATCGATTGCTGTAAAATAATTTCTTACCTTTATTATAGCATTAAAATAACAGTTTTCATATAATTTAATACTTTCAATTGATGAAACGCATTTTAGTCCCCACCGATTTTTCCACACATGCTGAAAACGCACTTAAAGCAGCCGCCATAATTGCAAAAAAAAATAAAGGCGAAATATTTCTATTGCATTTATTAGAACTCCCAAACCACATGAATGACTCTGTTACTGGAGCAGACATTACTCCGGCGCTTATGTTGTTCATCAAAAAAGTTAACGAAAACCTTCAAAAAATAAAAGAACAGCCCTATTTGAAAGGAATTCCGGTACATGTCTCTGTACAATTTGAAAAAGCTTTTAGCGGTATTTTATCCTTTAACAAAAAGAATAAAATTGATTTAATCGTTATGGGCTCTCATGGCACTTCAGGCATTGAAGAAATCATTATTGGCTCTAATACTGAAAAAGTGGTCCGACTCTCCGAAATTCCAGTTTTAGTTATAAAAAAAGATGTAGGTAAATTAAAATTTAAAAATTTCGTCTTTGCCTCTGATTTTTCAAAAGAAGCTAAAAAGCCTTTTAAAAAAATAATGGAGTTCGCGAAGATCTTTGATGCCAATTTGTTTTTAGTCATGATTTGCACTCCCAATAGTTTTAAGACCACTCTTGCTGCCGAAAAGGTGATGGGCGCTTTTATGGCTGAATTTGATCTTCCAAACTACTCCTCACATCTATTTAATGATGCAAATATTGAAAGTGGAATAATCAATTTTTCAAAAACAATAGATGCTGATTTAATTGGCCTTTGCACTCATGGCAGAACTGGTTTAGCGCATTTTTTTAACGGAAGCATCAGTGAGGACTTAGTAAACCACACCACCAGACCTGTTATCACTTTTAGAATTTAACTCCTTTTGGCTTTGCAAAAACAACTAACCAACTTCATTCTCTTATCTCGAAAATCCCAACAAACACTACTCAGAATTTTATCTATAAAAAAACCTCTCAGGAATTGAGAGGTTTTTTGTTGGTCTACAAGGACTCGAACCTTGAACGACTGCACCAAAAACAGTTGTGTTACCATTACACCATAGACCAGCATTGCTGCTAAGCGAGTGCAAATTTAAAATAAAATTTAGTTTGCACAAATTTTTTTTGCCTTTTTATTAAAAAAAAATAACAAAAAATAAAATCAGCTGCAAAATATCTCAAAAGAGCTTTACAATCAATTGATTATTGAATTTCATTACTTTTCCAGAAAATAGTGTTAATGCTACTAGGGTTAAATAAAAAAACATTTTCTTTGTAACTTACATTTAAACTAAATTTTAGTACATGGACAAAGGAACATTCAACTTCAATAAATGGAACACAATTATTGGTTGGTTAACATTTGGAATCGCATTATTAACTTACACTTTAACTGTTGAGCCTACCATGAGTTTTTGGGATTGTGGCGAATACATTTCCACCGCAGCAAAACTTCAAGTTGGCCACCCTCCGGGAGCTCCTTTATACCAGATGATTGGCGCTTTTTTTGCCATGTTTGCATCAGATGATCAACACATTGCCTTAATGGTAAATATGATGTCCGTATTCTCGAGTGCCTTTACTATTTTATTCCTTTTTTGGTCTTCGTCCATTCTTCTAAAAAAATTGATTTCCCGATTTTCAGAGACTAACAGAAACAATGAAATCGTTATACTAGGAAGTTCATTTGTTGGTGCTTTAGCCTTCACTTTTTCAGATAGCTTTTGGTACAATGCTGTCGAGGCTGAGGTTTACGCCATGGCATCCTTGTTTATTGCCCTATTGTTTTGGCTGGGTTTACGCTGGGAGCAAGACATGAATACTCCAAGAGGAAATAAGTGGTTATTGATTATTTCTCTTGTTGTAGGACTTTCCTTTGGGGTTCACTTTATGGCATTACTAACAATTCCCGCAATAGGTTTTCTTTATTTTTTTAAAAACTATAAGGTAGTAACAGTTAAAAGTTTCCTTATTGCAAATGTTGTAGTAATTGCTATTTTGTTGTTTATTTTCAAATTGCTACTTCCTATGACCATGGGATTCTTTGGTAAAACAGAAGTTTTTATGGTCAATAGTTTAGGACTGCCGTTTGACTCAGGTACTGTGTTTGTTACAATAGCTTTGATTGCTTTCTTTTACTTTGGATTGAAATACACCAAACAAAAAGGCTTTGTGTTCTACAACACCATAATTCTTTGCATCCTTTTTATTTTAATTGGTTTCTCGACATGGATGATGCTACCCATTCGAGCAAATGCAAATACTGTAATCAATGAAAACAAACCGTCTGATGCCCGCGAAGTTTTAGCCTATTACAATAGAGAACAATATGGTGTAAATGCATTGTTCTATGGTCCACAATACACAGAGAATTTTGCCGGATTAGATGCCAATAATCCTTATTTAGACAAAGCACCCAATTATGAAAGAGATTATAAAACAGGGAAATATGTTATTGTCAATAATTATAAAAATGCTTCCCAAAATTCAGATGACAATCATAAAACCATTCTCCCAAGAATGTGGAGCGATGGACATATTGAAAATTACATGAATTTTACCAATCCGCCTCAATTCAAATTAAATCCTAATTATCCTTACGAGGATGATTTAGCAAAATACGGTATTGATGCCAGTCAGCTTAGTGAAGAAGATTACAATAAAGCGATTGCTCAACTCAAAAATGAAACTCAAAAAATAATTTCTGAATTCAGACAAGCCTACGCGCAAAAACAAATTGACAACGAAGGATATGTCACCTTCCTAAAAAGTTATGGCGACTATTTGATTGTTGAAAAACCAACAACTGCGGACAATCTAGGTTTTATGGTAGAGTATCAATTTGGATACATGTATTGGAGGTACTTGATGTGGAATTTTGTTGGCCGTCAAAATGATGTTCAGGGACGATACGACTATCTGGATGGCAACTGGCTCAGTGGTATAAAATTCATTGATGAATTGCATTTAGGAAGTCAGGACAACTTACCATCGGATGTATTGAACAATAAAGGTCGGAATGTATATTTCTTTTTGCCTTTTATTCTGGGCCTTATTGGACTTATGTATCATGCCAATAAGGATTTAAAAAGCTTTTATGTTTTGCTTGCCTTGTTCCTTTTTACGGGAATAGCCCTGAAAATTTATTTGAACGAAAGGCCTTTTGAACCTCGAGAAAGGGATTATGCATTGGTAGGCTCCTTTTATGTATTTGCCATCTGGATAGGCTTTGGTGTTTACGCCTTGTATGAAAGTGTCAAAAAACATCTCGCTCCAAAAATAGCTGGCCCTCTCCTTATCGCATTAAGTTTGGTAGCGGCACCAGTGCTTATGGCGTCACAAAACTGGGATGACCACGACCGTTCCGGCAAATATACCGCCTTGTCTATGGCAAAAGCGTATCTTACCTCGTGCGACCCTAATGCCATCTTATTCACCATTGGAGACAATGACACTTTCCCGCTTTGGTACGCACAGGAAATTGAAAAAATAAGAACCGATGTCAAAATTGTAAACACCAGTTTATTCATGACGGACTGGTATATCGATCAAATGAAAACCAAAACATACGAATCAGACCCAGTACCGGTTTCATTTACACACGAGGAATATGTTGGAGATAAATTAGACTATGTGGCCCATATTCCAAAAATTGAAAGTCGCTGGGATATAAAAGATTTTATCGATTTTATTAAAAATCCGAAATCAACGGTAGGAATGCAAAACGGACAAACCATCCATTTTTACCCAACCAATAAGATTCGGATTCCCGTTGACAAAAATACGATCATACAAAACAAAGTAGTATCCCCTAAATACAATGACTCTATAGTGCCTTATATTGATATAGACATCAAAGGGAGTGCGTTGTACAAAAACAGATTGATGATGCTTGACATTGTTGCTAATAACAACTGGAAAAGACCAATTTATTTTAGCGGTGGTGCTTATGATAGCGAGGACTACCTCTGGATGAAAGAATATCTTCAACTCGAAGGTATGGTGTACAAACTAGTTCCAATAAAAACTCCAATGTCCAAAGATGGAAGTCCACTTGAAATGGGACAAATAGACACTGACAGAATGTATGCAAAGGTCATGAAATGGGATTGGGGAAATAGTGATAGTCCTTCTATTTATCATGATCCAGAAACCAGAAAAAATAGCATTACCTACCGAAACAATCTGTCAAGATTGATGAATCAGTTAATCCTGGAAGGACAGAAAGAAAAAGCCAAAAAAATCATTGATTTAGCTATGGCAAAAATGCCTTTGGACAGCTTTGGCTATTATTCATTAGTAGAACCTTTTGCGGGAGGCTATTATAAAACTGGCGAAAAAATAAAAGCCGAACAATTATTGGACCGATTAGTCTTTAAGTACCAAGAAAACCTCAACTATTATGGCAATCTTAAATCTTCTGAACAAAGCAGTATTGCAATTCCAATCATAACTGATATTGAGCGCTACAGAAGCCTCTTGCAAGTCATGAAAGAAAATGGCGATCTCGCATTTTACAATAAGAACAAAATTGTCTTCAATACGTACATCAAAATGTTTGAACGTTTTGGACGCGACAAAGAGTAATATTAGAGAGCCATTAAAAAAATAGCGACATTTTTCAATGTCGCTATTTTTTTTAATTTTAAAATGAAAAAAATGAAATTGTACTGGACAAAGACCCATTCGATTATAAAAAAAATATTCTCTAATTATAGTTGGGATGTCTCCAATACAGGAAATACTGTATACCTTACCTTTGATGACGGCCCCATTCCAGAAGTTACAGAATGGGTTTTGGTGGAATTAAAAAAATACGGAATCAAAGCCACTTTTTTCTGTATTGGAAATAATATCGAAAAAAATTCTGAAATATTCAAAAAGGTGATTCGGGAAGGCCACACCATAGGAAACCACACTTTCAACCACTTAAATGGCTGGCAAACAACTACTGAGACGTACATCAAAAACACGAAACAAGCTCAAGAAGCGATTGAAAACCACACCCATCCAGACGCTAAACTTTTTCGCCCTCCGTATGGAAAAATAAAAAAATCGCAATCAAAAAAACTACAAAAACTAGGGTACAAAATAATTATGTGGGATGTCCTGAGTGCTGATTTTGATACCACAATATCTAAAGAAAAATGCCTTAATAATGTGTTGTCAAATGTAAGACCGGGGAGTATTATTGTTTTTCACGACAGTATAAAAGCGTTCAAGAACCTACAATACGTGTTGCCAAAAACACTAGCTTATTTAAAAGAAAATAATTTTAAGTGCAACCCTTTATAAAAATATTACAATTGTTCCTGAACGAGACTAATTATCGTATTGGCGTCAAGTTCTCCGGACTGTCTCCAGATCATCTGACCTTGTTTATAGATCATCAACGTAGGCAACCCTTTGATCCGCAAAGCATCCGCTAATTCTTGATTTTTATCCACGTCAATCTTAATGACTTTCGCTTTATCGCCAAGAGCCGCCGCTACATCTCTGATCACAGGATGCATTAAAACGGAGGATTCATTCCACTCCGTATAAAAGTCAATTAATACCGGAATTTTAGTATTTATAAGTTCTCCAAATTTTGACATAAAACCAAAAATTTAATTTTTAAAATTCACTAAACAGAGATATTATTTTTACAAATGTAGCATTTTAAACGAATTCTGCTACATTAGTGCCTTTTTTTAGTTCGATGACCGTTATTTCCGGCATGATTCCTACTCTTCCGGGAAAGGCATGAAAACCAAATCCCCTATTGACATAAACGTATCTTCCCATGTTTTCATATAAGCCGGCCCATTGTTTGTATACGTATTGCGCCAAACTCCATTTGAAATAACCGGGAATTTCGATTCCAAATTGCATTCCGTGTGTGTGCCCGGAAAGCGTAAGGTGGTAGTGTTTATCATCGTGCTGCACCACGTGCTCCCAATGGGAAGGGTCATGGCTCATCAAAATCTTGAAATCTTCTTTCTTTAACTGCCCCGAAGCCTTATTCAAATCTCCGGCCTGCTTGAAATTATGTCCCCAGTTTTCGACACCTACTAATGCTATTTTGGCATCTCCTTTCTCGATAAACGTATGCTCATTCAGCAATAAATCAAACCCAATTTCTCCGTATAAATTTTTTATTGCCTTAAAATTATCTGCTTTTGCGGCTTCACTTGGCCAGGTTACATATTCTCCGTAATCATGATTCCCCAAAACGGAATATTTGCCATATTCATGTTTCTTAATTCGGTTGAATGTTTCTATCCAAGGATGCATCTCTTTGGCGTGCGTATTGACAATATCTCCAGTAAACAGAATCATATCTGAATTTTGCTCATTTACCAAGTCAATCGCATAATTAATTTTTTCCGGGTCATCAAAGCTTCCACTATGAACATCGGATATTTGAGTAATTTTAAAACCATCAAAAGCATCCGGTAAATCCGGAAAAAAAATACGCTGCCTGATCACTTTGTAATTGTATTTCCCAATCGTGACTCCATATATCAAGGATAAAAACGGAACCGCCGCTAACCCTAATCCTATTTGACTGATAAACTTTCTTCTGGAATTAAGGAAATCAGTACTCTTGTCATAATCCACGAAAAAATTTAAGGCTCCAGCACCTACTCTAAAAATGTCTTCCCCTATTAAAATTAAGGCTAAAATTAATTTTGGAACATAAACAATAAGCAACAATCCCATACTAAACATGAATTGCTGGGTTTGTCCTACGCTACGGTCAAATTGCATTAAAGAATACACGATATATATTAAAACTAATAGGCTTATACCCTGAATTGAAAACAATATTAGTTTTGATTTTATCAAAGTTTTTAAGATCTGAAAAGTATACAGCTCAATAATAAGTAGAATTGAACACAAGAATACGACACGGAAAATCATTTTTAATCAAATTTTACACAAAATAACAAATTAAGAAAATAGTATGCGTTTTTATTAATCTAAATTTAACTAAAATTACATTAAATCAACTTGAAACAGCTTAGCTGAAATAGAAAAACTTAATTTTAAATAAAAAGCAAAACCGTTATCGTACAAATTATTCGTGCTTTATTTAATAAACAAGTTTAACAAATATAAAATCGCTGCACCTAAGCCCCTGTTTCTCCTATTTTATTTTAAAAAACATAGTGAAATTGATTTGAAGAAATATTTCATGCCTTTATCTGACAAGTTTTGTACTTTTGAAAACTTTACAAAAATTACAATTCATGTCACAACAAAAACGCCTGTTTCTTCTTGATGCCTATGCCTTAATCTTCAGAGGCTATTATGCTTTTATAAAAAATCCACGGATCAATTCTAAAGGAATGGATACATCCGCCATTATGGGTTTTATGAATTCATTGATGGATGTTATAAAAAGAGAAAAACCAGATCATTTAGCCGTTGCTTTTGACAATGGTGGCAGCCAGTTGAGAAATGACATCTTCCCGGAATACAAAGCCCATCGTGATGCTACTCCGGAAGCCATAAAAATTGCTATTCCTTATATCCAAGATTTACTGAAAGCCATGCATATTCCTATAATAGAAGTCAAAGGCTATGAGGCTGATGACCTAATTGGGACCATTGCCAAACAAGCCGAAAAACAAAATTATAAAGTTTTTATGGTCACCCCGGATAAGGATTTTGCACAACTTGTTTCTGAAAACATATTTATGTACAAACCTGCCCGAATGGGGAATGGAATAGAGATCTGGGGAATTCCTGAGGTTTTGGCAAAATTTGAAATTGAACGCCCGGATCAGGTAATCGATTTCCTTGGAATGATGGGTGATGCAGCGGATAATATTCCAGGACTTCCCGGGGTAGGCGAAGTCACTGCAAAGAAGTTTCTAAAAGAATTTGGAACCATGGAAAATCTTTTAGCTAATACGGATAAGCTGAAAGGAAAAATGAAAGAGAACATTGAGGCGAACAAGGAAAAAGGATTATTATCTAAAACCTTAGCCACAATTTTACTGGATTGTCCCGTTATTTTTGATGAAACGGACTATGAATTATCCACTCCTGATGTCGAAAAAACAGACGCACTGTTCAACGAGTTAGAATTCCGCCGAATGGCAGAGCAGTTTGACGCTATATTCAAAAAAGGAGCGACTGCGACCACCAATAACCCGGTTGATGAAACTAAATTATATAAAAAAACACAACCTAAAACTGAAGAACAATTTGATCTTTTTGGAAGTGCCATTCAGGAAGATTCATCAGAAGAAACACGCCATCAATATTATAGTTCACTAGCAAACACAGAACATTCGTATCAGATAATCCAAGGGGATTTAGGGCTGAAGTTGCTGTTGCAAAATTTACAAAAACAAGCTTCAGTATGTTTTGACACCGAAACAACTGGTCTAGATGCTTTGCATGCCGAATTAGTGGGGATTTCGTTTTCTTTCGAAAAAGGAAAAGGATTCTATGTTCCTTTTCCGGAAAATCAAGAGGAAGCACAAGTTTTAATCGAGAAATTCATTCCTTTTTTCGAAAATGAAAACATCGAGAAAATTGGTCAGAATTTAAAATACGATTTAAAGATACTCTCTAATTACAAGGTTACCGTAAAAGGAAAACTATTCGATACCATGATTGCACATTATCTAATCAATCCGGATATGCGTCATAATATGGATATTTTGGCAGAAACATATTTAAAATATTCCCCGCAATCTATTGAAACTTTAATTGGGAAAAAAGGAAAAAACCAGAAATCAATGCGCGACGTTGAACTGGAAGAAATCAAAGAATATGCGGTTGAAGACGCTGATGTAACTTTGCAACTCAAGGAAATATTCACTTTAGAATTAGACAAAACCGGCACCAAAAAACTTTTTGAGGAAATCGAAATTCCATTGGTACCTGTTTTGGCCGCTATGGAAAAAGAAGGAATCCGCGTAGATGTCGATTTCTTGAAATCCCTGTCGAAAACCTTGGATGATGATATAAAGATACTGGAAGCAAATATTTATGAAACTGCCGGTGAAAAATTCAATCTCGCTTCCCCAAAACAACTGGGCGATGTATTATTTGACAAATTGAAAATTGGAGGAGCCAAACAAAAGAAAACCAAAACCGGTCAATACGCAACTGGAGAGGAAATCTTAAGTTATTTAGCCGCTGAAAACCCAATTGTAAAAGACATTCTGGATTGGCGACAATTGATAAAGCTGCAAAACACGTATGTTGATGCTTTACCCAACCAAGTTGACAAAATCACGAACCGCATACACACCGATTATATGCAAACCGTTGCGGCAACAGGACGATTGAGTTCGAATAATCCCAACTTACAAAACATCCCGATTCGAACCGAACGTGGCCGACAAATCCGGAAAGCATTTGTGGCACGAGATGAAAATTACACATTGGTTTCTGCAGATTATTCCCAAATAGAATTGCGGGTAATTGCTGCATTAAGCGGTGAAGAAAACATGATCAAAGCCTTTCAGAATCACGAAGACATTCACAAATCTACTGCTTCAAAAGTCTTTAATGTTCCGCTGGAAGAAGTGACTCGCGAGCAACGAAGTCATGCCAAAACGGTCAATTTCGGAATTATATATGGTGTTTCGGCTTTTGGATTGAGCAATCAAACTAACTTATCTCGTAAAGAGAGCGCTGATTTGATTGAAGCGTATTACCAAACCTATCCAAGATTAAAGTCCTATATACAGAATCAAATAGATTTTGCAAGAGAGAACGGCTATGTGCAAACCATCCTGGGTCGTCGTCGTTATTTGAAAGATATCAATTCACAAAACGCCATTGTTCGTGGTGGAGCAGAACGAAATGCGGTAAACGCACCAATTCAAGGCAGTGCTGCTGATATCATCAAAATTGCAATGATTAATATTCACGGAAAACTAACCTCTGAAAATTGGAAAAGTAAAATGTTGCTACAGGTTCATGATGAGCTTGTGTTTGATGTGCATAATGATGAACTCGAAAAAATCAAACCGATGATAAAATATGAAATGGAAAATGCTTTCAAGTTAAATGTTCCACTAGAAGTAGATCTTGGTACTGGCAAAGACTGGCTGGAAGCGCATTAATAACTGCTTGAAATATCCCAGAAAGATTGCATCTAATAGTACAATTAGTGCTTTATTGCGGCAGTATTTCACTGTTTCATTCCTGATAAAACGAACAAAAAACAACTTATGAAAACAGCAAGATGACTAGATTTTTTTTGTTTTAAAAAGAAAAGGGGGAACAGTAGAAATCGAGAGCCATCTCTAAAAAGCGAATTTAATTTTTTTTAATTCGCTTATTAACAAGCCAGTTACCTTTTTTATAATTGCCATCTATTGATTCTCAATTATATAAATACTATCTTTGCGCAAATTAAGGAATATTATGAATAATAAGCAAGGCAACAATAAAGGAAGTGGTGCTAGAACAAATAGTTCAAGACCAAGTTCTAACAAGCCAAAACCTGCGATGCAAAAACGGGCACAAGGGCCAAAAAAAGTTAAAATAAATACTAAAGTTGTAGCTGTCGATACGGATAAAGTAGAAAAAAAACCAAATCAAGCTCCTAAAAGACCAAAGGTAAAAGACGAAATCCGTTTGAATAAATACATCGCTAATTCTGGGGCATGCTCGCGTCGTGATGCGGATATTTACATTCAATCCGGAACTGTAAAAGTAAATGGAATTCCCGTTATCGAAATGGGATATATGGTAAAACCGGGAGACGTAGTAAATTTTGACGGCGCCACTTTGACACCGGAGAAAAAAGTATACATCTTATTGAACAAACCAAAAAACTTTACTACTGCGATGGACGAAGGTCAGGAATATCGTAATGTACTGGAACTAGTAAAAGGCTCTACAACAGCAAAAATTGGCGCTATTGGGAGAATGGACAAGAATACAACTGGTTTACTATTGTTTACGAATGATACGGATATGATTCGTAAATTTACGTTACCAAGTCAAAAATCATCTAAAATCTACCAAGTTTCATTAGATAAAAACTTGAAATTTGAGGATTTAGAAAAAATAAACAAAGGACTGACTCTTGACGGACACCGTGTTTTTGTGGAAGATGTAAGCTACATTGACGGAGAAGCGAAAAGTGAAATTGGATTACAGTTGAGATCCGCTAACGTGAAAGTGGTTCGTAATATTTTTGAACATTTCAGTTATGATGTGTTGCGAATTGACAGAGTTGCTTTTGCTGGTTTGACTAAAAAGAATTTGCCAAGAGGAAACTGGAGATTGCTTACTGAACAAGAAATTATCAATTTGAAGAACGTTTAATATTTCTTTGAAATTATAAAATTAGTATGATGCCAGAAAAATTACAATCTATAGCTTTTAAATGGTTTGAAACTTTCAACAATAAAGAATTAGAAAAACTATTGTCTTTGTATGATGACGATGCTGTGCATTTTAGTCCAAAACTAAAAATATTCAAACCCGAAAGCAACGGTTTTGTCACCGGCAAAGAAGCCTTGCGAGAATGGTGGAAAGATACTTTTGAACGTTTGCCGAGTTTGAATTACAATGTAAAATCGCTTACCGCAAATGGTGACCGCGTTTTTATGGAATACATACGAACGGTAGCTGGTGAAGAAGATTTACTGGTAGCAGAAGTATTAGATATCAGAGAAGGTAAAATAATTGCTTCCAGAGTGTATCACGGATAAGCCTTTTTTGAAGGACAATAAAAAACCCTACAACACATTATTTGTATTGTAGGGTTTTTGCTTTAGAACAAAATTATTTTATCCTTTTATCTTTTTAAATACTTCTTCTTTTTTGTCCAAACCACGTTTTCTCAACAGCGGTTCAATACTTGGCTCCGCACCGCGGAAACGTTTGTACAAAACCATCGGATCTTCTGTCCCTCCTTTTTCCAAAACATTCTCACGGAATAATTTGGCTTTTTCAGGATTGAACAAAGTAGTTGTTTTGAACGCTTCAAAAGCATCCGTATCTAAAACTCCTGACCATATATAACTGTAATATCCAGAAGAATATCCTCCAGAGAATATATGACTGAAATACGTACTTCGGTATCTTGGAATAATAGATGCAATCAAACCAATTTTTGTCATTGCTGCTTTTTCGAAAGCGTTTGCATCAACGGTAATGTTTTTGGTTTGAGAATGGTATTCTAAATCCAATAAAGAAGCTGCTAGATATTCTGTTGTAGTAAAACCTTGGTCAAAAGTCCCTGCTTTTTTTAATTTATTCACCAATGTTTCTGGAATCACTTCCCCAGTTTTATAATGCTTTGCATACATTTTTAAGACCTCTGGTTCAGCTGCCCAATTCTCCATAATTTGAGAAGGAAGTTCTACAAAATCTCTTGGAACACTTGTTCCTGCTAAACTTTTATAGGTCACATTAGACAGCATTCCGTGTAAAGAATGTCCAAACTCGTGAAAGAAAGTCGTAACCTCATCAAATGTCAAAAGTGCTGGGGCATTCGCTGATGGTTTAGTAAAATTACAAACAATAGAAACTACTGGAGCCACGCGTTTTCCGTCAACCGTTTTTTGAGTTCTGTACGAGGTCATCCATGCACCGCCTCGTTTGGATTCACGCGGATGAAAGTCCATGTATAAAACACCCAAATGGGTTCCGTCTTTCTCAGTCACTTCCCAAACTGTAACATCTTCATGGTATTTTGGAACATCCGTCAATACTTTAAACTGAAGCCCGTATAGCTTTTCGGTTACTTGAAAAACGCCTTTTCTAACATTTTCTAAACTGAAATACGGCTTTAATTCTTCTTCGTCTAAATCAAAACGTTCTTTTCTGATTTTCTCCGTGTAATACCTCCAGTCATACGGCTGTACGGCACCTTTAATTCCTTCTTTAGCCATCATTTTCTGAATATCGGCAGCTTCCGTTTTAGCAATTTTCAAAGCTGGTTTCCACAAATCATTCAATAGCTTATTCACATTTTCGGGAGTTTTAGCCATTGATTCTTCCAAGACATAATTAGAATGTGATTTATACCCTAATAATCGTGCTTTTTGCCCACGAAGATTTGCTAATGCTATTGCATTCTTTTTATTGTCAAATTCATTATCTTGATTACCTCTAGTCTGGTAGGCATTCCAAATTTGCTTGCGCAATTCTCGATTAGAACTGTATTGCAGAAATGGCATCACACTGGAATTAGAAAGGGTAAAAACCCATTTTCCTTCTTTGCCTTTTGCTTTGGCATCAACAGCTGCAGCATCAATTAATCCTTGTGGCAATCCGGACAAATCTTTTTTGGCATCAACAACCAACTCGTATGAATTAGTCTCCGCCAAAATATTCTGTCCATACTTTAAACTGGTCAGCGAAAGATCTCCGTTTATTTTACGCAATATTTCCTTGTCAGCATTTGATAAATTGGCTCCACTACGAACGAAATCTTTGTACGCATTATCCAAAATTTTAGCCTGTTCTAAATTCAGTCCCAAAGTTTCTTTTTTGTCCCAAAGCGTTTTTACTTTTGCGAATAATTTCTCGTTCAGGTAAATATTATCTCTGTGCGCGGAAAGATTTGGTGCCATTTCTTTGGCAATATTCTGAATCTCTTTATTGGTATTCGCCGAATTCAGATTAGAAAAAACCGTATTCACATTCGATAATAATTCCCCTGCATTTTCCATGGCAAGAATAGTATTCTCAAAAGTAGCGGGTTGCGTATTATTTGCAACAGCATCAACCTCCGCTTGATGGGTACTAATTCCCTCTAAAATCGCGGGCTTAAAATGTTCGTTTTTAATTTTATCGAAAGGCGGCACATTAAACGGCGTGTCGTAAGCCTGAAAAAATGGATTCATACTAGTGTTCTCTTGTTTTTCTTGTGCTTCAATTGTTAGCATATTTCCGATAACTAACAAAATAAAAAAGGATTTTTTTCTCATTTAGGTGTGATTAATTAAAAAAGTAAATTTAGCAGAAATCTACTAAAAACAAACTGTACGATGGCGCGTTAACTAAATTTTATGACAAATAAAGATGTTTTTACAAACGAAAAACTATTCTTACATTTGAATTTGAAAAAAAAACAATAAATTAGCTCAATCTATTACCAAATATAATTATGAAAAAAATAACCACTCTTTTACTTTCCGTAACCACTTCATTATTGCTACTTAATTGTAAATCGGAAGAAAAAAAACAAGACTTTAGCAGTCTGACAGAAAATTATTTTGACGACAAAAATGCTATGAATCCTCTGGATGCGACCCAAAGTGGTCAAAACCAATACAACGACCAACTGCAGTTTGAAATGACGGACAGTTTTAGAAAATCACAAGAAGCTTTCTTTGACAAATACCAAACTGCCTTAAAAGGATTTGCTATTGAAGACTTATCCGAAGAGGAAAAAAACAGTTACGAAATCATCAAATGGGAAGTTGAAATCGGGAAAGATTTATTAAAACAACCGACAAATTTGCTGCCGGTACATCAATTTTGGGGAACACATCTAACCATGGGACAATTTGCGGGAGGAACCGGTGCACAACCATTTAAGACAGAACAAGATTACACCAATTTCCTAAAAAGAATGGACAAATATGCTGTCTGGATCGATTCAGCAATGGTGTATATGAAAAAAGGAATGGCAAAAGGGGTTGTTTTACCAAAATCATTAACGGTAAAACTGATTCCACAATTTGCAGAAATGGCTACACCTAAAATCGAAGACAATTTGTTTTATTCTTCTATAATACTCCTGCCTACTACTTTTCCTGACAGAATCAAAAACGAGTTAACCGCAAAATATACCGCAACCATCAACAACAAATTGATTCCGCAATACAAGAAAATGGCCGATTTCCTGAATAAAGAATATCTTCCTGCTTCCAGAGCTACCAGCGGAATAGGAAGTTTGCCTTTTGGAAAAGAGTTATATGCCACGTATGTAAAACAATGGACCACTACTGATATGACTCCCGAACAAATTCACGAACTGGGATTAAAAGAAGTCGCACGATTGAACGCCGAAATGGAAAAGGTAAAAACGCAAGTAGGTTTCAAAGGCACTTTATTAGAATTCTTTGAAGTGGTTAGAAACAAAAAAGAATTAAAACCATTTACAAAACCAGAAGAGGTTATAGCCAATTTTCAAAGCATTTATACCCGAATCAAACCGAATGTAGATAAATTATTCGCACTCCAACCCAAGACGAAGTTTGAAATCAGAAGAACAGAAGCCTTTAGAGAAAAAACGGCTAGCGCCGAGTACAATCAAGGAACTGCTGATGGTTCGCGCCCAGGCATTTTCTATGTTCCGATACCTGATGTAGCGAATTATAATATGTACGGCGATGAAGATTTGTTTTTGCATGAAGCCGTTCCTGGACACCATTTCCAAATATCCTTGCAGCAGGAAAACGAAAATCTTCCTGACTTCAGAAAATTCAATTGGTTTGGCGCTTATGGTGAGGGTTGGGCTTTGTACACGGAAAGCTTAGGAAAAGAACTGGGATTGTATCAAGATCCATATCAATACTTTGGAATGCTGGGCAATGAAATGCACCGCGCAGTGCGACTAGTAGTTGACACTGGACTGCACTCCAAAGGCTGGACTAGAGCGCAAGCCATCCAATATTCATTAGCAAATGAGGCCGAAAGTGAAGCTAGTATTATTCCAGAAATAGAGCGGTATATGGCCATCCCTGGACAGGCTTTATCCTATAAAATTGGTCAGTTGAAGATTCTAGAATTACGTAAAAAAGCCGAAACAAAAATGGGTGCTAAATTCGATATTAAAAAATTCCATGAAAAAGTATTGGAATCCGGTGTAATGCCTTTAGCGATATTAGAAAATAAAATTAATGCTTGGATACCTAAATCTAACTAAAATGAAAAAAATAACCGTTAACGTCTTATTCCTGTTCTGCATTGTTTTAAATAGCTATTCTCAAGGATATCTTGATAAAATTGACCCATACTCAACTGGTGTATTATATCGAAGCACTGATTTAAACAATCCTGTTTTAGCAAAAACAGAAGGCACGCAGTACCTCAATAAAGACTTTCAATTAGCGGAAGTTTCTGATGTTCCAAAAAAATTAATGGTGCGATACAATGCCGTCACAGACACTCTAGAGATTCAAAGTGAGGGTGACCAATTCTTTTCGCTCACAAAAAAAGCTCCATATAATACCATCACTATGGTTTCTAACCAAAATAAATTAAAACTTTTAAATTACACAAATAAAGAAGGCGACGTTTATGGGTACCTATCTGAATTACATGGTACAAGCTATCTCGCCTTGTACCGAAGAGATAAAATTATACTCCAAAAAGCAACAGAGGCCAGAACAAGCTATCAGCAAGCTAAACCCGCAAAATTTGTTAAAACAAATGCAGAGTATTATCTAAGTTTAGAAAATAAAACAGCAAGACCAATGCCAAAGAACAAGAAAGAGCTTCAAGACTTGTTCCCAATGAAAAAAGAGAAAATTGCAGTTTACTTAAAAAAGAATACCTTTTCTTTGAAAGAGGAAAAGAGTATTATTGAAATTGCAAAATTTCTTTCTGCTTTATAGAAACTTCACTAAAAAACATAGAAATCCGGAGATATACCTGATGACTCGGATATGTGAGCGCAACGATAGTGGACTTGCTAACTTTCCTCTCTAACCCCGGGGTAAAGCCTCGAGGAATTCAACTGATTGAAGAATTTGATTATGGGCACGAGCGGGCAATGTCATTAAGTTAAGGGGTTATTGTTTTTAATGGCAAAAGCAATCAAGTTTTCTATCGCTTCGCCATTTCTGAAAGGCGTCAGTAAATCTGTTTCGGAGTTAGAGAACAGACAGTTTTTTAGTTGCCCATTGGCCGTAAGGCGAATTCTGTTGCAACTGTAACAAAAAGGATTGGCTATCGAACTGATAATTCCAAAACTTCCCAAATAGTTTCGTGTTTTTAATTCTCTGGCAGTGAAGTTTTTATCGTCTTCTAATTTCTCTACATCGGATTGCCGGAAATGATGTAACACCTGATCCAGAATCTCCTTTTGAGCAACCATTTTGCTCTTGTTCCACTCATTTCCTCCAAAAGGCATGAATTCTATAAACCGAATCGAAATCGGTCAATCTTATTTTGTCAACACCATTATTGACGAATATTTGGGCGATTGCTTGAATTTCGTCAGTCGTCATCAGGCTCGCTTTTGGAGGTACTACAATTCCATCGACCGGCATGCAATAGGTGCAACGCAAATTGTATTTCTCAATTAGAGAAATACGTAAATAGTGGTGTTTACATCCAAAATCATTCGATAAAACAGCCTTATTTGATATCATGATTATTGCCTTTCAAAATATGAAAAACATGCAGCACATGAGGAAATATCGCATCCATAGATTCCTTTGCGCCATTGGTTGAACCTGGCAAAGCCAATACCAACGAATTCCCTAAAGTTCCCGCGACTGTTCTGGAAAGCATGGAATACGGCATGCGTTGTTGCCCATAACTGCGTATGGCTTCCTCGATTCCCGGAATTCGGGTTTCTAATAAAGGTTCCAGTGCTTGCGGGGTAACATCTCTTGGCGAAAGCCCGGTTCCTCCTGTAAAAATGATTAATTGATTTTCTTTGGCAAAAGCTTTAGTCCGCTCCTGAATCACATCAATTTCATCCGGTATGATTTCGTAATGCGTCGTTTCTACACCGCTAATTTCCAATTTTTCAACGATTATTTTTCCGGAACGATCTTGTTTATCTCCCGCAAAAATAGAATCGGAACAAACGAAAACCGCCGCTTTAATTGCGGATGGAAATCTATTTTTAAAAGACGATTTTCCGCCCTCCTTACTAATTAATTTAATGGTTGAAATCTCGATATTTTTATCAATTGGTTTCAGCATGTCATACATCGTAAGCGCCACAATCGAAGCACCGTGCATCGCCTCTACCTCAACTCCGGTTTTGTAAACCGTTTTCACGTTGAAAATAATATCAATGCGTAATTCGTTAATTTCATATTCCACCGATGTAAATTCAATTGGAATAGGATGGCAATCCGGAATGGATAAATGCGTGTTTTTCACGGCAAATAAACCAGCCGTTTTAGCCATTTCCAGTACGTTTCCTTTGGGAACCAGATTATTTATAACGGCGTCAATTGTGGCTTGAAGACTCACAATTACTGTGGCCTTTGCGGTTGCTGTACGAAGCGTACTTATTTTATGTGTGATATCAACCATTTTTTTTTAAATGTTTAAAGTTTCAGGTTAAATCTGATAACGACTAATTATAGAAACTACGAACTACTTTTTAATTATTTTTGTACTTTAAAATGTTTAAGACAATCATTAAAGACAATCGCTATCGACAACGGACTTTATGACTTTCAACTTTAAGACCTTCAACTCGGTTACTTTATGATATTTATACTACAACCTATTTTTATTCCCCGTAAAAGTACTGTTTTCAACTATTTCTTTATCAGAAACAGGTACATCTTCAACATTCTTCTTTTGAAAATAAGCCGTTAGTTTTGAAGCATTACGTACCACTTCTCCAATGACAATAATTGCAGGTGACGAAAGTTGGTGTTCTTGAACCAATTTCACAATAGAATTGATGGTTCCCACCACTTTTTTCTCCGTGTCTTTTGTTCCGTTCTGAATGATGGCAACCGGTAAATCATCGGTTCTGTTGTTTTGATAAATCGAAATAATTTCGTCTAATTTATTCATTCCCATCAAAATAACCACCGTTGCCGCAGATTGCGATGCCAAAGCCACATCTTTAGATAATTTATGATTCGAAGTAGTTCCGGTGATTACCCAGAAACTTTCAGCAATTTTTCGCTGTGTCAAACTGATTCCGTTAGACGCCGGGACACCTAAAGCCGATGAAATTCCGGGAACAATTGCGGTTTCCAAATCAAATTTTTCAGCATATTCAATCTCTTCGCTTCCTCTTCCAAAAACAAATGGATCGCCGCCTTTCAACCGGACGACATGACCAAAACGTTTTGCCATCGATACAATCAATTCATTAATTTGATCTTGACTGTAGGCGTGACAACCTAAACGTTTCCCCACAAAAATAATTTCTGCCTGCGTCGCATATTGCAACAATTCTTCATTTACAAGGGCATCATACAAAACAACAGCGGCACTTTCTAATACTTTGATCGCTTTCAAAGTAATCAGCTCTATATCTCCAGGACCAGCCCCTACGATTGTCAATTTTGGTGTATTGGAATTTTTCATTTTAACTGGGATAAATTGGTATTCAATTCGTTCAACTCGGCAACAGAATTTATATTTTTAAACACCTGTCGTTTTTCATTCGGAATTGGAATCAATTGGTATTGTACAGATGCAATGGAGCGTGTCATTTTCAAATCATTTTCATCAATTGCCTTTTTTAAAACTGGCACTATTCGTTTCGGATAGATTCCTATCAAAGGATGCATCCGATTTGCCTCTTCAAAAGCAGTTTTTTATTTATGATAAATAAATTAGATTTATACAAAAAGACAAAAATTATATTAAAATCCTAGTCGTTTTATCGTTTTAGTTAAAAAATAAAAATAATTCAAGATACAGTCAATATGTGATTATTAAGCAAAAAACCTATTGTATCGTCGTTTATTAAGATAATTAACTGAATATAAAACAGAATAATATAAAAATATATGTTATTTTTTACATAATTCGTTTTTTGGATAATTGCAAATTTACTATAGTTATGCAAAATTTATATACACACGAACCTTTTCTTCTTTAAAAAAAATAGTTACACAGAGCTTAAGCTCTGTAAGCAATACAAAAAAAAGAAAGATACTAATAAATTTTATTTGAGAAATATTTATAAAACAACCACTGCATTTCCCTTATTACTCTTTTTTAATACAACAAAAGCATTCCTAATTTAAGAAATCGTATTGATTTTAAAACAAGGCAAGAATCGTGTTGTTCCCGCTGAACCAATAGCGGTTAAATTCCTTAAAAAAAATATAATTACAAATAAAAATAATTTAAAACATTGATTTTTAGAATTTTAATTGAATACGCTTCGTCAAAAACCAATCCATTTTTGTTCTTGTCAGGCATGTATCAACCACAAACATACTTATCTATTCCGGTGCATTCAGGCTTTAATTTAAATAAAAACTATAGTATTTAACTTATATATATACCATATATTTTTATACTAAATATAAAATTGGACTTTAGCATTGTTGCAAGAATATTTTTTAACGCCTTAAATTCTAATTTATTATGAAAAAAACGTATTTGATAGTTTTCGTATTGCTCTTCTCTTTAAAAGGTTTTTCACAAGGTTCTCCAGATTATGGGGCTGGGATGAAATTCGATTTAAATGACGAAGGAACAAAATATCTAAGGGTGATTTCCTGGGCTCAAATTTGGTCCCAATACAATTCGGATCGCCCTTTAGATGCCAATGGAAACCAACAAGGCGATCTCGATTTTAGCGTTAGGAGATCCAGAGTATTATTGTTAGCACAAATTAATAAAGACTTTCTGATAGTCACTCATGTTGGATTGAATAGTTTAAATGCTAATTCAATGACGCCAACCGGACTTGGTGATGGCCCACAATTTTTTCTTCATGATGCATGGGCACAGTACAGTGTGGGCGCAAATAATGCCGTGGGAGCAGGGCTGCATTATTGGAACGGAATCTCCAGAATGAACAACCAAGGAACTTTGAACTTAATGACCTTAGACAATACGCGTCAAGGCTGGGCTACGCTGGGTTTATCGGATCAATTTGCCAGACATATTGGGGTTTATGCAAAAGGAACCGTTGGAAAGTTACAGTATCGCGTTTCTGTGAATGAAGCCTCAAATAATAATTTAGAACAATTAGTTGTGCCTACTAATGATGGAGCCGCCACCTATACCGGCAGAAGGTTATTGGGTTCAAAAGCTGCCGGAAAAACCTTTGCCGGTTATTTTGAATACAGCCTTTTTGATACCGAAAGTAATGTTTTGCCCTATAAAGTAGGATCCTATTTAGGAACACAAAAAGTATTTAATATTGGAGCCGGTTTTTTTTCCCATCCTAATGGTGCAGTCGTAGCGGATGCTTCGGGAAATATAAGTGGTGAAAATGTAAACATTTTTGCTCTGGATGCTTTTTACGATGTCCCAGTTGGCACTAAAGGAGGTGCCATAACCGCTTATGGTATGTTTCAAAAAACAGATTATGGCGAAAATTTTAGATTAGGAACTACATACGAAACCGGCTCTCTAGTTCACGGTCATGTAGGGTATGTTATTCCGGGAGAATCTAAAACCCGTATCCAGCCGTATGTATCTTATGACAATCGTCAAATTGATGTTTTAGATGATTCTGCAAATCAATTTGGAATTGGCGCCAATGCTTATTTCAGCGGCCATAATTCAAAATTAACGTTAGAATTTCAATCTCTGAAATATGCTACGTTCAACACCATCAATACCATTACATTGCAAGCCATGATCTATTTATAAATTAATCTATTAAAAAAAACAGTATGACAACACCAGAAAACGCAAGCGCCTATTGTAAGGAAAATATACGATACCTCTTTATTTTACTAGCGATCTAGCTTATCGCTTCTTTTGGAGCAGGAATACTATTTGCAGAACAATTAAACACCATAAAACTGGGCGGATTTCCACTGGGATTTTGGTTTGCACAGCAAGGATCCGGCTTTTATAGCCACTGCTGAAGCAAAAGGATTCGGCTTTTATAGCCACTGCTGAAGCAAAAGGATTAAAGGGAAGTGAACTAAAAAATGACAATGACATTATGGTATTGGCAAATCCGGAAATTGCCAATTTACCGGATTGGGTTATTGCTTTGGTAGCTGCGGGCGCTTTGGCATTTCTCCAGAAGGTTTTGGTACAATCGCTATGCTAGCCAATTTCATTGTTGCTTTTATTATCAATAGTTTTACACCGGAACCACCGCAGGAAGTTCAGGAAATTGTAGAAAACATCCGAATTCCTTCTGGTGTTGGTGAAGACTCCTCCTTTAGAACCAATTTCAATACCAATAAAAAGCGCTATTCTTCAGATTGAATAGCGCTTTTTATTTACTACCGAAGATATTTTTGTCTAAAAAAAGTCACTACAAAGAGGCAAACCCTATTTAATTTTCAACACCTATTTAATTTCTATTTTCTAAAAACCATTTTATATAAAACTGCATTTATCTACTTATAATTAAAGCATTCCCCAATAAAAACAGATAGTGTGCAAAATAAATCCATTTTTTTTACACAATTCATTTTTAAATTGTTGCTAAATTACTATATTTATGCAAAATTTATATATATGGAGATTTTAAGCTGTCCTAAATGCCAAAACAATCAGATTATAAAAAGCGGCATAATTAACAGTAAACAAAGGTATTTATGCAAAAAATGCAAGTATTTTTTCACGGTTAACAAAATAGGAAAAAAGATTGATGATTACTATGTTACCAAGGCTTTACAGCTGTATCTGGAAGGACTCAGTTTTCGAGAAATAGAGCGTATTCTTGGCGTTTCACATGTTACGATCAGCAATTGGGTAAAGTCCTTTAACATCAAAAAACCTTCGCACGCAAACTACCACCCTACTTATAAGATTTTTAGTCACTTAGAACTGGTAGAATACCTCAAAAACAAACAATTGTTATCCGGGGCAGGCATGATCATTACAGAACTAGGAGACAAATTTATGCTCATAAAATGGGAACGATTCAAGGACTAACTATATATCTTTACATAAAAATATATCAAAATTTTTTTCTAGAATTAAATAACTCAATTTGGCACTTTATTAACCAACCATTTAATAACCAAAATTTTATTTATGAAAAAAATATTTTTTATAGCGGTACTATTATTATTGTCGCTAAAAAGTTTTTCACAAGGCTCTACTGACTATGGCGCTGGATTGAAATTTAACCTGAACGAAGACGGTTCCAAATTCATGCGTGTAATTGCATGGAACCAGATCTGGATGCGTTCCTCTCAGATGAATCCAGGAACAATGATTGGTGGCGAAGCAACTTCAACTGCAACCGACATTGGTAATCGACGTTTGCGTTTTCTAGCTTATGCACAAGTATCCAAAAGATACATGATCTTAACCCATTTTGGAATCAACAACCAAACTTTTATTAACGGTGGTGCAGCAGGATCCTCAGGTACTGGTGGCTACGGTGCCGGAAAAAAACCAGGTTTATTCTTTCATGACGCATGGAATGAATATGCAGTTGTATTGCCAGAAAAAGATAAGAAATTTAGTTTCACCCTCGGTGCTGGATTGCACTACTACATGGGATTGTCTAGACTTACGATGGCTTCAACGCTAAACTTCTTAACCATAGACGCCCCTGTTTTTAACTGGCCTTTAATAGAGAACTCCGATCAGTTTGCCAGACAAGTAGGTTTATTCGCTAAAGGAAAATACGGTAAGTTAGAATACAGAATGAGTTATAATAAACCATATGCTACGAATTTAACACCTACAAATACCTCGAATGCATCGAATGCCGTAGCTGTAGATAACAGTGGAAATACAAAATGGTCTAAAGCGGGTTATTTTGAGTATCAATTTTTAGATCAAGAAGCTAATGTATTGCCTTTTAAAGTAGGTAGCTATTTAGGAACTAAAAAAGTATTCAACATTGGCGCTGGTTTTTACACTGCGCCTGATGCCACAAAAACTTCTGTAAACAGCACTATCAACAAACATGACATCAAACTTTTCTCTGCCGATGTTTTTCTTGATATGCCTATTGGAAAAAAAGAAAACAAAATGGCAGTTACAGCTTACAGTGTACTATATGATTATGATTTTGGTCCTAATTATTTGCGTAATGTTGGGATTATGAATATTGGCTCAGTAGATCCAAATTTCACAGGGAGTAGAGCTATAGCGGGAGCTGGAAATGCACAGCCAACGATGGGATCTGGAAATATTTGGTACACACAAGCTGGTGTTTTATTGCCATGTAAAGAAGCGAAACCTAAAATTCGTATCCAGCCTTTTAGTGCTGTTACCTATAAAAACTTTGATGCTTTGGAACAATCAAGCACACAGTTTGATGTAGGATCTAACTTTTTCCTAGATGGACACCATGCCAAAATAACGGCACAATATTCAACTAGACCCGTATACACCTCTCTTACAAACCGCTCAGGATCATTAGGAGACTTCATAGTACAACTTCAAATTTATCTATAATCAATTTTAAAAATAACAATACATGAAAGAAAAATCAACAAAAGGAATTTGGAAAGTTATTTCCGCATCCTCAATGGGTACCATGATCGAATGGTATGACTTTTACATCTTTGGAAGTTTAGCAGTTGTAATTTCAACTAAATTTTTCCCTTCGGATAATCCAACAGCTGCTTTCTTATCTACTTTGGCAACATTTGCAGCAGGGTTTGTAGTTAGACCATTTGGAGCCCTTTTCTTTGGAAGATTAGGCGATTTAATTGGCCGAAAATACACCTTCATGGTCACCTTACTTTTGATGGGTGGAGCCACGTTCCTGATTGGTTGTATTCCGAGTTATGAAACCATTGGTTTTATGGCTCCTTTATTAGTGTTAATTCTACGTTTGCTTCAAGGTCTTGCTTTGGGTGGTGAATATGGCGGAGCCGCAACATACGTAGCAGAGCATGCCCCTGTAGGACAAAGAGGCTACTGGACTTCGTGGATTCAAACTACTGCAACGGTGGGTTTATTCATCTCTTTGATGGTGATTTTAGCCACTAGAAATATCCTTACGCCAGAGCAATTTGACGAATGGGGATGGAGAGTTCCGTTCTGGGTATCTATCATCATGGTTGGCGTTTCCTATTTAATTAGAAAAAATATGGATGAATCTCCTGTTTTTGCTAAAGCAAAAGCGGAAGGAAAAACCAGTACCAATCCATTGAAAGAGAGTTTTGGAAATCGTTACAATTTGAAATTTGTCTTATTAGCTTTATTTGGAGCTACTATGGGTCAAGGGGTCGTTTGGTACACCGGTCAATTCTATGCCATGAATTTCATGAAAACAGTAATGGCTATTGATTCGTCACAAGTTGACACTTTACTGGGAATTGCATTAATGCTTGGTACTCCGTTTTTCATCCTTTTTGGTTGGTTAAGTGATAAAGTAGGCCGAAAATACATCATGATGGGCGGGATGTTGCTAGCCATCATATTATACCGACCTATTTATAAAAGTATGTACGAAACTACCTCGATAGCCAATAAAACGGAAATGGTAGAAAAAACAACGCTAATCGCGGAGCTGAAAGAGAACAAGAAGCAAACCATGGACTCTATTTACACCACCAATAAAGAGTATGCGGATGGAACTACTTTTCAAGAAATAAAAACCGTACATTTAGAAAACGGAACGGCAGTAATTGTAGATGGCAAAGCAAAAGTAGACACCAAAACAACTATTAAGATCTCCACTGCTGACGAATGGTCGTTAATATTTCTAGTCTTCGTTCAGGTCATATTTGTTACAATGGTATATGGTCCAATTGCGGCTTTCCTTGTAGAGATGTTCCCTGTAAAAATTAGATATACGTCTATGTCGTTACCATACCACGTAGGAAATGGAATTTTTGGAGGACTGCTTCCTGCCATTTCAACCTATTTTGTTATAAATGCAAAAGAGGGCGGGAATCCGGAATTTTACCTCGAAGGACTTTGGTATCCAATTGTTATTGCTGCTATCAGCTTTGTAATTGGAATGGTTTACATTAAAAATAAAGACAAAAACGCTCACATTTAAAAAACACAGCTATGAATCAAATAAAAAGAATTTTAGGATTAGTTTGGATTGCATTAGCAGCTGCTGCAGCCTATTTTTGCATCTTCACTTTCGGATTGCCCAAATTTATGTCCGGTAAACAAGAGGATTTAGTATTCGGGATTATCATCCTATTCATACTCACCCCACTAATTGTTTTAGGATTGGGAGCCTTTGGGTACTTCTCCTTAATGGGAGATTACGATGAAAAAAACGATTAATTAAATGCATTCCTTAAAAACAATCTCTGCATTTTTTTGCAGAGATTGTTTATTTTTTTACAATGAAAAAAAGACATGAACAAAAGCTGGTTATACTCTCAGTGTTAATCTTATTAGCATTGAATATTCCGCTTTTGCTATTATTTGACAGTTCTAAACCTATTTTTGGTTTACCCCTAATTTACCTCTACATTTTTTCGGCATGGCTATTTTCAATCGCTATAACCTACTTAATCATAAAAAGATATTATGAATAGCGTAGGGGTTTTACTGATTTTAGCGCTTTATGTCTCCATTTTATTTTACATAGCGCATTGGTCTGAAAAAAGAAGACATTCTAAATGGACTAACAATCCGTATATCTATTCTTTTTCATTGGCAGTATATTGTACTGCTTGGACCTATTATGGCAGTATAGGAGTCGCAGCAGAAACAGGACTAGCCTATTTACCTATTTATTTAGGCCCTATTATTATTATACCAACGTGGATGATCATCCTAAAGAGAATTATCCGAATTTCGAGAGTAAATAAAATCTCCAGTATAGCAGATTTTATTTCTTTACGATACGGAAACAGTAGATTTCTTGGAGCATTAGTCACCATGGTTTGTGTTATTGGGATACTTCCTTATATTTCACTACAACTAAAATCAATTTCAGATACCTTTCATATTGTCAGCAAAACACAATCAAGCGACAACATCTTTACGGATACAACTACATATGTGTGTCTTGCTTTGGCATTATTTGCCTCTTATTATGGAACACGCTACGTGGATGCTTCCGAAAAAAGACGTGGTATTGTAACTGCCGTAGCCATGGAATCAATCCTAAAATTAGTTTTCTTTTTAATGATTGGCATTTACGTAACCTTCTTTGTTTTTGATGGGTTTGATGATATTTATCAAAAAGCGAGTGTCCTTGAAAATTTTGACAAAAAAAATACCATTGGAGGGATTACAAACGGAATCAACTGGTTTTTCCTTTGTGTGTTGTCTATGTTTGCAATTTTTCTATTGCCAAGACAGTTTCATACTGCCATCGTAGAAAACAATAAAGAAAGCCACATTCGAACAGCCATTTGGCTTTTTCCACTCTATCTGTTGCTTTTTAATCTTTTTGTTTTCCCAATTGCTTGGGGAGGAAACATCTTATTTGAGGGGCAAGGACTCAATTCCGATACCTATTCATTGTTAATCCCACAATATTTCAACAACAACACCGTAATGGTTTTAGTCTTTCTGGGCGGATTTTCGGCAGCGATCTCAATGATAATCGTTTCCTCAATTGCGCTCGCCACTATGCTTAGTAACAACCTATTAATCCCTTATGGCTTTATAGGTTCACTCGAGAATGATTCCCAGAAAAAAAACAACAAACGCATCTTGATCAGTCGGAAAATAGGCATTTTTTCTCTCATTATCCTGGCGTATGCTATCTATCGAATTTTTATTCTGGACTACTCTTTGGTTTCCATAGGACTTGTCGCCTTTGTAGTAATCGCGCAATTGGCTCCTTCTTTTTTTGGTGCCATATTCTGGAAAAGAGGATCAAAAAATGGTGCTATAACAGGGATTTTATTTGGATTTATAACCTGTTTTTATACCCTTCTAGTTCCTTACGCCATTGGGATAACCGAATCAACAAGCTTATTCATTCAAGAAGGCCCTTGGGGAATTGAACTTCTAAAACCATTTCAGCTTTTCGGACTGGATTATTTAGAACCTATACCACATGCCGTTTTTTGGAGTTTATTAATCAATTTGATGAGTTATCTGGCCATTTCCGTTAGTTTTAAAGGGAATTACAGGGAACGCAATTATGCCGAAATGTTTGTAGACATCGACAAATACATTACCAATCATGAAAATGCTTTTATTTGGAAAGGAACGGCCTATATCTCCGACATTCAAAAAGTATTGCAGCGATTTCTAGGGGAAGAAAGAACAAAACGTGCACTGACCATTTTCAATTTGAAATACAACATAGACAAAGACATCACCACCGCCGATGCCCGATTTATAAAATTTGCTGAGAATTTATTGACAGGACACATTGGTACGGCTTCCGCCAAAATATTAATATCAAGCGTGGTCAAAGAAGACAAAATCAGTCTGCCAGAAGTGTTGCGAATTTTAGAAGAATCCAAAGAAAACATCATCATCAACAAAAAGCTGACAGACACCTCAAATGAATTAAAAAAAATATCCGAACAACTCAAAAATGCCAATTTGGAATTAATAAACAAAGACATTCAAAAAGATGAATTTCTTGACACTGTTACCCACGAATTGAGAACGCCAATAACCGCAATTCGTGCGGCAAGCGAAATCCTTCATGATGATGACGACATTCCGGAGGAGTTGAGAAAACAGTTTTTGCAAAATATCATTTCTGAGTCCGATCGTTTGAATCGTTTAATTGATAAAATTCTGGATTTAGAAAAATTTGAAACCGGAAAACAAAAAATTTACCTCTCTAAAAACAACATTTCAAAAACAATCAAAAAAACATTGAATTCCCTCCAGCAACTCCTAAAAAACAAAAACATAAATGTTGAATTTCAGGAGGAATCAAGAGAGATCAAAGCCTTTTATGACGAGGAACGAATCATTCAGGTGATTCACAATTTAGTATCCAATGCGATAAAATTCTGCGCTGAGACAAACGGGAAAATAGTGATTTCCATTCATGAAAACAAAGACAATATTGAAGTCAAAATACACAACAACGGCAAGGCAATTAAGAAAGAAGATTTTCAAGCTATTTTTGATAAATTTTATCAATCTCGAAACCAAAACGTAAAAAAACCAATAGGAAGCGGCTTGGGTTTAGCCATATGCAAACAAATAATAGAACATCACAAAGGTAAAATTTGGGCCGAAGACGATACCGCTGAAGGCGCCACATTCGTATTTACATTACCCAATTATAATACAACAGAAAATAATTAAAAATGAAAAAAATTTTAATTGTAGATGACGAACCAAATATTGTAATGTCATTAGAGTACACTTTCAAAAAGAACAATTTTGAAGTTTTCATTGCGCGCGACGGTCAGGAAGCATTGGATATTTTAAAAAATAAACTTCCGGATGTCATTATTCTTGATGTCATGATGCCTATGGTGGACGGGTATGCCACATTAGAGCAAATAAAAAAAGACGAACGGTTGCGGCATTGCAAAGTCATTTTCCTTTCGGCAAAAAACAAGGAAAAGGACATTGAAAAAGGCCTTTCATTAGGCGCTAATTTATATGTAGTCAAGCCTTTTTCAATCAAAAAGTTAGTCGACCAAGTTCATGAATTAATTCAATAAGAAACAAATTCAACACAATGACATACAAGGAAATTTATGAGGAAAGCATTGAGCAGCCAGAAAAATTCTGGGCTGAACAAGCTGATGCAATTGAGTGGTACAACAAACCGGAGACAATTTTGTCAAAAGACGAAAATGGCTATCCGCTTTGGTACAAAGATGGCGAATTGAACATTTGTTACCTGGCGTTAGACAAACACATTCAGGATGGCTGTGGGGACCAGGTCGCTTTTATTTATGACTCTCCGGTAACACAAACCGTAAAAAAATACACTTTTTCGGAAGTAAAAACCGAAGTTGCAAAACTCGCAGGAGGCATGCAATCACTGGGATTAAAAAAAGGCGACACCGCAATAATTTACATGCCCATGATTCCACAAACAGCTTTTGCCATGTTGGCTTGCGCAAGAATTGGCGTAATCCATTCCGTTGTTTTTGGAGGTTTTGCACCACATGAATTGGCCATCAGAATCGATGATTGCAAACCCCGGGCCATTATTACCGCTTCTTCGGGAATTGAAGTGGATCGTTTGATTGCGTACAAACCTTTGGTCGATCAAGCTATTGAACTCGCTTCACACCGACCAAAAAAAGTAATCGTTTTCAACAGAAAATTAGGCGCCCGAATTCCGTTTAAGAAATATGATGTAGATTATGATGCCTTGGTTTATGGCTCAGAAGAAACTCCTTGTGTTCCTGTAAATTCAAATCATCCGCTTTATATTTTGTATACTTCGGGAACGACGGGAAAGCCAAAAGGAATTGTAAGAGATACTGGTGGATATGCTGTGGCATTGAAATTTTCTATGAAATACATCTATAATGTCAAAGAAGGCGAGACTTTTTGGGCCGCATCAGATATGGGTTGGGCAGTAGGTCATAGCTACATCCTTTACGCTCCGTTATTAAATCGAAATACTACCATAATTTTTGAAGGCAAACCGATTAAAACTCCCGATGCGAGTACGTTTTGGAGAATAATTTCAGAGCATAAAGTGGGCACTATGTTTACGGCTCCTACCGCCATCAGAGCTATCAAAAAAGAAGATCCTGATGGAACATTCATCAAACAATATGATTTAAGTTGTCTCAAAAATCAATTTTTGGCGGGCGAACGTTGTGATAATGCCACTTTAGAATGGTATCAACAACACATTCCTATTCCTGTAATTGACCATTGGTGGCAAACAGAATCAGGCTGGCCAATGATTGCCAATTCTCTCGGCATTGAAAAAATGCCGGTGAAATTCGGTTCTGCCACAAAAGCAGTTTGCGGATATGATATTCGGATTTTCAATGAAAACGGTGACGAATTAAGCGCCAATGAAGAAGGCTTGGTTGTCATAAAATTACCTTTGCCTCCGGGAAATATGTTGGGTATCTGGGAAAACGAAGCCCGTTTTAAAGCCAGTTATTTCAGCAAATTTGATGGCTATTATCTATCTGGTGATGGTGGTTATAAAGATGAGGACGGTTATATTTTCATCACCGGAAGAACGGATGATGTTATCAATGTAGCAGGACACCGCTTATCTACAGCTGAAATGGAAGAAGTTGTTGCTTCCCACCGATTCGTTGCAGAGTGTGCGGTCATTGGAATTCAAGATGATTTGAAAGGACAAATTCCGTTGGCATTGGTCGTAACGAAATTAGATATTGCAATAGAGCATTATCAATTGGAGCAAGAAATTATTAAATTGATTCGCCAGCAAATTGGAGCGGTCACTTCTTTACGAAATGTAGTTATTGTAACGCGCTTACCAAAAACGCGCTCGGGAAAAACCCTTCGAAAACTACTGCGCAGCATTGCAGATGGTGCCGAATTCCAAATTCCGTCGACCATTGACGACGAATCGATTGTGGAAGAAATTATCACCGCATTAAAAAAGTATAAAATAGGAATTAACAACATATAAAATATATCAATAATCATGAGTTACTATAAAATTAATAATCTAGAAGAGTACTTTAAACATTACAAAAAATCAATTCGTGAACCGGGAAAATTCTGGGACAAAGTGGCCTCAGAGAATTTTACTTGGTACCAGCAATGGGATAAAGTAGTTGATTTCAATATGGCTGACGCCGAAATAAAATGGTTTACCAATGCCAAAGTAAACATTGTAAAAAACTGTATCGACAGGCATCTTGCTAAAAAAGGAGATAAAACAGCTATCATTTTTGAACCGAATGACCCAAATGAAGAGGCATTGCATATTTCATATAATGAGTTATACGAGCGTGTTTGCAAAATGGCGAATGTCTTAAAGGAGCAAGGCATACAAAAAGGAGATCGGGTTTGTATTTATTTACCAATGATTCCTGAATTAGCGATTACCACTCTGGCCTGCGCCAGAATTGGAGCAATCCATTCGGTTGTTTTTGCAGGATTTTCCGCCTCGGCAGTTGCCGCAAGAATCAATGACAGCGAATGTAAAATGGTCATCACTTCAGATGGTGGGTATCGCGGGAATAAAACCATCGATTTAAAAAGTATCGTTGACGAAGCCTTATTGAATTGCCCTTGTGTAGAGAACGTTTTAGTAGCTAAAAGAATCAACTCCACTATCCACATGAAAGAAGGTCGTGACCAATGGCTGCAACCACTTTTAGACCAAGCTTCGAATAACAATGTGGCTGAAATCATGGATGCCGAAGATCCTTTGTTCATCCTTTATACTTCCGGTTCAACAGGTAAACCAAAAGGAATGGTTCACACTACAGCCGGTTATATGGTGTATTCCGCATATACGTTCAAGAACGTTTTTAATTATGAAGACAATGATATTTTCTGGTGTACCGCTGATATTGGTTGGATTACCGGACATTCCTATATTCTTTACGGCCCGTTATTGAACGGAGCTACGACCGTAATTTTCGAAGGCGTTCCGTCTTATCCTGATTTCAGTCGCTTTTGGCAAACCATCGAAAAACACAAAGTTACCCAGTTTTACACGGCGCCAACAGCGATTAGAGCTTTAGCAAAAGAAAGCATCGAATACGTGCAACGCTACCAGTTGACCTCTTTGAAAGTAATTGGATCTGTAGGAGAACCCATCAATGAGGAAGCATGGCACTGGTACAACAACCACGTAGGCGATAAAAAATGTCCTGTGGTAGATACGTGGTGGCAAACGGAAACCGGAGGAATTATGATCTCACCAATTGCCTTTGTAACCCCGACAAAACCTACTTATGCTTCATTACCTTTACCGGGAATCCAACCCGTTTTGATGGATGAAAAACGAAATGAAATAGAAGGGAATCAGGTTACCGGAAGTTTGTGTATTAAATTTCCTTGGCCAGGAATTGCAAGAACAATTTGGGGCGATCATCAACGGTATAAAGAAACCTATTTTTCTACCTTTCCAGGTAAATATTTCACTGGCGACGGCGCTTTGCGTGACGAGGTTGGGTATTACAGAATCACTGGACGTGTAGATGATGTAGTAATTGTTTCCGGACACAATCTGGGGACTGCCCCTATTGAAGATGCCATCAATGAACATCCTGCTGTTGCGGAATCAGCCATTGTAGGTTTCCCGCATGATATCAAAGGAAATGCGTTGTATGGTTTTGTAATTCTAAAAGAAACCGGAGAATATCGCGACAGAGAAAACCTGAGTAAAGAGATCAACCAACACATATCCGATCACATAGGACCCATTGCCAAATTAGACAAAATCCAGTTTGTTTCCGGTTTGCCAAAAACCCGTTCCGGAAAAATCATGCGCAGAATTTTGCGTAAGATTGCTGAAGGGGATTATTCTAATTTTGGCGATACCTCAACCTTGTTAAATCCTGAAATTGTGGAGGAAATCAAAGACGGTAAAATTTAATATTTAGTTGTAATTGTAGTTAAAAACTGCTTCATTTATGGAGCAGTTTTTTTATACAAAAAAGGCTGCCTTTTTATGGACAGCCTTTTCAATCTTCAAGGTATTCTTAATTTTTCAACAGTTTCAATACTTTCATTTCATTATTTTCATCAAATGTTTTTACGATGTAAAGTCCTTGATTCAAATCACTAACCGAAAATTGAGATCCTGCCGTTTTATTGGTATCAAAACTTTTTAGCAATTGTCCCGTGATAGAAAACACCTGCACCTTAGCCGTTGTTTCATTCAATGTAAAATAATCAGATGCCGGATTTGGATACAACACAATCGTTGGTGATTTTTCGTAATCCGCTATTGCCAATGATGCTGTTTTATTCCCATAGATTTTAAATTCTCCCGGTTTCAAAGTAATTGCAACTGAGGTACTGATTACATTAATAGATGTATTGTCCATCAAATTGTACCATGTTCCGGTGTATGGAAACCCGGAAGGAGCATTTTTTGGCGTCACATCAAAATTAGCTACAATCAATACATCTTTCAGTTGTGTTGATGCTAGTGCACTGTTGGTAATTTTGATATTCGGTAATAACGAACTGCTATTATTGATTGTTACAGTTCCTAAAAACACAGGTTCTTCGGTCTTCATCGTAATCATTTTTGCCCAGTCGTCGTAAATTATGCTTCTGTTGGTATCTCCAAGCCAACTACCCGTCCATTGTGGCTGTGGCTTAGTGTCTAATTTACAATCCCCGGATGTACCATCAGAAGGAGAGTTCACAGTTCCATTATTGCAGGTAAAAATAGAAGAATTCCATCCTAATTCTCCAAATTGCCAAATCATTTTTGGCCCTGGAACCAATAAAGAAACAGCTCCTAATGCAGACATTCTGGATAAAGCTACAGTAAGGGTTCGTACATTATGGTCCGCAGTAGTATTGTTTCCTGCTTGCACATTATTGTACATTAAGCGCTCCTCATCATGACTCTCTGCATAGCCCATCAATCGGTGTGCAGTAAATCCTCGGCTTGATGAACTCATTCTTGAAATATTACCTGCATACCCTTTTGTAAGATTGTTATAGTCAAAAGTCATGATTCCCCACATCATCACGCCTTTACTTAGCGTTTCATTCAACCTATAATTGGCCCATTGTTGCTCTTCCTCATTACCACCCAAATGTTCAAAAATAACGTAGTGATTTGGATCTAAATTCCAAGAATAATCAGCATATTTTTTCAATACATCTATTCTATCTTGTTGTAAACTGCCGGTACAATTTTCTTGCCCGCCAGCTACGTTCGCTGGACAATTTTGTGTAAAACCTTTGGTTAAATCCCAACGGAAACCGTCAATTTTATATTCTTCAACCCATTGTTTAATGACCCGTTGTACATAATTTTGTGTTCTGGGCAGTTGATGATTAAAATCTTCCCCCACACTATAACTGTGCATCGCTGTTGTATTAAAATAAGGATTTTCAGTGGAAGGCGAGCCCCAACCATTGCCGTCAGGATCATTCATCCACATGCGAAGCATTGGGTTTCTACCAAAAGCGTGATTTAGCGCCACATCAAGAATAACAGCAATTCCGTTTTGATGGCATAAATCAATAAACTCTTTCAATTTATCCGAAGTGCCATAGAATTTATCCAAAGCCATGTGAAAAGAGGTATTGTAACCCCAACTTTCATTACCTTCAAACTCCATTACTGGCATTAATTCAATCGCATTTATCTTCAAATTTTTGAAATAATCGATTTTATTAATCAAGTCCTGATAGCTTTTATTGGCATCAAAATCACGCACTAACAATTCATAAACTACTAATTTTTCTTTAGCTGGTTTAACAAAGTTTGTAGTGGCGCTACTCCAAGCGTAAGCAGCTTTCCCGGTTTGCAAAACGGTTACTTCACGTTCCTGACCAACGGGATATACCGGAAGATTTGGATAATTTACAGATGAAATCCCTGGATCATCAAAAGGAGATAAAACCAAAGTGGAATAAGGATCCGCAGTTTTTACTAAACCAGGCGAACCGGCCAAGGGAGTTGCGTCCCCCACCCAATATTGATACATGTAATTTGTCCCCGAGACCAATCCGGTTAATTCTAACCAAAATTTACCGCTGGTTGGGTCTTTTTTCATAGAGTGCGCTGATGTTGGCTGCCAGTTATTAAAACTCCCTGCTACATAAATAAAATCTTTTAAAGGTGCATCCAACACTAAAGTTGCTTTTGTCGCATCACCAGTATTGTAATTAATTCCGTCTAACAAACCATTAGCCATCGCAGCACTTATCGTACCCGTATTTACAATCACGCTGAATTTTTTAGTAATAACAGTAGTTCCTTGAGTAACTTCCAACTCATAGATTTGATTTCCGGTGATATTTGTGTGATTAAAAGTATAACTGGAAGCCGCTGTATTTATATTTAAATTTGTTCCGTTTGCCTTCAAAACATAACTGGCATTTCCTCCTGTATTAGAAGCTGAAATATTCAAACTGCCACCAGATGCAATAATTGTCGAACTGTTTTCTGCTGGAGAAGTTAAAGTTGCCTGAAAAGCTCCAACATTAAAAAAAGTATCAGCAGTCTGCATATTTCCGGCATCATTTCTTAAGACTACACAAATTTCTGTAATAGAGCTCGTATTTGGAATCCCAAAATAAGCATACAAATCCGGAGTAAGATCCAATTTATAAGTAGTTCCTGAAACCAATGTTAATGCGGGTTGTGTGGAATTATTACCCCAACTCCCTTTCACGTTTTGCCATCTTGTGCCATTAACAGTTAAACCAATATGCGCATATATTGTACCTGTATAACTGGCGAGTGGCGTTCCTGTTTTGTTAAAATTAAGAGTAACTGCACTACTTGCAATTGCAGGTGATGGCGTAGTTGTAAATTGGGAATAACTTATAGAGGTTATAAGTAAAATTAATAAAAGTAGATTTTTTTTCATGGCTAAGTATTAATTAAATTAAAAACTAAAAAAAAGGGCTACCCATAGATAGCCCTTAAAAATTTTTGAAATAAATTATCCTTGATTAGGAATCATTAAATAACTACCATCTAAATCATTAAAATAGATTTTGTATTTAGATTTTGCAACCGGTAGGTCACCTCCACTTGTTCCGTTATTTGGGAATCCTGAAAAAGCAGTGTTTCCACCCCAACTTACGTCCCATGCATTATTTGCTCTAAATTTAGCTTTACCATCATTTAATGGCAACAAATTTAATGACCAAACATGAGAATTGAACGTAGATTGGGTTAATGCTGTTGAAGCATCCCATTTTAATGGTGTGCTATCTCCAATGATACCTACGGTAGTGAAAGTTTTAGCAGCAGCTGCATTATACGTCACTAAAGTGTATTTTAATGTTTCAGTATTCATTGTAAAAGTATAATAGCCTTCCGTTGCAATAGTAAAAGATGCTGGATCTGGATCAGCTTCTGTAGGTCTAGCCACAATAGCACCATTATCTCCTTTACCATACATTGGAGCCCATTGTCCAAGTGTAGAAATTAATTTGAATGCACCCGCTTTGAAAAATCCAGTAAATTGATACAAACTTGGGTTTGTTCCGCTTCTGAATAAAGGTTGGTTTTTATTATTATTGTTCCATCCTGAAGCAGTTGCGTCGCCTACAAAATACCAGTCTTTAAATGCGTAAGGAATTAATCCAGTGTACGCATTAACTAAAATAGTCAGTGGAGTTTTAGACATCATTTTTTCAATTCCTGCTAAACTAGAAACTACTTTGACATCATAAGAACCCAGTTGATCAGGTGTTCCTCCCAATTGAATTACTGCTTGATTCAATGTTTTTACAGTTACTTCAATTTGAGTTGCTCCAGAAGTTCCTCCTAATTCAATTGCTTTTGTAAAATTTCCTCCTTTAACATCCATCAAAAGTTTGTACCCAATCTCTACATTACCAGCATAAGTTGCTTTGGTCCACACAAAACGTTCTATAACATCTTCCGCATTTTCTTCTAGTAAAACGTATGATTTATCATTTTCAGGCGCCACTAATTCAGGAGTATCCACTCCTTGAATTACTGGTCTGTCTTCTACATCCTCTACGCTACAAGACAAGGTAAGAACTGCGAATAAGGCAATTACTGATTTAGTTATATTTTTCATTTTTTATTTATTATTTAAATTTTATTAATACCCAGGGTTTTGTTTCAATTTATTGTTTGATGCTAATGCTGTAGCAGGAATAGGAAATAAATTTTTAAATGCTTGCGTTGGCGCACCACCCGCTACATTTCCTTTCCAAGGCCACACATAACTACCGCCTGTAAATTTACCAAAACGAATTAAATCCGTTCTTCGGTGTCCTTCCCAGTGCAGTTCTTTTGCTCGCTCGTCTAGAATCAGGTTAGCACCTGCAGCATCCGCAGTAAGAGCACTTATCGTTGAAGCATTCGCTCTGGTTCTTAAAGCATTTACATATCCTCTGGCAGTTCCTAGATCTCCTACTTTACCAACTACCGCACATTCAGCATACATTAAATACGCATCGGCTAAACGGAACATTGGAAAATCAGAGTCAGAAAAGTCTCCTGATTTATCTGAGCCCTGAACTCCGTTTACCGTCACATTTCTAAATTTCTGAATTGCGTATCCATCAGTAAATGTACCAATGTCAGCAATTTCTTTAGTTTGTCCATCAGTATAAAATTGACCTCTTGCGTCTGTAGTATTTTCACTAAACTTATTTACAAATGCTGATGTTGTTCTGATACCAGCCCAACCACCATTGATTCCAAATTCAGAAGCCTTCATAGTACCACCAACTGGTGCATGCGTCAAGAAAGTAGTCCCACCATACGTTTGCGTTCTTAGTCCATCAAAAGCAATTGCAAAAATGAATTCGTTTTGAGCTCCGTTTCTATCATTATCCGCAAAAAATAATTGGTTATAATTGTTGTGTAAAGTATACCCTGATCCTATTACTTTAGTAATCAAAGGCAATGCTCCTGCATAATTATCAGTACCAATATATACTTTAGCATTCATGTATAACTTAGCTTGTAACATCCAGGCAGCAGCTTGATCCACACGATACGCCTCATTTGATTTTGGCGCTTTCAATTCTGGAATAATTGCTGTTAATTCGGCATCCACAAATTTGTACAATTCTGCTCTTGACGCATATTCCGGGTAGTAAAAACTCGTTGGGGAATCTTCAGTAACCAAAGAACCTCCGCCAAACATATCAATCAAGTGCCAATAGGTGAATGCTCTAATAAAACGCGCTTCTGCTCTGTAGGTTTTAATCTCTGCTATCAAAGCGGCATCAAGACCTCTGGAGGCTAATTTAGCATCCGTAGTTTGTCTTAAAAACTCATTACAGTTTACAATTTGAAAAGAAAATCGGGCAAATGTAGCCGTGATAAAACGGTCTAAAGAAGTCCATGTTTGTGAATGAAGGTCTTTTATTGTCCCATCATTCCAGGCGATTACGGCCTCATCTGTTGTTAATTCCTGCATCAACCAGATCCCTCTGATGTATTGACTTTCCCCTTCATCAATTCCGGAGATATCTGGAGAACCAGCTGCAGTTTGCCCTGAAGTAGCAAATCCTGCGTATAACTTGGCCAGATTTTGTTTGTACGATTCCGGTGTGCTAAAAAACTGTTCTCCCGGAACTGCAACACTACTTGCCGGGGCTTGGCTCAAATCATCTGTACACGATGAGAATACCATCACGCACAGTAACAAAGAAATACCCAATAATTTTATTTGTATCTTTTTCATTTTTCTTACTATTTGTATTAAAAATTAACGTTTAAACCTAACGTGAAAGTAATTGGTCGTGGGTATAAATTTCCATCTATACCTCCAGAAATTTCTGGATCTAATCCTTCATAATTAGTAATGATCAAAACATTTTGTGCTGACAATGTCAATTTAACTAATGAAGACGTATTCTCTTTTTGATTGAAAGTATATCCAACACTTACGTTGTCTAATCTTACAAAAGACGCGTCTTGAATGTAATAATCAGATTCGAAACGTTTGGTATCATTAGATCTGAAACCTGTTTCCAAAACATTTTCAACTCCGTTTGACAAATCTGTGTTTCTGATCAAAATATTATTGAAAGATCCTTTACTGGAATCCACATTGTTGTAATTGTAATTACCCCATGATCCTCTCCAGTTCATGCCCATATCAAAATTTTTGTAGGTTACACTGGTGTTAAACCCGTAAAAAACATCTGCTGCCGGTTTATGAAAACGGTATTTATCCAACTCTGATATTATTCCATCTTGATTTCTGTCAACATACACCCCATCTAAAGGTTTTCCGTTTACACCATACGCTTGCTCATACACGTAAAAAGAACTTGGTGCATAACCCACTTGGTGATTTTGAATAAAATTTCCGGTAGCACCTTCATAGCCTCCAACATTAATTCCTGGCGTATTAGGAAGTGTAGTAGTCAGCTTAGTGATTTTAGACTCTTGAAAGGTTACGTTTCCGCCAATTCTCCATTCAAAATCATCAGAACGAAATGGGATTACTTCTGCAGCAATCTCAATCCCCCTATTTTCAATTGTTCCTACGTTATAATTGTCAAAATTTGAAAACCCGAAGAAAGATGGATTTTGTGTGTACAATAATAAATCTTCTGTTGTTCTTTTGTACAAATCAACACTACCATTGATTCTATTGTTCAAAAATCCAAAATCCAACCCTGCGTTCACAGTAGTGGTTTGTTCCCATTTCAAATTACTATTGTACGGCTGTGGTCTGTAAGTAGTGTAAAACTGACTTCCAAACGGGTATTGAGCAGCAGTATTAGAGGCTAAATACAACGGAATAGATGGATAACTTATTCCAATATCCTGTTGTCCGGTAATACCCCAACCCCCACGGATTTTTAAGGTAGAAATACTACTTACGTCTTTCAAAAAGTTTTCTTCGTTCAGTTTCCAAGCCAAAGCAACAGCAGGGAAATTAGCCCAACGATTTGATTCTGTAAATCTTGAAGTACCATCACGTCTATAGGACAAAGTCACTAAATACTTATCGGCGATATTAATATTAGTTCTTGCAAAGAAAGACTGCAAGTTGATACGAGACGGAAAATTAGGATCTACCGTAGTGTTATTACTCTGAAAATTAAAATTGGAAGAGTAAAAAGTCTCTCTGAAATCTTGGTAGGAATACCCTCCAGTAACATCAAAAACGGTATTGATCGATTCTACTTTTTTGTTGTAATTCAAGTACAAATCCATCAATTTATTGAAACGTGACTGAGTTCTTTCATACGTATTGTTGAAACCGGAACCGGAAAGACCATTCAAAAAATTAGCTTCTGTATTACCAAATGAACGTCCTGTTAATTGATCGTAACCAAAATTAGCTACTGCTTTTAATTCTGGTAAAAAATGCATTTTATATTCGGTTTGAATATTTCCAATGCTTCTGTATGCTGTTCCAAAACTGTTTTGTTGTTCGATTTGAGACAATGGGTTTCTACCTGCCAATTGGTTTATTTCCGTTGGAGACGTATACCATTGAAAAAAGGTTCCGTCAGGATTTCTTACTGCTTGTGTTGGATCAAATCGAATGGCTGAACCAATGGCACCACGATTACTATAATTACTATTAATCAGAGACGTATTATTATTCAATTCTATCTTTAAATGATCGTCAAAGAAGTTTCCGGTTATACCGGCAGACATTGTAGTACGCTCCATGTTATCTCTTTTTAAGATACCATTCAAATTAGCATATCCCACAGAGGCTCTGTACACTATATTATCAGAACCACCGCTTAGGGCAATATTATGATCTGTACCAATAGCTGTTCTGAATATTTCATCCTGCCAATCTGTATCAGCAGCACCCATCAACGCGATTTGAGCAGCATTTCCGTTAGCCGTTACAAAATCTCTGAATTGTGTACTTGATAAAGCATCTACTTTATTCGTGATTTCAGAAACCTGGAAGTTTGCATTATAATTAATTTGCATTTCCCCTGCTTTACCTTTTTTAGTCGTAATGATAATTACCCCATTCGAAGCACGAGATCCGTAGATAGCAGTTGCCGAAGCATCTTTCAAAACCGTAATCGATTCAATATTATTTTGATTAATAGTACTCAAAGGATTTCTACTTCCTTCTACGCCACCAGCAGCAACCGGTACACCATCAATAACATACAACGGATCGTTATTAGCAGATAGTGAAGAGCCACTTCTAATTCTAATAGTTGCACCTTCACCTGGAGAACCTCCTCCATTAATAACCTGCAAACCAGCTACTTTCCCTGTTATCATTTGATCTGCAGAAGTAACAGGTCCTTTATTAAAATCTTTGGAAGTCAGCACGGTTACCGCTCCTGTAGCATCTTTTTTCTTAACAGTCCCGTAACCCACTTGGATCACCACTTCTTTTAATTGATTGGCGTCTTCTTCTAAAGATACGTTTAATGATTTTTGAGCAACATAATCAACAACCGTATCGGCGTAACCAATATAAGAGAACACAATTTTATCCCCTCTTTTTACGTTAGACAACTGATATTTACCATCAAAATCAGTAGAAACACCATTATTTGTACCCTGTACATTTATGTTTACCCCCGGAATTGGCTGTCCTGACACTTTATCAAGAACGGTTCCGCCAACGATATTCTGAGCCAAAACACTAAAAGGGAGCAGCAGTACTAAAATCAACAACTTTTTATAAATTGTTTTCATACATTTTGTTTAATTTAATTTAATTTTTCTTGGAATTTCAAGCGTGACTATTACTTCGAATGTTAAATTTATGTAAATTTTTGCACGCCCGACAAGAGCCCTTTTTAATTGGGTTACGAAAACGTAATAGTGTTGAAAACTTTCTGATTTATTTAAATTTTAACCCGTTTAATTACCATTTGTAAAATTAAATTTTATCTTTATTACGAAATAAAATTTTACTCCCTCTCCACATGAAAAGGAAAATAACGCTTAAACAAATTGCCAAAGAATTAGACGTTTCTATTTCTACCGTTTCTAAGTCATTACGGAACAGTCCAGAAATAGGCGAGGAAACCAGACTTAAAGTACAAGCTTTCGCCAAATTTTACAACTACAAACCCAATAACATTGCGCTGAGCCTAAAAAACAGAAAAACAAAAACCATTGGAATTATCATCCCGGAAATTGTGCATCATTTCTTCTCCACGGTCATCAATGGAATTGAACAAGTGGCCAATGAAAACGGGTATAGCGTACTCATTTGCCTCTCAGACGATTCCTTTGATAAAGAAGTCCTGAATATGGAAATGCTCGCTAACGGCAGTATTGACGGATTCATTATGTCACTGTCTAAAGAAACCCAATTCAAAGGCGATTTTCACCACATTACAGAAGTCATCAATCAGGGAATGCCTGTAGTCATGTTTGACAGAGTTACGAACGATATCCTTTGCGACAAAGTCATTATAGACGATCAATCTGCAGCCTATGAAGCCGTTCAGAGCTTGATTGATAAAGGACGGAAAAAAATCGCCTTAGTTACCACTGTTGATTATGTGAGTGTGGGTAAACTTCGCACAGATGGTTATATCAAAGCATTACTGGACAATGACATCCCCTTCAATGAAAATCTTATTATCAAAATTGAAGATGTTGATACCTGCGAAATCACCATTGGAAAACTATTAGAAGACAAAGCCATTGATGCCGTCTTTGCAGTAAACGAACTTTTTGCAGTAACGATAATTAAAACTGCCAATAAAATAGGATTAAATGTTCCTAAAGACTTAGCCGTTATTGCCTTTACTGATGGTATCATTTCTAAATATTCTACACCTACTATTACTACTGTAAGTCAGAATGGTATCAAAATGGGAAATAAAGCGGCAAAAATGCTGATTGAAAGACTTGAATCTGAGGAAGATGAAGAAGATGAAAATTACAAAACTGAAGTAATTGAAACGCATCTGATAGAAAGAGAATCTACACATTAGATATTATACGTTTTCAGTTGCCTTCATAAAACTGCGACTGAAAACTGTGACTAATTTTTAAAACAGCTGTATTATATTCAGTACTACAACCTTGTAGTGAAAAATGTTTCTTTTTATTTGTATCTGAAAAACAAAAGTTTAAAATATATTTTTATATTTACCCCATCAAAGCCTCACTTTTACTTCGAAAATAAGACAAGTTTTGATAAGCATATCGCTTATCGTATTAATTTATAAATTACGATAATGGAAAAGCGTAGATTAAGTTTCTGGCAAATTTGGAACATGAGTTTCGGATTTCTGGGAATACAGATGGGTTTTGCACTGCAAAATGCTAATGCCAGCAGAATTCTTCAGATTTTTGGTGCTGATGTGCACGAACTATCCTGGTTTTGGATCATTGCCCCGTTGATGGGACTTATTGTACAGCCCATCATAGGCCATTACAGTGATAAAACGTGGGGGAAATTTGGAAGACGAAAACCATTCTTTTTAGTGGGTGCTTTGTTGGCCTCCATTGGCTTAATATTAATGCCGCAAGCCGAAATTTTCATTGCTCTTTTGCCTGCCTTATGGGTAGGTGCCGGAATGTTGATGATTATGGATGCCTCTTTCAATATTGCTATGGAACCTTTCAGGGCTTTAGTAGGCGACAATTTAAGAACGGATCAAAGAACACTTGGATTTAGCGTACAAACCGCCTTAATTGGTTTCGGTGCCGTGATTGGTTCTTGGCTGCCTTATGTTTTGACGAATTGGTTTGGCGTTTCCAATAGAGATGAAGATGGCGGTGTTCCCATGCATTTGATTTTATCTTTTGTAATAGGAGCTGTTATACTTATAGGTTCTATCCTGGTTTCCATTTTTTCTACCAAAGAATATTCTCCGGAAGAGCTAGCCCAATTTGAAGACGAAATGGCGCATCAGAAAACCAAAGTGGCTAATGCCAATGCTAAAGAATCCAGCGTACTGGACATTTTTGATGATTTCAGAAAAATGCCTACCACGATGCGGCAATTGAGCTGGGTACAATTTTTCTCTTGGTTTGGTTTGTTTGGAATGTGGGTTTTTACCACTCCGGCCATAGCCCATCATATTTATGGTTTACCTATTTCGGACAGCAAAAGTGAGGCGTATCAAAATGCAGGAGACTGGGTTGGCGTGTTGTTTGGTATTTACAATTTGGTTTCTGCTTTCTATGCTTTTGCGTTGCCTTATATCGCAAAAAAAATCGGAAGAAAATTAACCCATTCCCTATCCCTTATTATTGGTGGCCTTGGATTAATTTCGATCTATTTTGTCCCTAACGAAAACTGGCTTATTCTTTCTATGGTTGCAGTGGGTATTGCTTGGGCTAGTATTCTATCTATGCCGTATGCCATATTAGCCGGATCAATCTCCCCAATGAAAATGGGAGTTTACATGGGTATTTTCAACTTCTTTGTCGTTATTCCCCAAATTATCAATGCCTTAATTGGCGGACCATTAGTTAAATATGTATACCATGACAATGCCATATTTGCATTAGTCACTAGTGGTGTCAGCTTTTTGATTGCTGCTATTTTAGTAGTTAAAGTACAAGATGTTGATGACCTAATAAAACAATAATCAATGAATACAAAAGCATTTATATTCGACCTAGACGGAGTGATTGTAGACACGGCTAAATACCATTATTTAGCGTGGCAAAAAATTGCAAATGAATTAAATATCGAATTTACACTGGAACACAACGAATTACTAAAAGGAGTCAGCCGGGTGCGCTCTTTGGATATTATATTAGAACTAGGAAAAGTAACCGCCTCACAAGAAGACAAAGACCAATGGTTAGTCCAAAAAAACGAGGAATACTTATCTTATTTAGTGGATATGAATGAAAGTGAGATTCTTCCGGGAGTTTTTGAAATTTTAAAATTTTTAAAACAAAACAACCAACCCATCGCATTGGGTTCAGCCAGTAAAAACGCCAGACCAATTCTGGAGAAAACAGGACTACTCTCTTATTTTGACGCTGTTGTAGACGGAAATGATGTGACCAATGCGAAACCCGATCCGGAAGTATTCTTAATGGCCGCTAAATTATTAAAAATAAAACCAGAAGATTCAATTGTTTTTGAAGATTCAGTCGCAGGAGTTCAAGCGGCGAATATTGGTAATATGACCAGCATAGGAATTGGGGAAGCAACTACTTTGCACGAAGCAAAATATATCTTCAACGATTTTACAGCTATCGATACCCAATTCATAGAAGAATTAATTAACAAATAACGAAACAAATTCAAAAAAGTAAAAAGGATAATGTTATTTGTGTATCACAATAATTTTTGAATTTTTAATTTTTGAATTTTTAAATTATAAAAAATGAATCAAGATTATATAAAACCAGACAATTGGTCTATCATAGAAGAAGGATTTGATGCCGAGTGTGTAAAATCATCTGAAAGTCTGTTCAGCATTGGCAACGGTGCTATGGGACAACGGGCTAATTTTGAAGAAAATTATACTGGTGAAACATTTCAGGGAAGTTATATTGCGGGAATTTATTATCCGGATAAAACCAAAGTGGGCTGGTGGAAAAACGGGTATCCGGAATACTTTGCTAAAGTTTTGAATGCACCAAACTGGATTGGAATTGATATTGAAATCAATGGAGAAAAATTAGATTTGAATACCTGTGCTGAAGTCAAAAACTTTCGTCGGGAGCTGAACATGAAAGAAGGTTGGTACCACCGCTCTTTTGAAGCCACTTTAAAAAACGGAACCGAAATCGCAGTTAGTATTCGTCGTTTTCTTTCAATCGTGTTGGATGAAGTTGGGGTTATCAATTATGAAATTACCCCTTTGAACAAAGATTCAAAAATCGTTTACAAACCTTATATTGATACTGGTGTAACCAATGAAGATGCAAACTGGGAAGAAAAATTCTGGGAACCGCTTGATGTAAAAAAATCAGGAAATGAAGCTTTTGTAACGGCACAAACCTTCAAAACACATTTCAAAGTAACCACTTTCATGCAAAATAGCATTTTTACAAGTGGTGAAAAAACGGGAATTTCTCCTTCTAATATTGATGCAACTGCTGATAAAATTCAGTTTAGTTATGATGTAATTGTGGGACAGGGTCAAAAATCATCGATCCAAAAAATTGGCGGGTATACGGTTTCTTTAAACCATGAAAATACCATTACTGCTGCCGAAAAAGTGATTCAATCCGCTTTAGCAGTAGGCTATGACCAAATGTTGCAGGACCAGATTGATGCTTGGGCAAAAATTTGGGAAATGTCAGACATTACAATTGATGGCGATGTTAAGGCACAACAAGGAATTCGTTTCAATATTTTCCAATTAAACCAAACCTATTTAGGCAAAGATTCCCGATTGAATATTGGTCCAAAAGGTTTCACCGGAGAGAAATACGGAGGTTCTACCTATTGGGATACGGAAGCGTACTGCATTCCGTTTTACATGGCGACCAAAGATCAGGAAGTGGCTCGGAATTTATTGACGTACCGTTACAATCAATTGGATAAAGCCATTGAAAACGCTACTAAATTAGGATTTACTAACGGAGCAGCTTTGTATCCAATGGTGACGATGAACGGCGAGGAATGTCATAACGAATGGGAAATTACTTTTGAAGAAATTCATAGAAACGGAGCTATCGCTTTTGCCATTTATAACTTTTACAGATACACTGGCGATTACAGTTATATTCCTGAAAAAGGACTGGAAGTATTAATAGGAATTGCTCGTTTCTGGCATCAAAGAGCGAATTTTTCGACTAATTTAAACCAATATGTAATTCTTGGCGTTACGGGTCCAAACGAATATGAGAACAATGTAAACAATAATTTTTACACCAATTATATTGCAAAATGGTGTCTGGAATATACCTACGAACAAATTCAGAAAGTGTCGCTGGAATATCCTTCGGATCACAAAAGAATTACCGAAAAGGTAAAAATCTCCGATTCCGAATTACAGTCTTGGAAAAAAATTTCGGACAATATGTACTTCCCTTTTTCGGAAGAACATAATGTGTACTTGCAACAAGACGGTTTCTTGGACAAAGAATTGGTTCGTGTAGTTGATTTGGATAAAAGCCAAAGACCCATCAATCAGAAATGGTCTTGGGATAGAATTTTGCGTTCGCCATACATCAAACAAGCCGATGTTTTACAGTGTTTTTATTTCTTTGAAGATCATTTTTCGAAAGAAGAACTGAAAAACAATTTTGAATTTTATGAATCCTTTACGGTTCATGAGAGCTCCCTTTCGCCTTGCGTACACTCGATTCAAGCCGCTTTATTAGACAAAATAGACATGGCGTACTCGTTCTATTTGAGAACGTCACGTCTGGATCTTGATGATTACAATAAAGAGGTCGAAGAAGGGTGTCATATAACATCAATGGCCGGAACCTGGATGAGTATCGTAGAAGGTTTTGGCGGAATGAGAGTTAAAGATGATACGCTTCATTTTTCTCCAAAAATTCCAAAACAATGGAAAGGCTATTCGTTTAAAATCAACTTTAGAAATCAAATTCTGAAAGTAGCGATCGATCATAAAGAGACTTCATTTACAATTCTTGGAGATAAAGAATTGGAAATTGTGGTAAATGGCAAGACTCTTGTGGTCACTACTGAAAATTTAGTCTCCGTAAACTAACATTTGCTAGAACTTGTAGTTAATTCTATCATTTGAACCCAAGCCTTGCTAGGCTTACTGACAATCCCAATATCTATTGGGATTGTTCGATTGAAAACTACTCTTAAATAAAAAAAGAATGGCCTCTAAAATGCTGAAATAGTTCTTTTCAAACATGAATCCGTTTTATTTGAAGCCAACACAACATTAAATAGCACTAAAAAATACATACAATGAAGAAAACAGATCAATTTCCGTTCTTAAACAGAAGCTTTCTAAAAAAAATAACTTTATTCCTTTTTTTTATGTCAATAACTGTACATGCGCAAATCGACAAAGTGGAACCGCCTTTTTGGTATGCAGGAATGCAGAATCCAGAGCTGCAAATTCTTTTTTATGGCAAAGGCATTGCTCAAAACCAAGTAACGGTTTCTAATAGCATAAAAATAACCGACGTAAAAAGAACGGAAAATCCCAACTACCTATTTGTTACCATTGACACTAAAAAAGTGGTGGCATCAGATCTGATTTTTACCTTTAAAAACAAAAGTAAAGAAACCTTTACACAAAAATACAGCCTTAAGAAAAGAAGAGAAAACTCAGCACAACGCAAAAGCTTTGACGCTTCGGATATGATGTATTTGTTGATGCCAGATCGCTTTGCCAACGGAAACAGAAACAACGATAGTGAAAATTCAACCCAAGAAAAATACAATAGAGAATTACCCGGAGGAAGACACGGTGGCGATATTCAAGGAATTATAAAAAATCTGGACTACATAGCAGAACTAGGTGCAACAACAATTTGGAGTACACCACTGTGCGAGGATAATGACGCTGCTTTTTCGTATCACACCTACGGACAATCTGATGTGTATAAAATAGATCCCCGTTACGGAACCAATGAAGATTATGTTCGATTGGCTGCTGAAATGCACAAAAAAGACCTGAAACTGGTGATGGATTACGTGACGAATCACTGGGGAATTGAACATTGGATGATCAAGGATTTACCCACAAAAGAATGGATCAATCAATTTGACACCTACACCCAAACAAATCATAAAAGAACAGTTATTCACGACACCAATGCCTCTGAAATTGATAAAAAAATCACGCTGGACGGTTGGTTTGTCCCATCGATGCCCGATTTAAATTTGAAGAATCCGTTGACTTTAAAATACTTGATTCAAAATGCCATTTGGTGGATAGAATATGCTGATTTAGATGGCTTCAGAGTCGACACCTACAATTATTCTGATCCAAAAGGAATTGCAAAATGGACCAAATCCATAACCGATGAATACCCCAATTTTAATATTGTAGGCGAAGTCTGGATGCAAAGTCAAGCGCAAATGGCGTATTGGCAAAAAGACAGTAAAATTGCAGCAATACAAAATTACAATTCATATCTGCCAAGTGTAATGGATTTTACATTATATGAAGCCGTCACTAAAGTTTTCAATGAAGATGACGGCTCTTGGGACAAAGGAATGGTAAAACTCTATGACAATTTTACCAATGATTTTCTGTATCCTAATGTCAATAATATGTTACTATTTGCAGAAAATCATGATACCAATCGCATCAATCAAACCTACGGGAACGATATCAGAAAATACAAAATGGCAATGACTTTGATGGCTACCGTTCGCGGGATTCCACAATTGTATTACGGAAGCGAAATAGGCATGGCCGGTGATAAAAACAAAGGTGATGCGGCAATTCGTCTTGATTTTCCAGGCGGTTGGGAAGGCGATAAAAACAATGCTTTTACGAAGGAAGGACGAACTCCGGAGCAAAACCACTATTTTGATTTTACCGCCAAATTGTTCCAATGGAGAAAAACAAAAGCAGTGGTTCATTTTGGAAAAACAACCCATTATATTCCGGAAAATAATATCTATGCTTATTTTAGATACAATGCAAATGAAACGGTAATGGTTTTAATGAACAACAGCAACGAAACCAAGACGGTAAACACACATCGTTTCAAAGAAAATATCAAAGACTTTAAAACTGGAAAAGATGTCATTTCTGAACTCACCTTTGACGTGACGAACGAAATTATAATCGAACCTAAATCTGTTTTGATTTTAGAACTGAAGTAATTCACACTCTAAAATACAAGAATCCGGAGAACTACTGAAAAAAATACCAGATACTGACTGCTGCTCCTTGAAAAAGAAGCTCCAGCAAAAAAATAATTATTCAATTTAAAAAAAAATGAAAAAAAAATCTTTACTATTAATTCTATCCGTGCTCGCTTTTTGCGTGAGTTGTTCCGGTACCAAACCTGTTACAGAAAACAACACTCCAATAAAAAAGACAAAAAAAACTCCTTTTGTCTGGGAAGGTGCTAATGTCTATTTCCTTATGACAGATCGCTTTAATAATGGTGATCGTTCCAATGACATTACTTTAAACAGAACTAAAACTACAGGAAAACTTCGTGGTTTTGAAGGAGGAGATATCAAAGGAATTACTAAAAAAATTGAAGAAGGTTATTTTGACAAACTAGGGATAAATGCCATTTGGTTTACTCCTGTAGTGGAACAAATTCATGACGCTGTAGATGAGGGCACTGGATTGAGTTATGGCTATCATGGCTATTGGGCCAAAGATTGGACGGCATTAGATCCCAATTTTGGAACTAAAAAAGAATTAGCTGAATTAGTAAAAAAAGCGCATGCACGAGGAATCAGAATCATTCTTGACGGCGTCATTAATCACACCGGTCCTGTGACTGAAATAGATACTGTTTGGCCAAATTACTGGGTTCGTACCAATCCGGTTTGTGATTATAAAAATTATCAAAATACAACAACCTGCACTTTGGTGGCCAATCTTCCAGACATCAGAACTGAAAGCACCCAGAATGTAGACTTACCTCCTTTTCTTGTCGAAAAATGGAAAAAAGAAGGTCGATACGAACAGGAAATGAATGAGTTAGATGCTTTTTTTTCTCGGACAGGCTATCCTAAAACTCCAAAATATTACATCATAAAATGGCTGACAGACTACGTTGCTGATTATGGGATAGACGGCTACAGAGGAGATACCGTAAAACATACAGACGAAACCGTCTGGGCAGATTTCAAAACGCAATGTGACTATTCATTTGAGACTTGGAAGAAAAAAAACCCTACAAAAGTACTGGATAACAACTCCTTTTACACCATTGCCGAAGTCTATAATTATGGTATCAGCGGTGGACAAGATTTTGATTTTGGAGATAAAAAAATAAACTATTTTAAAAATGGTTTCAACAATATGATCAATTTTGAGTTCAAATGGGACGCCCAAAAAGACTATGAATTCATATTCTCAAAATACTCGGACAAGCTCAACACCGATTTAAAAGGATACAGTGTTTTAAACTATTTATCCTCACATGATGACGGCGCTCCATTTGATGCAAAACGCACCAAAAGCATCGAAGCCGGTACAAAATTATTGTTGAGTCCGGGACTTTCTCAAGTATATTATGGTGATGAGAGTGCACGTCCCTTAGTAATTGAAGGTACAAACGGCGATGCTACCTTACGCTCCTTTATGAACTGGAAAGACATAAAATCCAATCCTGAAACTAAAAAAATACTGACACACTGGAGAAAATTAGGAAAGTTCAGAAAGAACCATCCTGCTGTGGGAGCTGGAATTCACACCATGATTTCGGACACGCCCTACACATTTTCAAGAACATACACTAAAGGAACTTTCACAGACAAAATAGTGGTTGGTCTAGATCTCTCTACTGGCAAAAAAGAAATTATTGTAGCCCCTATTTTTGAAGATGGATCTAGAGTAAGAGATGCCTATTCCGGAAAAGAAGCCAAAGTTTCAAAAGGAAAAGTGACTATTCGAACCGACTTTGATATTGTTTTATTAGAAATGCGAATCAAGGGTTAAGAAGATAGATGTTCTTTTGGAGATAAAATTTATCAAAACAAAGAATTTTTATCTGATTTTGAAAAAGAAAAAAACGCTGTAATGTTCACACCCGTTAAAGCAGTAAAAGGAGAATCTCAAGAAATTAGAAATAGAGATAAAGTTTCAAACGACTTGTATTCAACAGCAGTATCAAGGATTAGACAACCTATTGAATCCCTTTTTAATTGGTTGATTGAAAAAACCAATATTCAAAGAGCATGCAAAGTTAGATCCACAAAAAAATTATTAGGGCAGCTGTTTGGCAAGATAGCAGCTGCCTTTATAAACTTAATATTTTAACCCTTGATTCGCATTTGTAATTAATTATAAACCCGAAGCACATTTCCATTGACTTGAACGCGATACTGCTTCATAGGATATTGTAAAGTTCCTTGTCCGGTAAATAAACTGTATTCTTTACCGTCGCATCCGCAAACGGCATTTATCCCATTTATGGTCATGGTAGAACAAGAACTCATCGCTTGATTGGGACAAGCGGCATCAAAAGCATTGTAACCACTGCCTGTATTGAAAACAATAACACCTCGAGCGCCTATTCCGGATACATAAACCGCATTACTAACGAATTTAAGATTAGAGTATTCCGGCAAATTCAGGTTCAGGTCTACGGCGAAAGTATAATTAGGCACAAATGGATTGGTGTTGTCAAAACCAGAATCACTACACGAAAAAAATAAAGGAATAACAACGAAGAGCAGCAGAATTTTTTTCATTTTAAAATAGTGTCGAAGTATTAGTGAAACAAATTTAATTTATTTAACTTTGAATTATATATGATTAACATATATTTATCGACGAAAAAATAATAATAATATCTTTGTGGAAAGAAATCCCGTCCTGATGGGATTTTTTCTATTTATATAAATGAAGAATTTATGAGTACAGTATCGTATTACACAGCAGAAGGCTTAAAAAAATTAAGAGAAGAATTAGATTATTTAAAAAGCGTAATGCGCCCAAAAGCATCGGCTGATATAGCTGAAGCACGAGATAAAGGTGATCTTTCTGAGAATGCAGAATACGATGCCGCAAAAGAAGCACAAGGGATGCTGGAAATGCGTATTGCCAAAATGGAAGAAATACATTCTAACGCCAGATTGATTGATGAAACCCATCTGGATGTTTCTAAAGTATTGGTATTATCCAATGTAAAAATCAAAAACCAAACGAACGGAATGGAAATGACTTATACATTAGTTGCCGAAAGTGAAGCCGATTTAAAAACAGGTAAAATCTCGGTAACCTCACCTATTGGAAAAGGTTTGTTAGGAAAATCAGTTGGAGAATTTGCTGAGATCACGGTTCCAAACGGTGTGTTGAAATTCGAAATTTTAGAAATATCTCGCGACTAATTAAAGGTTTATTCGGTTAACCGATTAATCGATTCAACAATTAACCAATTTCACAATGTCAAGTATATTTACCAAAATTATAAACGGAGAAATTCCGTGCTACAAGATTGCTGAAGATGTAAATTTCTTGGCTTTTTTGGATGTAAATCCAAATGCAAAAGGACACACACTTTGTATTCCGAAACAAGAAATTGATAAGATTTTTGAGATGGAAGATGATTTATATATTGGACTGATGCAGTTTTCTAAAAAAATCGCAGTTGCGCTTGAAAAAACGGTTCCGTGTAAACGAATCGGAATGGCAGTTGTAGGACTTGAAGTTCCTCATGCGCACGTTCACTTGATTCCATTGAATGAAATGGATGAAATGCGTTTTCAAAATAAAGTATCGCTGTCCAAAAATGAATTTGAAGCGTTGGCAGAAAGTATTAAAACCAATTTGTAAATTTGCACAAATAAAACAAATTGGTATGATTTTAGTTTAAAAGGGAATAGGTGAAAACCGATTCCCTTTTCTATTTTAGAGAACTTAAGTAAGTCGAAAGTTTAAAAGTCGTAAAGTCAAAAGAATTAACTTTAAGTAAAATAGCTTTAAATCAGATTGTTAAATAATTTTATCCTGATTTTAAAATACGACATTATACCATGGTTATTACTTACATTCGAGGCTATGAAAAATATATTTTTGTTGCTTACCTTCTTTTTCTCCTTTATGAGTGTTGGACAGGTCAATCCCGGATATCTATTGGTTGATGCTAAAACGGCAGCTATTCCAGCTAATTCAACTATATCTACTGAAGCTATTGCCAATTATATCAATGCTAATTTTAAAACAGAAACCGATAAAATAAGAGCTGATTTCTATTGGACCGCATCTAACATCAGCTATGATGTTGCGAATAGGTATGCCGTAAATTCCCATGAAACGGGAGCTGAGAAAATCACGAAGACATTAAAAACTAAAAAAGGGGTTTGCATTCATTATGCAACGGTTTTTAATGCGCTTGTGCAAAAGATAGGAATCCAATCCTATATCATTGAAAGATATACCAAACAAAACGGAAAAGTAAGTGACTTGGCTCATGCTTGGACTGCAGCTGAAATTGACAAAAAGCGGTTGTATTGTTGAATGATTTTATACACTATCGAAACAATAAGTTTAAGCCTTCTTTTTCAGATACTGAAATTAGCCGTATGATTGAAATTCCGAGAATGAAACTGGTAAAGTGTCAAAACGATATGTATATCGTGGGTTCCGTTGGTAATCAAAACGTTTCTAATGTCACATCGATTAAAAAATCAATTGGAGCCTCTTTGGCGCAAGCCGAAGAGCACGCATTGTTTGTTAAAAATTATTTGAGTAAGTCCAAAATAGTCAGAAAAACAATGTTTTCTAAAGTTACATAGTTTGGAGTTCCGTTACGCTAGGTTGTTTTTTTTAAAACTCACCTGCATAGTGGTTCCTTTTCCAATTTCGGAGTTCAGTACTTTGATGGTTCCTTTGTGGTATTCTTCCACGATTCTTTTGGTTAGTGAAAGTCCCAATCCCCATCCGCGTTTTTTAGTGGTAAATCCAGGTTCGAAAATGGTTTTAAATTGTTGTTTGTGAATTCCGCCGCCAGTATCAGAAACATTTATTTTTACATAATCCCCTTCTTGTTCAATTTCTAAAGCTAATTTTCCTTTTCCTTTCATTGCATCGATGGCGTTTTTTACTAAATTCTCGATGGCCCAACTGTGCAGCGTAGGATTAAGAGATACCATAATAGGAGTTTTTGGCGCTTGGAACGAAAACTCAATTTGTTTGGAGAATCGGGATTGCAAATAGTCGTAAGATTGTTGTGTTTCGGCTACAATATCTTTGTTTTCTAATTTGGGTTCCGATCCTATTTTCGAGAAACGATCGGTTATGGTTTTCAAACGCTCAATATCTTTTTCAATTTCGAAAGTAGTACTTTCATCCATGTTTTCAGATTTCAGGAGTTCAACCCAACCAATTAATGAAGAAAGTGGTGTGCCTATTTGATGAGCCGTTTCCTTCGCCATTCCTGCCCAAAGTTTGTTTTGTGTTGCCATTTTGGTGCTTCTATAAAAATTATAAACTAAACCGCCAAAAAGCACTATGATCAGCACTAAAGCAACGGGATAATATTTCAATTTATTCAGTAAAGCCGAGTTGCCGTAATATAATTTTTGAAATTTCCCAGGGACATACTCAATGACTATGGGCACGTTTTCGTTTTTTAAGTTCTGCAAGAATGCGACTGCCTTTGAATTATTTTTTACAATAGCGTCGTCAATATTTACGGTGTTTATGATGCTGTCATTCTCTGTCAGTATAATAGGAATTGAAGTGTTGTCACTGAAAATTTGCAACGGAAGATCAACATCTGTATTTTCATCGGCATTAATGAGTGTTTTTTGGGCTTGTGCCCAAAGATTCATTTTTAATCGTTCTTCGTTTTTGAAGATTTGAAAAAAAGTGTATGTGTTCCAAAGAATCAGTGAAATGATTAAAAAAGAGGCAGAAATTATAATCCAACGGGTTGTATTTCTTCTTTCAGAAAACTGCATAAATGAAAATTTGAATTATAAATATAACGAAATAAACGCTGTGGTATTTTAGTTTTAAAGAAAGAATTTTTTTCAGAGTAAATTCAGATGTAATTTTATTCTAATTGGATATACTCTTTCATAAACTGATCCGATTTGTTTACTTTTGTAGAGTACAGCTATAAAGTAAAAAATATGATTACGATTGATCCTAAAAGTATCGAAACGGCAAAATTACAAGGCTATTTGCAAAGTTCAGTTGGACCTAGACCTATTGCTTTTGCCAGTACTATGGATGCGGAAGGTAATGCTAATGTATCGCCTTTTAGTTTTTTTAATGTGTTCAGCGCCAATCCTCCAATCCTTATTTTTTCACCAGCAAGGCGCGTTCGTGATAATTCGATAAAACACACGTTGATCAATGCTGAAGCAACTCGGGAAGTAGTCATTAATGTGGTGAATTATGACATGGTACAACAGATTTCGCTGGCCAGTACAGAGTATGCTCATGGAGTAGATGAGTTTGTAAAATCAGGCTTAACACCAGTAGCTTCAGAGGTGGTAAAACCATTTAGAGTAAAAGAATCACCGGTTCAATTTGAATGCAAAGTCACTCAGATTATTCCGCTGGGAACAGAAGGAGGTGCGGGGAATTTAGTACTGTGTGAAGTTGTTCGCATTCATATTGACGAGTCTGTTTTAGACGAAAATGGTGCGATTGATCAATATAAAATTGACTTGGTTTCCAGGTTAGGCAGCAATTGGTATTCCAGATCAAACCAAGGGCTTTTTGAAGTGCCAAAACCCTTGTCTACTTTAGGAATTGGAGTGGATGCCATTCCAAATTTTGTTAAAGAAAGTTCGGTTTTTAACGGAAATGATTTAGGGATGTTAGGGAATATAGAAGCCTTGCCCACAATGGAAGAAGTTAGTATATTTGTAAAACAGAATTTTGCTGTAAAAGGAGTTTTAAGTGCTGATGACCAGCAAAAAGTACACTTGGAGGCAAAAAAATACCTGAATGAGAATGATGTCTTATCGGCTTGGAAAGTACTTTTGGCAAAAAAATAATATAAATAACATTAAAAACAACGAAGATGGAAGTTACAGGAAAAATTAAAATGCTTGGGGATGCAAAAAATGTGGGAAGCGGAAGTTTCTTAAAAAGAGAATTGGTCGTAACCACCGAGGAGCAATATCCACAACATATTTTAGTAGAATTTGTACAAGATAAATGCGATTTATTGAACAGTTTTAAAGTAGGTGAAGCGGTTAAAGTTTCGATCAATTTAAGAGGACGCGAATGGGTTGACCCACAAGGAGTGACTAAATATTTTAATGCAATTCAAGGATGGAGAGTAGAAAGAGTAGCCACAGAAGCCACTGCTGCTCAAATGCCTCCGATGCCGGCTGCTGAAGCATTTGCACCAGCAACAAACCTAAACGAAGAAGAAGCAGACGATTTGCCTTTCTAAGGGATGAAAAAGTTAGAATTTAGAAGTCAGAAGTTTGAGTTTTACTTGAATTTCTGACTTTTTTATTTTTTGAAATTGGTATTGATTTTTGAAATTGAAAAATGTATTATTTATCCCCAACCTTATTTTTCCCTCCTGTTGACCAAGCCAATTGCGATGGAATTTTGGCCATTGGAGGTGATTTGTCCCCGGAACGCTTGCGACTTGCGTATCAAAGCGGCATTTTTCCTTGGTTTGAAGCGGGAGAACCTATTATGTGGTGGTCTCCAAATCCCAGAATGGTGCTATTTCTCGATGAATTGATTGTATCTAAAAGCATGCGAAATATCCTGAACCGGAATATTTTCAGTGTTACTTTCAATCAAAATTTCAGAGATGTAATTTCAAATTGTCAAAATATAGAACGTGACGGTCAAAACGGGACTTGGATTACCAATGACATGATTGAAGCCTATTGTAAGCTGCATGAAGTAGGAATAGCAAAATCGGTTGAGGTTTGGCAAGATGAGGTTTTAGTTGGTGGTTTATATGGAATTGATTTGGGAGGTATTTTTTGTGGTGAAAGTATGTTCTCGAAAGTATCTAATGCGTCGAAAATGGCTTTTATAGCTTTGGTCAACCAATTAAAAAAAGAAGATTACAAACTTTTGGATTGTCAGGTTTATAATCCGCATCTTGAAAGTTTAGGTTGCAGGGAAATCGACAGAACAGATTTTATGGAAATTTTAAAGAGTAAATAACTCTTAAAATTCCAGCTTCTTAAAACTCCAATCCAGCGTATTAAAAAGAACCAATTCATTTTCCAATGTCGGTAAATCCATAACAAGTTTCAACGTTTCGTGCGCCATCATGGTGCCAATAATCCCAGGGAGCGTACCCAATACTCCGTTCAAATCACAATTAGGAACATCTTTAGGATTTGGAGGTTCTGGGAATAAGTCCCGAAGATTTTTATTTCCATTATGGTTAAAAACGGCCACTTGCCCCTCGAATTTTAAGATGCTGCCGTAAATCAATGATTTTCCTAATGTCACGCAAGTATCATTTATCAGATAGCGGGTTTCGAAATTATCACAGCCGTCAACAATTACATCAAAATCCTGGATGATTTGTACTGCATTTTTAATGGTTAATTTTTCTTCAAAAGCAACAACATGAATCAATGGATTCAGGATTTCTAAAACTGATTTTGCCGTGATTGCTTTTAATTGACCAACGTGCCTCTCCGTATATAAAATTTGACGGTGTAAGTTGTGCAACTCGATTTTGTCAAAATCAACTATACCAATAGTTCCTACTCCGGCCGTTGCAATATATTGTAAGATTGGACAACCCAATCCGCCTGCGCCGATCACTAAAACTTTCGCTTTTTTGAGTTTTTCCTGTCCGGAATCGCCTATTTCCGGCATCATCATCTGGCGGTTATAGCGTAAAAAATCTTGAATAATACTCATTTTTTTAGTCTTAAAGTTGAGAAGTTATAAAGTTGGACAGTTATAAAGTCAAAAGTCATAAAGTTGGAAAGTTTTAAAGTCAAAAGTTAAAAACAAGTCAATTCGAGCGCAGTCGAGAACTTTTTTAAAGTTAGTTGCTATTAGTAATAAATATTAAGGTGTGGCCCCATGTTGCTTTCTAAATTTTTAGACTCTTGTCTCTTGTCTAATTTTTTTGTTGATTTCTAAACTTTTAGACTTTCGACTTTTGACTAAAATTTCTGTCCCAATCTTTCCAAACGGGTTCATATCCTTTACTGTAAATGACTTTTGCAATCTCTGCCGCAGAACGTTCGTCACTGATTTCAAATTGCTCCAAGGATTGTGGGTCAACTGAATAACCCCCAGGATTAGTTTTAGAACCTGCACTCATACTAGTGATTCCAATGGGAATAATATTATCCCGGAATTTTTCGTTCTCCCGGGTAGACAGGGAGATTTCTAAGTCTTCATTCCACAAACGGTAGGCACAAATGAGCTGGGTCAAATCAGCATCATCCATGATAAAGTTGGGTTTAATTACACCTTCTGCCGGTCGTAATCTGGGAAATGAAACTGCATATTTCGTTTGCCAATACGTTTTTTGTAAATAATCTAAATGCAAGGCATTAAAAAAACTGTCAGTGCGCCAATCTTCTAATCCCAATAAGACACCCAAGCCTATTTTATGAATGCCCGCAGTTCCTATGCGATCGGGTGTTTCTAAACGAAAATCAAAATTGGATTTCTTTCCTTTGGTATGGTACTGTTTGTAAACATCACGGTGGTAGGTTTCCTGATAGACTAAAATCGAATAGACACCGGCTTCGTGTAATTGTTCGTATTCTTCTGTTGACAAGGGTTGTACTTCGGCTGAAATGGTGGAGAAATCGTTTTTTATCTGAGCAATTGCCTTTAGAAAATAATGAATGTTTACGGTCTGATTGGCTTCGCCTGTAACTAATAAAACATGATCAAATCCTGCTTTTTTTAAGACTTTAATTTCTTGCGTAATTTCATTTTCGGTAAGTGTTTTTCGTTTGATTTTGTTGTCTAAACTAAACCCACAATACGTACAAATGTTCTGACACTCGTTGCTTAAATACAAAGGAGCATACATTTGAATCGTTTTGCCAAATCTTTTTTTGGTTAGTTCATGTGTCAGTTGTGCCATTTGCTCTAAGTAAGGTTTCGCAGCTGGTGAAATCAATCTCAGAAAATCATCGAGACTGCGTTTTTTTTTGTCTAACGCAGATTCGACTTCTATCGAAGTGGTATGGTATATTTTTGTTTTGATTGTTTCCCAATCGTAGTTGTCAAAAACCGATCTAAATGTGTTCATTGTTTTATTTTTTTTCGCAAAAAGGATATGCGGTTTTTGGCACGCAGATTCTGCAAATTTTCGCAGATTTTTTTAACCGTTTTTTTTAATTTTAGCTGTATAAATATGTGAAATCTGCGTGCTAATTTGTAATCCTTAATTATAATTTATTTGCAATTCGTTTAATGTCATCTAAAATAGTGACTGTATTAAAATTGACAAGTAGGCCTAATTTTTTATTAGTAAGTTTTAAATAGTTTGTAATTTGTTTGTAATGAATAGGTGCTAAATCTTCGACAGATTTCAATTCAATAATTACTTTGTCTTCTACTAATAAATCAATTTTAAAAGCAACATCTAATATGATGCCATCGTAAGGAATAGTGATTTCTAATTGTCTTTCAACTTTTAAATTTATTTTAGTTAATTCATAATACAAAGCGCTTTCATAAACAGATTCAAATAAACCTGGACCGAGTGTATTGTACACTTTGAAAATGGCTCCTCTTATTTTGAATGATATGTCGTTTTCGGTCATTTTTAAGAATTTAAAAATTAGTACTAATTAAAAACTAAATGTAGTTATTTTGATACAACTATAAATTTCTGTAGTCTGTAAATTGTGCGAATTTTTGCAGATTCTTTTTTATTTCCCATCTGTGTAAATCTGTAAAATCTGCGTGCCATTTTTTCAACAGTTTTCTTGTAAATAGACCAAAAACATATTACTCATACAAAAACGCAGTCAAAGGACTTGAGGCCATTGCATGATTTACTTTTTGTGCTAATTGTGCTTCGTAGGCTTTTCGACCTGCAATAACGGCTTCTCTGAAAGCCTCTGCCATCAATATAGGATTTCTTGCCACGGCAATTGCTGTGTTTACTAAAACCGCATCAGCTCCAAGTTCCATGGCTTTTGCTGCGTCGGATGGTGCGCCAATTCCGGCATCTATAATCACGGGAACTCTGCTCTGTTCAATTATTATTTCTAAAAAATCGATCGTTTTTAATCCTTTGTTGCTACCAATTGGAGAACCTAAAGGCATCACCGCCGAAGTTCCTGCGTCTTCCAGTCGTTTACATAAAACGGGATCCGCATGGATGTAAGGCAAAACGATAAACCCTAATTTGGCTAAAGCTTCCGTAGCTTTTAAGGTTTCGATTGCATCGGGCATCAAATATTTTGGATCGGGATGAATTTCCAGTTTAAGCCAATTAGTCTCCAACGCTTCTCGTGCTAGTTGTGCCGCAAAAACCGCTTCTTTGGCATTTCGTGCGCCAGAAGTATTGGGTAGCAAATTAATCAGCGGATGTTTGAGATGGGATAAAATGGCATCGGTTTCCGTTTCTAAATCGATACGTTTTAGCGCTACGGTTACTAACTCGGTTCCAGAGGCTAAAATGGCTTCTTCCATCTGTTGATTAGAACCGAATTTTCCTGTGCCTAAAAACAAGCGGGAATGAAAGGTCTTGTCTCCTATTTTAAATGGTACCATATAATTTGTCGTTAAGTTGATTGATGAGTTGAGATGGATTTTTGCTTTGGGTGATCAAACCAGAAACTGCAATACCTTGAATTCCAGTTTCCATCAGGTCTTCTACGTTTTCTAGTTTGATTCCTCCAATGGCATAAATGGGAATTTGGATGTTTTTTATTTTCATTTGTTGGATAATCAATCGATACCCTTCCAATCCTAAAATGGGACTTAGATTTTGTTTGGTTGTCGTAAATTGAAATGGACCCAGACCTATATAATCACAGTTTTCGGCTGTTCTTTGGAATACATCTTCAAAAGTATTTGCCGTTCCTCCAATAATTTTTGTTTTTCCTAAAATTAGTCTTGCTTCTTCCACTTTCATGTCACTTAAACCCAAATGAACGCCATCGGCATCCAATTGCTTTACCAAATGCACGTTGTCATTGATGATAAAAGTGGCTAAATATTCTTTACATAACATTTTTACGGCTTCCGCCAAAGTGAAAACTTCAAGCGCGTTTTGATTTTTGAATCGCAATTGTATCCAATGGCAGCCATTGTCCAGTGCTTTGTGAATGTTGTGCAATTGTTCTTCGACAGTATTTCCTTGCGAAATGTAGTGTAGCTTATTATACATGATGGTATCCTAATTTGGTTTGATTAGATTGTAAATAGGTTTCTATATATTTTTTGGCATTGATGCAAGCTGTTTTCAGGTCTAATCCCAAAGCTAAATTGGCTGTAATCGCTGATGATAATACACAGCCAGAGCCGTGTTTCTCGAAAACCGAAGTGTTATTTGGCGTAAGCATGAAGATTTCCTTTCCGGTATACAAACAGTCAACACCAATTGCCAGAGGATTGTGACCACCTTTTAGTAATACAGCACAATGTTTTGACAGCTCGTGAGCAATTAAATCAGGATTTTTTTCTGCTGCGGAAAGCTGTAAAATTTCATTGTAATTGGGTGTTATCAAATCTATTTTTTTTAATATTTCAATCAAAACAGAATGATTTTCTATAGTTATAAAACGAAATTTGGTTGTAGATTTTAAAACGGTATCCCAAACAATCTTTGTTTTTGGCGAAAGCCTTTTTACTAATAAAACAATTTTTTTTAAATAATCGACTGAAGGAACAATTCCAATTTTTACGGCTTTGATGCTATAATTTTCAAACAATTTATCCAGTGATCTCATAACAAAATCTTGGTCAGTCCAGTGCATTTCGAAGAACTGATTTTCGGTTTGAATGGTGTTACCGGTATTGATGGCAAAACCATAAACGTTATGTTGCTCGAATGTCTTGATGTCTGCTAAAACTCCCGCGCCTCCAGAAGGATCAAAGCCTGCAATTGTTACTACGAAAGGTCTGTTTTCTTGCATTGTTTAAAATTTTCTATTGGATGGTTACTGTTCCAAATGGCACCTAAAAGTGCCACATCATCAAAGCCATATTTTAATGCCGTTTTAATTTTATCAGCTGTAATTCCACCAAGTGCTACTAATGAAGTTTCGTTATTCTTCCTTTGTTGCAATGCTTTTTTAAAGTCAATATCCGAAGCATACTTTGGTTTTGAAATACTTTCGAAAACAGGACCAAAAAAAGCATAAGCAAAAACAGTAGGTAGTTCTTCAAAATTAATCATTTGATGAATCGAAGTAGAGAGTTTAAATCCACTTTCTTTCCAGTTTTTTAAACTTTTCTCCGATGTTTCAATTCTTGCTTTTTCTGTAAAATGAATCCGATGTATTCCAGATGCTAAAGCCAGTTGGTGATGACTGTGCAAAACCACTTGCTGACGGAAATCTGATTTTATTTCGGATAAAAAAGCGTTCATTTCTGTTTCTGAAAAATCAGGTTTCCGAATATGAAGCAACTCCAGTCCATTCTCAAAAAGAGAATGAATGGTGTCGATTTCATTAATTACAGGAATTGGATTTGTGATTACGATCATAATCTTTTTTCTTTCCTCTTTCTTCTACAGTCTTATAAGTAAATTTCTTTGCCGCTTTCTACAAATTCTTTTGATTTTTCTTTCATGCCTTTTTCGGCTTCAGCTACATCGCGAATTTCTTGTGAAATTTTCATAGAACAAAATTTTGGTCCACACATGGAACAAAAATGAGCTACTTTGGCACCATCTGCTGGTAATGTTTCATCATGAAATTCACGAGCAGTATCGGGATCTAAGGACAAGTTGAATTGGTCTTCCCAACGGAATTCAAAACGGGCTTTGCTCAAGGCATTGTCACGGTATTGCGATCCAGGATGCCCTTTGGCCAAATCAGCAGCATGAGCCGAAATCTTATACGTGATTACGCCGTCTTTAACGTCTTTTTTGTTGGGTAAACCAAGGTGTTCTTTTGGTGTCACGTAGCATAACATCGCACAACCATACCAGCCAATCATAGCCGCGCCAATGGCAGAGGTGATGTGATCATAACCTGGAGCAATATCAGTAGTTAATGGTCCTAAAGTATAAAAAGGAGCTTCATCACAGTGCTCTAATTGTTTGTCCATGTTTTCCTTAATCATGTGCATGGGTACGTGGCCAGGGCCTTCAATAAATACCTGAACATCGTGTTTCCAGGCGATTTTTGTCAGTTCGCCAAGTGTTTCCAGCTCTGCAAACTGAGCGGCATCATTCGCATCGGCAATAGAACCGGGACGTAACCCATCTCCTAATGAAAACGCTACATCATATTGTTTCATGATTTCGCAAATGTCTTCAAAATGGGTGTAAAGAAAGTTTTCTTTATGGTGAAACAAACACCATTTTGCCATGATAGAGCCTCCACGGGAAACAATACCGGTAACACGTTCAGCAGTCAAATGGATGTAGCGCAATAAAACACCGGCATGGATGGTAAAATAGGAAACCCCTTGTTCCGCTTGTTCGATTAGCGTATCACGATAAACTTCCCAAGTGAGATCTTCGGCCACGCCATTTACTTTTTCCAAAGCTTGGTAAATAGGCACGGTTCCAATTGGCACAGGAGAATTTCGGATAATCCATTCTCTGGTTTCGTGAATGTTTTTACCGGTTGATAAATCCATAATCGTGTCAGCTCCCCAGCGGCATGCCCAAACTGCTTTTTCTACTTCTTCTTCGATTGTTGAGGTTACGGCGCTGTTGCCAATGTTAGCATTAATTTTCACTAAGAAGTTACGACCTACAATCATAGGCTCACTTTCTGGGTGGTTGATGTTATTTGGAATAATGGCACGTCCTCTGGCTACTTCGCTTCGGACAAATTCAGGGGTGATTTCCCCCACCCCAGCCCGGCCCGAAGGAGAGGGAGTGTTTGCGCCCCAACTATTTCCTTCGTGTTGGTGTTGCATGGCTTTGGTTTGTTCGTTTATCAACTCCAAGCGTTGGTTTTCACGAATGGCTATGTATTCCATTTCTGGAGTAATGATTCCTTGTTTTGCATAATACAATTGGGAAACGTTGGCTCCTTTTTTGGCACGCTTAGGTTTGTGCAAATATTCGAAACGCAATTCGTTTAGTTTTTCGTCATTCAAACGCTTTTTCCCGTATTCGGAAGAGGTTTCACTTAATTCTTCGACATCATTACGATCCAGAATCCATTGTTCACGAATGCGGGGCAGTCCTTTTCGAATGTCAATTTCGATATTTGGGTCGGTAAATGGGCCCGAAGTGTCATAAACGGTTACAGGCGGGTTTTTTTCTATTCTGCCATTTGACATTTTAGTGTCAGTCAATGCAATTTCTCGCATCGCTACTTTTATGGGATGAATGGTTCCATCTACATAAATTTTTGTAGAATTAGGAAAAGGAGTGGTTGATATTTTTTCTTCGTATTTCATGTTTTTTTTATTGAAAGATTTAAGTATTAAAAAATTGAAAGATTGAAGAGTGGATTTGATAAATATTTTAATCTATAAATCTTTCAATCTTTAAATTAAAATGGTTATCCTCCTTGAGTTGCAGAGATGATGAGAATGTTATCGGTTTCTTGTATGATGTGGGAATTCCAGTTGGATTTTGGAATTATACTATTGTTAATGGCTACGGCAATTCCGTTTTGTTTTATTGGAATTTCCAAGTCAAGAAGTGCCTGAACAGTAAGACTGTCAGCTGCAAATTGTTTCGTTTGATTGTTGATTTTGAGTTCCATTCCTTTTGAATTTAGTATACAGTTATACTTTAGGAATGGCTATAGGAGTACATAAATGTACCAGGAAGTCATCTTACTTTTCCCTACGCTAGTATGAACTAGATCAGGTTCAGAGGGTAATTCTCAGCCTACAATGTTGTAGACACCCCTAAAGTGTGAAACAAATATAATGGTTTTTTTGATTAAAATTTCGGATTTAAAGTTTTATTTGATAATTTAAATGTCGAAAACGGATTACTCACTACTGTTTTTTCCAGCAATCTGCAACGTGATCATCAACCATTCCGGTGGCTTGCAGGAGTGCATAAACTACCGTTGAACCGACGAATTTGAATCCGCGTTTTTTTAAATCCTTACTTATTGTATCTGAAAGCGGAGTAGTAGCCGGAACTTCTTGTAAAGATTGTCGGTTGTTTTGAATGGGTTTTCCATCAGTGAATTTCCAAACATAATTTGAAAAACTGCCAAATTCTTCTTGTACTTTCATAAAGGCTGCCGCATTTGATACTGCCGACCTAATTTTTAATTGATTGCGAATTATTCCAGCATCTTGAAGTAATTCATGGATTTTATTTTCAGTATAAAGCGCTATTTTTTTATAGTCAAATTGGTTAAAAGCAGCTCTAAAATTTTCTCTCTTGTTCAAAATAGTAATCCAACTGAGTCCAGCCTGAAACGTTTCAAGTAGTAAAAATTCAAATAAAGTGGCGTCCTCATACACGGGAACACCCCATTCTTCGTCGTGGTATTTTTTATACAAAACGCTAGAAGTACACCATCCACAGCGGGGTTTATCGTCTGTAATCATTTGTTATCAGTGGCTAAATAGTTTTTTATTAAATAGTGACCCAAGTAAATTAAAGGAGTCAAGAGAATGGCAATACCAAGTTTAAATGTATAGCCTGTTAAGGCGGAGGTTAAAAATGTATCAAAGTTTATTTTTCCGGGCAACCAAAAAGCAATTCCCAACACAATAAAAGAATCGAATAATTGCGAAATGATAGTAGAACCCGTGGCTCTGAGCCATATTTTTTTGTTTCCTGTACGGTTTTTGAAAAACCAAAAAACGGTTACATCTATCAATTGAGAAACTAGGAACGCAATGATACTTCCCACTATGATCCACATGCTTTGTCCAAAAACGGCAAAAAACTGCTCATCATTGACTGGGCTTATTCCTTTTGCGGCGGGAATATTGATTGCAAAAAGTAAAACAAGGAAAGAGTAGGCGATTAAACCGGCAGTGATTAAGGACAATTTCTTTACTCCTTTTTCTCCAAAGTATTCATTGATTAAATCAGTAGTTAGGAAAACAATAGGCCAAGGCAAAATGCCGATGCTCATTACAAAAGGACCTATTTGTATCAGTTTCCCACCGATGAGTTCTGCTATAACGGCATTAGTGATAAAGATTCCGGCAAGAATAACAAAGACAAGTTCTTTTTTGGTTTTGAACATAAAAAACAATTAATATCCAAATTTAGTGTTTTAATTGAAAAGTATTAATTTGTATTGTTGTTTTCGATGTAAATTTATTCTAAACATGATTCTATTTTTTTTCATTTTTATTAAATAAAATCGTTTAATTAATTTATAATCAAATTAGTGAAAAAGAAGAATCATGTAACTTTAATATTTTGGCTAGAGATATTTTTTCGATTATTAAGTTCAAATTTTTACATTAAATAAGTCAATTTGTGCTTAGCAGTCTTATCTAACATAGCTTTTGCTATTCATCCTCTACTTAGGATATTTTAAAAATATGGATTTTTTGAACGGTATTGAAAAAAAATATGACCATAAAAAAAAGAGCCCAACTTGTGGACTCCTTTGTTTAATTAGTTTTAATTGGATTAAAATCCGCTTACATTCAATCTACCTCCTGTTAAACATTTTCCAGATAAAGAGGAAGTAGGAGTAGCACTGTTCAATAGTGCTGCTTTAATTTGTGCAGCTGTTGCACCAGGATTCAAAGATGCGTATAATGCAGCCGCTCCTGACACATGTGGAGTTGCCATTGAAGTTCCGTTATAACTAGCATAGCTAGATACAAACTTACCTTTAGATCTTGCAGGTACTGTTGACCATATTCCTGAACCAGGAGCGCCTAAATCAACAGAGGTAGCGCCAAATTGAGAGAAACTTGATAGAGCTCCTGTATTGGTAATTGATGCAACGGCGATTACATTTGCGTTAGGATAACTTGCAGGATAACTTGGTGTGGTGTCATTGTCAGTTCCACTATTCCCTGCAGCAGCAATGAACAGTATTCCAGCAGTATTGGCTCTCTCAATTGCATCCTGAAGACCTTGTGAGAATCCTCCTCCTCCCCAAGAGTTATTAGTAGCTACAATGTTTAAGCCATGTCTTGTTTTTAGATCAGTGAAATAGTCAATTGCTTTAATTGCATTTGCTAATGTTCCGCCTGTTCCACCTAAAAATTTAGCGTTTATCATTTTTACATTCCATACAACACCAGCAACACCTTTTCCATTACCTCCTACAGCACCAATAGTACCGGCAACATGTGTTCCGTGGTCATCGTCAACTCCGTCAAAAACAGTATTATCGTTTGCGGCAAAATCATAGCCATACACATCGTCAACAAGGCCATTGCTATCATCATCTATACCATTACCATCTATTTCACCTGGGTTTTTACCTGCATTGGCTGCTAGATCTTCATGAGTGTACATATAACCTTCGTCAATAATACCGATATACACAGTAGCTGATCCTAACTTATTGTTTGCCCAAGCAGCTGCGGCTTGCGAACCAAACTGATTCGATGGAGAAGTTGTAGATCCATACATGCCCCAAAGTGAACCATTAGTATAATAAGTGTCATTTGAAACTGCAAAATGATTGTATATCCAGTTTGGCTCTGCATACTCTACTCCTTGTAAATCTTTAATAAGCTCAATAGCTTCCATTGTGCCTAACTTTGAATTTACCAATAAAATTTTTCCACCTGTAGTGTTTGTTTTAGCAGTGGAAGTTTTCATAGAATTAGTGTTAATAACTTCTACTGTAGTTCCTCCAATTAGAGATAAAATGTTTGTTGATGTTTTAGCTCCAGTTTCTGTAGGTTTAAATTTAATAAGTAGTTGGTTCGCAACATAACTTGGTTGTACCTTATTTTGTACTACTTCTGTTGAATTTAAATTTTCATCAGTACAAGAGAAAAATGCGAACAAGACTAGGGATGCAATAAATAAATTCTTCATAAATTTGAGTTTTTGGTTTAAAAAGTTAAAAGTATTAAAAAAATAAGGTAACGATAACGTTTTCGGTAAAAATATAAATAATTTTAGGTGATGGTCGTTTTATGTTAAATTTTTACGATGCGCGTTTTTAGGTAGGAATTTTCGTTTTGTATTTATAAGCTATTTTAATTTAAATTGTTAGTGGTTAATGGACACTGCATGAAGTTCAGCTTTTTATAATCTAATATGTTTAAGAGTTCTTTTTGAATGAATGAATCCGATAAAAAAACCCATTTCAAATCTCTTTGAAATAGGTTGTATATAAATCTGAGTTCAAATATTATAATCTGAAATCAAAAAATCAATTTATCCTAACTCAGCTCTTTTGAAACCTGTTTCTCTGAGCCAGATTTTTTTATTTCCTGTACGGTTTTTGAAAAACCAAAAAACAGTTACGTCTATCAATTGAGAAACTAGGAACGCAATAATACTACCCACAATAACCCACATGCTTTGTTCAAAAACTGTTCGTCATTTACCGGGATTATCCCTTTTGCCACGGGAGTATTTATGGATAAAAACAAGAGGTTGAACGCATAAGTAATTAAAAAAGCGGTAATTAAAGATAATTTTTTACTCCTTTTTCTCCAAAGTATTCATTGATTAAATCAGTAGTCAGGAAAACAATAGGCCAAGGTAAAATGCCGATACTCATTACAAACGGATCTATTTGTATCAGTTTTCCACCGATGAGTTCTGCGGTAACAGCGTTAGTAATGAAGATTCCGGCAAGAATAACAAAGACAAGTTCTTTTTTGGTTTTGAACATAAAAAACAATTAATATTCAAATTTAGTGTTTTAATTTATTTTTTGGAAGTGGTTTTTAGGGAATAAAAAAATCCCATTCGAGTGAACGAATGGGATTTATAATTTTTAAACAGAATATAAATAAATTTAAGATTCTGTCGTAAATTTTGAAAAAATTATCCTAACGCAGCTCTTTTGAAACCGGTAACGATAAGATCTTTATCTAAAGATTTAACATAAGCAGCAACGCTCATTTTGTTGTCTTTGATATAATCTTGGTTTACTAAAGTATTATCTTTAAAGAAACGAGCCAATTTACCTTTAGCAATATTGTCTAGCATTGCTTCTGGTTTACCTTCTTGACGTAGGATATCTTTAGCAATTTCTATTTCTTTAGCGATGGTGTCAGCATCAACACCCGTTTCGTCTAAAGCTATTGGAGCCATTGCAGCTGCTTGCATCGATACGTTTCTTGAAACTTCTTCAGCACCCTCTACATTTGCAGATAGCGCCACTAAAGTAGCAATTTTGTTTCCGGAGTGAATGTAAGATCCGATAAAGGCACCTTCTAATTTCTCGAAAGTTCTGATTTCTAATTTTTCACCGATAACACCAGTTTGTTCGATTAATTTATCAGCAACAGTGATTCCGTTGAAATCAGCTGCTAAAAATTCTTCTTTTGTATTGAAGTTCAATGCTAGATTAGCCATTTCAGTAGCCATTTTCACGAAGCTTTCATTCATTCCTACAAAGTCAGTCTCACAGTTTAAGGTGATTACAACTCCAGCAGTTTTATCAGCATTTACAACAGCAATTGCAGCACCTTCTGTAGATTCTCTATCAGAACGGTTTGCAGCTACTTTTTGTCCTTTTTTACGTAAGTTTTCGATCGCTAAATCAAAATCTCCTTCTGCTTCAACCAAGGCTTTTTTGCAGTCCATCATTCCTGCACCAGTGATTGTTCTTAATTTATTTACGTCTGCAGCAGTAATTGTTGCCATAATTTTTTTATTTTAAAGATTAAAAGATTGAGAAATTTAAAGACTTCATCATTAATTTTACAATCAATAATTTTTATCTTTAAATTCTTCAATCTTTAAATTTATTTTTATTCTTCAGTTGCAGGAGTTGGAGCTACTGTTTCGGTAACAGGAACAACTACTTCAGCAGCAACAGGCGGTACTACTTCAGCAGCAACAGGAAGATCAGTTTCTTTGTCAGATCCTCTATCAGAAAGTCCTTCGATAATTGCACCAGTTACTAAAGTTAAGATTTTGTCAATTGATTTAGAAGCATCATCGTTAGATGGAATTACGAATTCAACCTCTCTTGGGTCAGAATTGGTATCCACCATAGCGAAAACTGGAATGTTTAATTTTTGAGCTTCTTTTATTGCGATATGTTCTGCTTTGATATCAACTACGAACAATGCAGCTGGTAGTCTTGACATGTCAGCGATTGAACCTAAGTTTTTCTCTAATTTGGCACGAAGACGATCTACTTGCAAACGCTCTTTTTTAGAAAGTGTCATGAAAGTACCATCTTTCTTCATTTTATCAATAGTTGCCATTTTTTTAACAGCTTTACGGATAGTTACGAAGTTAGTTAGCATTCCACCAGGCCATCTTTCAGTGATGTAAGGCATGTTTGCAGCTTTAGCTTTTTCAGCTACGATGTCTTTAGCTTGTTTTTTGGTAGCTACGAATAATATTTTTCTACCTGATGCAGCGATTTTTTTCAAAGCTTCATTCGCTTCTTCAATTTTTGCTGCTGTTTTATAAAGATTGATAATGTGTATACCATTACGCTCCATATAAATGTAAGGAGCCATGTTTGGATCCCATTTTCTAGTCATGTGTCCGAAGTGTACACCTGCTTCTAGTAATTCTTTTACTTCTACTTTGTTTGACATTTTTTGTTTAGTTTACGTTCTGTTGATTAGCAATGTTCCTTTTTAATTTAAAGATTCAATCTTTTAATTGGGTTTCATTTAGATGCTAAACTAATTTCCCGTCTCAACGGGACAACAACAACATTGTTTTTAAATTTAATAATCAATACGTCTTGTATAAATAATACAAGACAGGTACTATTAACGTTTAGAGAATTGGAATCTCTTACGAGCTTTCTTCTGACCGAATTTCTTACGTTCAACCATTCTTGGATCTCTTGTCAATAAACCTTCTGGTTTCAGTATCGCTCTGTTTTCAGCATTTACTTCACACATAACACGTGCCAATGCCATTCTTACTGCTTCTGCTTGTCCAGTTGAACCACCTCCGTAAACGTTCACTTTTACATCAAAATTTGTTACATTTTCTGTCATAGACATAGGTTGTAATACTTTGTACTGTAACGTTGCAGTTGGGAAGTATGTTTCGAATGCTTTTTTGTTTACAGTGATTACTCCTGTTCCTTCCGAAACATAAACACGTGCAACAGCGGTTTTTCTTCTACCGATTTTGTGAATAACTCCCATTACTTAAGATCGTTAAGGTTAACTGTTCTAGGTTTTTGAGCGCCTTGTTTGTGCTCTGATCCTACAACAACATTTAAATTTCTAAAAAGCTCAGCACCTAATTTGTTTTTAGGTAGCATTCCTTTTATTGCTTTTTCAACTAGTAATGCAGGGTTTTTTGATTGCAATACTTCAGCAGTTAAAGTTCTTTGTCCTCCAGGATAACCAGTGTGACGGATGTAAGTTTTTTCTTTCATCTTGTTCCCTGTAAGGTTGATTTTTTCTGAGTTGATAACAATTACGTTATCTCCACAGTCAACGTGTGGCGTATAACTTGCTTTGTACTTACCTCTAAGGATCATTGCGATCTTCGAAGCCATACGACCTAAGTTATGCCCATCAGCATCTACAACAATCCACTCTTTTGTAACGGTGGCTTTGCTTGCTGATTGTGTCTTGTAGCTTAATGCGTCCATAATATTATTTTAATTAAACATTCCATCCCCAATAAAGGGGTTGCAAAAGTACAATTAATTATTTTAAATACAAATACCTTAAAAGATTATTTTTTTCTTGTTTTAGTGCTGATTATCAAATGTATATTTGAAATATTTTTCCGGCAATGAATTTAGAATTAATCGAAACCGTCGATAGATTGTTTTGTTGTGAATTTTTATGTAAATTTATTGAATATTCCTCATTTTTCAGAGCCAATTTTTATATTATAATCGCTATTTTTGTCGATCTAATTGTTAATATTCTATTTATTTACATCTTGTCCCTTTTTTCTTTATTAATTACAATAAACATTTTTTTATGAAAGCCAGAGCTACACTAAAACAAATCGCAAAAGAACTGAATGTTTCTGTTTCTACAGTTTCAAAAGCACTTAATGATAGTCCGGAAATTAGTGAGTTAACTAAAATAAAAATAAAAGAATACGCAAAGCTAAAAAATTACAAACCTAACGTAATTGGTTTGAACCTAAAAAACAGGAAAACAAGAACCATTGGGGTGATTATTCCTAATATTTTGAATTCTTTCTTTGCCAAAGTATTTAGTGGTATCGAGAAAGTGGCTGATGAAAAAGGATACAATGTGATTATGTGTATTTCAAATGAATCTTTGGATAAAGAAGCGCATACTTTGGAGATGCTCAGCAATGGTACTATCGACGGATTTATTGTTTCGGTTTCTGAAGAGGCTCAAAAAAATCAGGAATACAGTCATTTTTCGGCAATCATTAATGATGGAACTCCTATTGTGATGTTTGATCGAATTGCGGATGGCGTTGATTGTGACAAAGTTATTGTAGATGATTTTGATTCGGCCCTAGATTCTACCCAACATTTAATTGATTTAGGGTGCAAAAACATAGCGCTGTTTTCTTCAGTTGATAATTTGAGTGTCGGGAAATTGCGCGCTGACGGCTATATGAAAGCCCTAGAAATCAACAATATACCCATTAATAAGGCTATAATTTTGAGAACTGATTGTGATGAAAATCTAAATAATCTCATAGAAAATATTTTTGATACCAATACAATTGACGGGATTTTTGCTTTGGACGAAAATGACTCCGTAGCTGCTTTGAGAATTGGACTCAAAAAAGGATATAAAATTCCCGAAGCACTTTCTATCATAGGTTTTGCAGATGGTATACTCGCCTCCCGTAGGTTGTCTCCCAGTTTGACCACGGTCAGTCAGCATGGCATAGAAATAGGCGAAGTTGCTGCTAAACTGCTTATTGATCGACTGGAATCTAAAGAAGAACACATTCCCTATGAAACGGTTGTCATTAAGACAAAATTGAAAGAAAGGGAGTCAACAAGAAAACTGTAGAACGTATTATAGCAATCCTGCGGAATCACGTTTAGCAATGAAATGAACCCGAAAAAGGGTTTGTACAATGCCCCATAGCATAAAAACTGCTCTTTTTTTGTTTTTATTGAATACATAAAATTAAAAATCAAATTAATAAATGGTTGTGATTTTCTAATTTTATAGTAGGAACCCTTTTTCTATTTCAAGAGAATGCCTAGCCTGATGATAGAGGTTTTTTTTAGTAATTCTTAAAAAGGGATTGTCTAAAGCATCATCAGCAATCTTTTGCCGTGCCATAAAACACTCGGATCAATCAGTACAATACAAAATACTCCAGAGACAATTAAAAATTTCAGGACATTATGAAGCAATAGGAATTGTGGTTTAGCATTTGATTTCCACAAGTAAAGCAAGGATAAAATAAGGATTATGAGCGAGGAATAAAAATAAATATCCATATATCCCACATCGTAAATTTCGATTAAAACATAAACGGGGAAAACGGTAAGGAGTGTCAAAAAGGTTATGATTTTTTTTGAAATTTCTTCTCCATAAACAATGGGAATCGTTTTATAATCAGTAATTAAATCGCCTTTCAGATTTTCTAGGTCTTTAATCATTTCCCGAATCAGCAGCAATAAGAACAAAAAAGAGGCATGCACAAATATTACTCCAAGCTGTCTTTTGTAATTTTCAATTTCTTCAAACGGGATCTGATTGTAGTAATACAATAGTATGGCAAAAAAAGGGGTCACGGCAAGTAAAGCCGCTGTCAAATTTCCTATTATAGGGTGTTTTTTTATTTTATGGGAATAAAACCAAATAACGAAAATGTATAGGGAAAAGAATAAAAAAGCACGCCAAGAAACAAACAGAGCCATTAAGGCAACTATGAAATTCAATGTAAAATAGACGTTTAGTTTTGTTTTTTGACTCACTAATCGATCTAACATGGACTTGTTAGGGCGATTGATTAAATCTTTTTGGCTGTCATAAAAATTATTGATAATATATCCCGAAGCAATTGTTAGTGATGAAGCAAAAACCAAGATAAATAAATTGAAATCGAGTAAAATAGCCAAAGCTCTTGTGTCAGGAGCCAAAATAAATATGGCTGAGAGGTATTGTGCCAGGATAATGACCGGAATGTTATAGCCTCTAACCACAGAGAACAAACTTGCAATTTTCATTAGGAGAAGTTTGTGGTGCCTGCTTAACATTTAGATTTATTTAAGAATGTGCTCCCAATAATAAGGGTGCTATTTTAGGTTTTCTTCTCCCTCTCCTTTGAAGAGGGTTGGGGAGAGGATGTTTAAAACTGGTACACGACTTCTAGTTTATACTCTTTCAGGGAAATTTTGGCTTTTTCTAAATCTTCTGTGAATCCTAAGATGTAACCACCGCCACCAGAACCACATAATTTCAAATAATAATCATTACTGTCAATTCCTTGTTGCCAGATGCTGTGAAATTGTTCCGGAATCATTGGTTTAAAGTTATTCAAGACCACTTTAGATAGTTTCTTGGTATTCATGAACAATGATTTCATGTCTCCGCCCAGGAAATTTTCAACGCAGGCATCTGTATATTTTACAAATTGATTTTTCAACATGGCGCGGAATCCTTTGTCTTTCAGGTTTTCCATGAAAATATTCACCATGGGAGCGGTTTCGCCCACAATTCCAGAATCTAACAAAAATACGGCTCCTTTGCCGTCAAAGCTTTGATTTGGAATTCCGGTTGCTTGAATGTTATCTTTAGAATTGATTAAAATAGGGATACTCAAATAACTGTTCAAAGGATCTAATCCAGAACTTTTTCCGTGGAAAAAACTCTCCATTTGAGAAAATATATTTTTTAGCTGCAATAATTTTTCACGAGTCAAATTTTCCAGAACCGTAATTTTATTTTGAGCATATTTATCATAAATAGCGGCTACAAGTGCACCACTGCTACCTACGCCATAACCCTGAGGAATACTGGAATCAAAATACATTCCGGCTTCCACATCATTTTTCAAGAGGTCTAAATCAAAAGTAACCAGATTGGGGTGTTCGTCTTGTAAAGTGTCTAGATAGATAACAAAACGCCTTAAATTCCCATTTGATTTTACCGCTTCTTCAGACGAATTTCCGTCTCTTTTGAGCGCACCATTATAAAAATTATATGGAATTGAAAGCCCTTTTGAGTCACGAATTATTCCGTATTCTCCAAAGAGTAGTATTTTTGAGTAAAATAAAGGTCCTTTCATATGGTGTTGTAAATTAACAATTTGGGGGTTGGCAATTAGGCATTTTTTAATGTGCTGTTTTATAAATCAACTTGATCGCCACGATTCGCTTCCTGAATTTCAAGGTCAATTTCTTCTTGTTGTTCAGGTGATAAATTTTTCCAAACCTCTTTTTTTTGTGATTTGAAAATGTTTTTCACAGCTTCAATTATGGCTGTGTCGTCAGTTTCTAACAACATTTTTATCAATTCTAATTTCTCGGATTGAATGTCCATGTTTTCAGGTCTTTAAAAATTAAAGATAGTGAAAAATAAATAAATTAAAGCAATACCGCTCCATTTCCAATTTCGTCACAAATGTACTGACCATTTTGACAATAGCCAACTAATTCGTGCTGAATAAATTGTAAAACTTTTTCGGCAACATTCTCAGGATATAAAACATGCACATTTGCTCCGGCATCCAGCGTAAAACAAACCGGAATTGTAGTCTCATTTCTAAATTTCCAAATCGCATTTATAATCTCCAACGTATTTGGTTTCATCAATATAAAATAAGGCATCGAAGTCATCATCATGGCATGTAACGTCAAGGCTTCGCGCTCTACAATTTTGATGAATTCGTCCAGATTTCCACTTTCGAAAATTGAAATTAATTGGTCTAAATTTTCGTGCGCCTGTGCAAACCGCCTTTCGGCAAAAGGATGGTTGTGCATTAAATCATGTCCAATGGTACTTGAAACTTGCTTTTCTCCTTTGTCAACCAGCAAAATAGTGTCTTGAAAATTCTTGAAATTAGCATGAATTGCATTTGGAAATTCCACGCCAAATAAATCCGAACTTCCGGAGATATTTGCATGATTTCCCCACACTACAACTTGTCCTTTTACACTTCTGCAAGCGCTTCCAGAACCCAAACGTGCCAGCAAAGACGCTTTTTGATAGAAATACTCCTTAGTCATTCCTGGATTTAGCGCTTTTTCTAAACTCATTAAGTTCATCGCCAAAGCTGCCATTCCAGATGCTGATGAAGCAATTCCGGAACTATGTGGGAAGGTATTTTCCGTGTCAATCGTAAAATGGTAGTCTTTCAAAAAAGGTAAATAAATTTCTATTCGCTCCAGAAATTTTTGGATTTTTGGTTTGAAATCTTCTTTTGGTTGTCCTTCAAAAAGTAAGTCAAAAGAAAAATCATCTTTTATGTTTAGCGCAGTTGAAGTATTTTTTTTGGTGAAAGCCAATTTCGTAATTGTTTTACAATTGTTCAACGTAAAACTCACCGAAGGATTTGCAGGAATTTGATTGTCTTTTTTTCCCCAATATTTTACAAGGGCAATATTGCTTGGTGCGCTCCATTGAAAATTGCCTTCTTCAATCGAATGTGTATATTGTGATGGGATAAAATCGTTTGCTGAAATCATGAATGTATAAATTTATGCAAAGATACTTTTTTTGGGTTATTTGTTTATTCGTTTAGTTGGTTAATCGTTACAAAGATTTGAGTAAATTTGGCTCACATTAGAAAAATATAAAAATGAATAAAATCACCCGAATATTAGCTGTTGTTGTTACGTGTCTTGCGATTGGTTATTTCTCTGGTACGGTTACTCGTTCTGCCATTACCACTTGGTATCCAACCTTAATAAAACCAAGTTTTAATCCGCCCAATTGGATCTTTGCACCAGTCTGGAGTATGCTATATGTGATGATGGGTGTTGCGGCTGGATTAGTTTGGGATAGAATAGAAGTAGAAAAAGAAGCCGTAAAAAAAGCGTTGATTTTCTTTGCGATTCAATTAGCACTGAATGCTTTGTGGTCGTATTTATTCTTTGGATTACACAACCCGATGTTAGCCGGATTAGAAATTATTGTATTGTGGTTGATGATCTTTGAAACGTACCTTCAGTTTTCAAAAATCAATAAAATTGCGGGCTATTTATTCATTCCGTATTTGGCTTGGGTAAGTTTTGCAGCGGTTTTGAATGGAAGTATCTGGTGGTTGAATAGATAGTTTTTTACCCTTTTAGGCTTCCACACTGTTAAAGCGTTGATTATTATATAGCACTCGCCACAATAAACCCACTAGTCCACGCATTCTGAAAGTTGAATCCTCCAGTAATGGCATCAATATTAACAATTTCACCAGCAAAATATAGGTTTTCGTGTAGTTTGCTTTCCATAGTTTTGAAGTTGATTTCCTTTAAATCAATTCCGCCTGCCGTCACAAATTCTTCTTTAAAGGTGCTTTTTCCATTCACTTGAAAAGTGCCATTCGTTAATTGATTCGCAAGATTCGTCAATTGAATTTTAGACAAATCGGCCCATTTCGTCTCCGCTTCAATTCCGGAAGCGAACACCAAACTTTCCCATAATCTATTGGTTAATTCGAAAGGAGATTTCTTGGAAACTGATTTTTTCGCGTGTTCCTGTTTTAAGTCTTTTAGCTTTTTCTCGACATCTTCTTTGTCAGCATCGTTCAACCAATTCACGAAAATATTGAACTGATAATTTTTATCATGCAAGATGCGGGCTCCCCAAGCGGAGAGTTTCAATATCGCCGGTCCGCTCATTCCCCAATGGGTAATTAACAACGGTCCTGTTGAGCTGAGTTTGGTGTCTTTTACTTTTACGGTTACTTGCGCCGCAACTCCGGGTAATTCTTTTATTCTGGAATCTTTGATATTAAAAGTGAATAAGGAAGGAACCGGGCTGACAACTGCATGACCAAAATTCTGTAACATTTCCCATACTTTAGGATTACTCCCAGTAGCTAGAATCAGTTTTTCGGCAAGATAATTTTCAGTTTGGGTTTCGATTTTCCATTCATTCTCTTTCTTGAAAATTGATTGTACACTTTGTCCTGTAAGTACTGCAATACCCAGTTTTTGTGTGGCAGTTAGAAAACAATCAATAATAGTTTGTGAAGAATTCGAAACCGGGAACATGCGTCCGTCTCCTTCTATTTTTAATTCTACACCATGTTTCTCAAACCATTCAATCGTATCGCCAGAACAGAACTGATGAAAAGGGCCTCGTAATTCTTTTTCGCCACGCGGATAAAACTTCACTAATTCATTTGGCTCAAAACAAGCGTGCGTCACGTTGCATCTTCCGCCGCCGGAAATGCGAACTTTTTGCAATACCTCTGCACCGCGCTCCAGAATGGCAACTTTCAGTTTTGGATTTTTTTCTACAATATTTATCGCTGTAAAAAAACCTGCTGCGCCACCGCCTACTATTATTATATCAAAATTCTGATTCATATTCTATTTGGGAAATCGGTGATGATTCCGTTTACGTTGAATGTTTTTATTTTTTGAATATCTTCTAATTCATTGATAGTCCATGGGAAAACCTGCAATCCTTTTTCTTGCATTTGCGCCGTGTTTTCTTTTGTCAATAAATGAAAATGCGGATGAATGGATTTTGCCTGAATGAATTTGGCGAAAGCCAAAGCCAAGTCTAAATCAGTTTCCGTTAAAACGCCAATTGAAATTTTATCATTTAAAAACGCCACTTGCTGCAACGCATTCCAATCAAAACTGGAAATTAAAAAACGATCGTATTTCCAACCTTTTTTAGCAACATATTTTTCAATGAGTGAGACTACTTTGTCTGTTGCTTCGTAGCTTTTGAGTTCAATATTGATCAGGCAGCCTTGGTTTACCAAATCAAAAACCTCTTGTAGCGTAGGGATTTGGTACTTTCCATTTATTCGAAATGCCTTTAATTCTTGCAAAGATAAAACTTTTACAAAACCTTTTCCATTGGTCGTACGGTCAATGGTTTCATCGTGAATAACAATTAATTCTTCATCAGCACTCAAATGCACGTCGAGTTCAATACCGTCCACATGTAGGTCTAATGCTTTTTGGAACGAAACAAGAGTGTTTTCCGGTTCGTATCCTTTAGCACCACGATGTCCAATTTTGAGCATTGCCTTTTAATTTCGAGTAAAGATAAACATAAAAAAACGCCTTCATTTCTAAAAGCGTTTGGATTTAAAAAGTAAACTCATAGTCAGTTTAGACTCTTCGGTATCGTCTCCAGCTTTTGGAGAGTCCCAGATTTTATTATTTCAATTCTAATGCGAAACAAGTGTTAAGAATCAGTATTACAAATCGATTAAAAAAAACAGAAACATCTTCTATATATCTTATTAAAGTATAAAAATAAGCGACTTACGGAATTCTCGAAGTACTTTTAAACATACGATTATTCAGACTAAAGCATTAAAATTAGTGCAAATTTATTCGACAATTTGTGAAAAATTAGAAAAAATTTAAAATATACTTGTGAGCGATTCAGTAACAACGATAAGCCAGATTTAACAGATCCAGAAATTATGACCATCTATTTTGAAAAAAGACAATACCGTTCCATTAGATTGAGCACACAATTCATTGCAAAAACACATGACAAAAAAATTCTGATAGCTAAGTCATCAAGATTTTTTTTAATATACAGATTTAATTTATGCCAACAAATCCAACACTAAGGATGGAAACAACCCTAATGCGATATTCAACACAATTGCTACAATGGCAACCGCATAAATAACAACCGGCGTTCCTTTTCGTTCCTCGTTTGGTTCTTTAGTGTACATCGCCAAAATCAATTTGAAGTAGTACCCAACGCTTATAATCGAATTGATCACTGCTACGATCACTAAAGTCAAATAACCCGCTTGAATCGTTTGATTGAACAAAACCAACTTAGCAAAGAAACCCGCAAAAATAGGAATACCTGCCATAGAAAGTAAAGCTGCCGTAAGAATGGCCGCTAATAAAGGGTTGGTTTTTCCTAATCCGTGGAAATTTACAACATCTTCGTTGTCTCTATTTTTACAAACGTATAAAATCACACAAAAAGCAGCGATTCCAGATAAAGAATACGCTGAGGCATAATACAACAAACTTCCAGCTGATGTAGACAAACTCAACAAAGTCATCAACATAAAACCGGCATGAGAAACGCCAGAAAAAGCCAACATACGCTTCACGTTTGTTTGTCTCAATGCCATAATATTACCAACGGTCATCGAAGCCATCGAAATCACAACGACTACCATTTTGAATGACTCAGAAACATCCGCATTCATTACTGATAGTAATTTGTACAAACTAGCCATAGCAACTACTTTTGCCAAAGTACTCATTAATGCAGTGGTCAACGCTGGAGAACCTTCGTAAACATCAGGTGCCCAGAAATGAAATGGAACTGCCGCCACTTTAAACAACATCCCTATGGTAACCAACACAATTCCTATTGGAAACCAAACTGGCAATTCCGCTGATTGCGACAATTCACTGATTTCAGTAACGTCAAAACTTCCCATGGCACCATAAATTAAACAGATCCCAAAAAGAATGATTCCAGAGGCAAAAGATCCCATTAAAAAATATTTCATTCCCGCTTCGTTACTTTTCAAACTCAAACGGTCACTTGCAGCAAGAATGTAAAGTGCAATGGACAACACTTCGATTCCTAAAAAGAACATCGCTAAGTTTCCAAAAGAAACCATTGCCACTGCCCCTGCTAATAAAAATGTTTTTATGGCAATATAATCCGAGATTTTAGATTGGTGATTTTCGTAAAAATTATGTCCTAAAGCTACCAAGAAAATGGTTAGCACAATAAACAAAGATGAAAAAGTAGTTGAAAATTTACTCACAACAATCATGTTGCTATAGTAACTTTCTGTTGAATTATATTCAGATATAGTTAAACCCAGCACTCCCAATAATCCAATAATCATTATTGGAACAATGGCTCTTCTTAAATTAAAGATTTCAAATAAAAGGCATAAAACACCTAATCCTATTATAGCTATTAATGTATTCATTTTTTTATTTGACTTAGTTAATTCGGTTTATTTGAGTTAAAATTTCTTCCAGACTTGGGGTAATCAAATCAGTAATTGGCTTTGGATACATCCCAAAAAAGAATAAAACACCAATTATTAGTACCAAAGTTATTCCTTCATTGAACGTTACATCCGCAAAAGGTTTTGAATTAGTTTCGCCCAACATGGCATGTTGAAACATTTTCAACATATAATACGCTCCTAATATTATGGTTGTTCCTCCTAAAATAGCAAACCAAATGTTGATTTGTGAAAGACTGTATAAAACGGTGAATTCTCCAATGAAATTAAAAGTAGTTGGCAAAGCAACAGAGGCTAAAACCAAGATTAAAAACATTGATGTAAATTTTGGTGTCTGTGAACGAATGCCTCCCATTTCAGCAATTGCTCTAGTTTCATATCTTCTAAAAATAATTTCAGCTACATAAAACAACCCAACAACTACAAATCCGTGTGCAATCATTTGTAAAACAGCACCACGCAATCCGTCTAATGTCAACGTGTACGTTCCGGCTGCTATTAATCCAACGTGAGCCAAAGAAGAATACGCTAATAATTTCTTCAAATCTTTTTGTTTCAATGCAACGATAGACCCGTAAATCACCCCTGCAAGTCCAAGTCCGATGAAAATATACATGTATTCCTTAGCTGCCAGAGGTGTCAAAGGCAATTGCCAACGAATAACGCTATACAATCCCATTTTTAGCATGATCCCTGACAAAAGCATCGTACCAACGGTTGGTGCTTTCTGATACACATTTGCCTGCCAAGTATGAAAAGGAATTAATGGAATCTTAATGGCATACGCCAAGAAGAAAGCTAAGAATATCCACAATTGTTCAGTTGCTGTTAGGTTCAATTTGTATAAATCTTCTAATAAAAGACTTCCCGCTTTTTGATACATATAAACAAAAGCCACTAACATAAATAAAGAACCTGCTAAGGTGTAGATAAAGAATTTAACTACTGCTTTTTTGCGTTCTTCTACGTCTCCGTTACCCCAAATTAAAGCGATGAAGTAAATTGGAATCAATGATAATTCCCAAAAAACATAATACAACAAACCGTCTGATGCTAAGAATGTTCCTGCCATTGCAAATGACATGAACAAGATTAACGCATAAAAAGATTTTGAATTTTCGTATTGATTTCCAAAAGAAGAGAATATAATTATTGGAATCAAAACCGTAGTCAATAAAAGCATCGCCATTGACAATCCATCTGCTTTTAGAGCGAAAGAAATATTAGGTTGCGTAATCCACTGGTTGATGAAACTGATGTTTTCACCTAAATTATAGTGATTTAATAATACAATTGAAGCGCCTGCAGCAGCTAACCCAAAGAACAAAGCTACTTTTGAAGCTAGCTTATCGCCTGCAAGATACGTTGCAAACGTGCCGACCAAAAGTATAATTAATATTAGAGATACATTCATTTGTAATTATTTATTGTTTTTTAAACATCCTTCGAACCAGATTTTTAAAAGAAAATTTATTTTAAAATTATAATTTTAGTATTATGAAAACTTGTGTATAAATTCGGTTATTCTGCTAAAAACAAATACGAAACAATAGCACAAAGTCCTAAAACAAAGGCAAAGAGATAAAGACCGATACTTCCGTTTTGGACTTTCTTTCCTTGAAAACTTATTTCGTTTGCTACTTTTCCAATACCAAAAACAAAAGCTGTTACACCCGTTTCTATTGTGTCTCTGAAAAAACGAGACAAAAAGTTAATTGGTTTAACAAAAATAGCATCATAAAATTCGTCCACATAATATTTATTGTAAAGAACTTTAGAAAATCCTGTAATGGCTGCATCCTCTGTAGGAACCTCGTTTTGTTTGATGTATTTAGCGTAAGCAATACCAATTCCAACCAATCCACCCACAACAGCAATAACCATCAAGATGTATTCAGTAGTTCCTAAATGGTGTTCTGCCGTGGCTAATTTAGGTACAATAGGAGTCAAATATTCATTCAACCAACTATTTCCAGGCAAACTGATCATACCACCTATAGTAGCCAATATTGCCAAAACAATCAAAGGAATGGTAATCAAAGCTGGACTTTCGTGCAAATGGTGCTTTTGTTCTGCTGTTCCTCTGAATTCTTGGAAGAACGTTAAAAACATTAAACGGAACATATAAAAAGCAGTCATTATAGAGGCAACCGAAGCCACAATCCATAACGGAATGTTATTATGGAAAGCCACTAATAATATTTCGTCTTTAGAGAAAAAACCGGAGAATAATGGAACTCCTGAAATCGCTAATGAAGCAATAAGCATTGTTGCAAAAGTAATTGGCATTGCTTTTTTCAATCCACCCATCTTGCGCATGTCTTGTTCACCGTGCAAAGCATGAATTACAGAACCGGAACCCAAGAACAAACAAGCTTTAAAGAAAGCGTGCGTGATTACATGGAAAACAGCCACTTCATAGGCGCCCAATCCCAAAGCCAAAAACATTAATCCCAGTTGAGAAACAGTAGAATACGCCAAGACTTTCTTAATATCATTTTGCAGCAGTCCAATGGTTGCAGCAACCAGAGCAGTAACCGCTCCAACAATAGCAATAATCGATTGTACATCCGGAGTCAAATCAAATAAGAAATTCAATCTGGTAATCATAAAAATCCCTGCTGTTACCATCGTCGCCGCGTGTATCAGTGCCGAAACCGGTGTTGGTCCCGCCATCGCGTCCGGTAACCACGTATACAATGGAATTTGTGCTGATTTACCACAAGCACCAATGAATAACGCGAAAGCAGCAACAGAAAGCCAATACATATCAAGATCCGTTGCACCGGCAATAGCAGTTTTTAAAGTAGCGTAATCTAAAGTCGAGAATAAATTACCCAGAATGAAAATTCCAACTAACAACCCTAAATCCCCAATACGGTTCATGATGAATGCTTTCTTTGCAGCGTCATTAAATTCTTGGTTTTTATGCCAAAAACCAATTAACAAATACGAACAAAGACCTACGCCTTCCCAACCGATGAACATCACTAATAAGTTACTTCCTATTACTAAAAGAATCATGAAAAATATAAACAGATTCAAATACGCAAAAAAGGTATGCATATTTTCATCCTCATGCATGTAACTGATAGAATACAAATGAATCAAAGATCCAATTCCGGTCACAAAAAGCAACCATAAAATGGACAGTTGGTCCAATTGAAATCCAAAATCGACTTTGAAAGTACTGATTTGGATCCAGTCAAAAAGAGCAATTCGAATGCCTTCTGGTTGCGCTGCAATTCCACCGAAGAAATAAGCAGTCGCAATAAAAGAGACAACAACAGAAAGTGTTCCGATTATTCCAGAAAGTGATTTTCCAAGGCTTTTGCCAAAGAAAACATTAATTAAAAATCCTAAAAAAGGAGCAAGAACTAAAACTAAAGCTATATTGGTATTCATTTCCATTTATCCTTTTAAGTTTTTTAAATTATCGATGGTAATTGAACCTAAATTTCTAAAAATAGAAACCAGAATTGCCAATCCTACCGCAACTTCTGCCGCAGCAACAGCCATCGAGAAGAACACAAAAACTTGTCCTTGCGCATCTTGATGATACGTCGAAAATGCTACAAACAATAAGTTTACTGCATTCAGCATAATTTCAATTGACATAAATACGATTATGGCATTTCGTCTGTACAACACCCCAAAAACGCCAATACAAAAAAGTATCACGCTTAGGAATATATAATTTTCAATACCAATGTGGTTTAAAATATTGTTCATTTTATTTTTGCAATTTTTCTTTTTTAGACAATAAAACAGTACCAATCATAGCGACCAAAAGCAATATAGAGGCAAATTCAAAAGGCACCATATATTCGTTGAGCAACACTTTACCCAGTACTTTTATAGATTGATAATCTTCGCCAGTGGTTACATATTCGCCAACAATAGGTTTTGAGTTGATAAAAATAGCAATCAAAATCAAACATATCAAACAAAAAGAAACAATTGCTCCTAATCTTGTTATTCTTGGTTTGTGGACTTCTTTTTCTTCGTTCAGATTCATCAACATGATCGTGAACAAAAACAAAATCATAATCGCTCCAGAATACACGATGACATGTACTATGGCTAAAAATTGAGAATTCAATAATAGATAATGACCCGCAATCGAAAAGAAACACACCACTAGATAAATAGCACTGTGAATCGGATTTTTGCTGAAAATTGTCAAAAAGGCGGTTGCTAATGTGATAGCAGCCAATACACAAAAAATTATAAGTATTGTAGACATTTAGTTCGCGTTTTTAAGTTGAGCATTTTTCATTGCGATATCTAATGGCATGACCAATCTGTCTTTTCCAAAAATGAAATCTTCTCGTTCATAACTTGAAGGAACCAATACTTTAGAAGTCGTCAGGTAAATGGCGTCTTTAGGACAAGCCTCTTCACACAAGCCACAAAATATACAACGCAACATATTGATTTCATATATCGATGCATATTTTTCTTCTCGATACAAATGTTTTTCATCCTCTCTGCGTTCTTCAGCCTTCATCGTGATGGCCTCTGCAGGACAAGACAACGCACACAAACCACATGCTGTACAGTTTTCACGACCTTCTTCATCTCGCTTCAACATGTGCTGCCCCCGATACACAGGACTCATTTCACGCACTTGCTCCGGATACTGAATCGTTACTTTTCTGGTGAACAAATGCTGAATCGTAATTATCAAGCCTTTGACAATCGCAACCAGGTACATTCTTTCCCAAAAAGTCATCTCTTTATTAGAGACTACTTTTTTCCTTCCCGATAAGGATATGTTTTCTATACTCATTTTTTAGTCATTTCGAGGAACGAAGCAATCGAACACTCAATTTTAATCCTTTCTACTTATTTTATTTGAAGCTTAATCCTGCTATTCGCTGTATCTTTTATTTTTTAAAGAAAAAAATAAAAGGATGCCGCTACTATCAGGGCTAGTGATTTTGAGATCTATGTATTAAATTTAATGCTAATTAATTTTATTTTAAGAGTAGACATTAAAATCCTAAATAAGCCGCAATATCGCTTCTCAAAATTACAATACCCGTAATCACTATATTGATGATAGACAGTGGAATTAATATTCTCCAACCCAAATGCATCAATTGATCGTATCTAAATCTTGGAATAGTCCATCGTACCCACATATAAAAGAAAATGAATCCACATATTTTTATAAAAAGAACTCCAATACCTATAACATTGGCAATATTGATTCCCCAATTTTCAACCACCCAACTCATCCCAGGATAATTATAGCCGCCAAAGAATAAAACCGCCAAAATAGTAGATGAAATAAACATATTTGCATATTCAGAGAACAAATAGAAACCCATTTTCATCGACGAATATTCCGTATGATACCCCCCAATTAATTCGGTTTCACATTCTGGCAAATCAAATGGCGTTCTGTTGGTCTCCGCAAAAGCACACACCAAGAAAATCAAAAAAGATAAAGGTTGGTAAAAAACATTCCAACTCATTCCAGACTGCTGTGCTGAAATTTCTCTCAAACTCAACGTCCCGGTCATCATCAATAGAGCGATAATTGAAAGCCCCATTGCCACTTCATAAGAAACCATTTGAGAGGCAGCACGAACCGCACCAATCAATGAAAATTTATTGTTTGAGGCCCAACCTCCAATCATAATTCCATAAACACCTACAGAAACAACTCCAAAAAAGTATAATAATGCTATGTCAATATCAGCTGCTTGCAGCAAAATATCCCTGCCAAACAAATGAAAACGATCGCCCCAAGGAATAACAGCACTAGTCATTAAGGCCGTACTCATTGCAATGGCCGGACCTGCAAAAAACAACACCCGGTTTGGCGTATTGGGTTCAAATTCTTCTTTCGAAAACAATTTCAAACCATCAGCGAGTGGTTGAAACAATCCCATAGGTCCCGCTCGGTTTGGGCCAACTCGATCTTGAAGCCATGCGGCAACTTTACGTTCTGCCCAAGTAGAATACATCGCCATAAGCATTGTTATAGCAAAAACTACTACAATAATGACGCTTTTATCAATGATAAGTGTACTATCCATTATTACCTAAGCTTTTTTGATTCGTAATATCTTCTTCAGTCAATGGAAACTCTACCATGCTTATTTTCTTGCGGTCTTTCTCTCTTCCTAAAAGAATATTCTCTTCGGTAGCGATTTCCACTTTTTGTAATTTTCTATTGTATTTATTTTGATTGATCACAGAATCTTTTTCGAAGGCTCTCGGTCCTTCAATAATCCAATCCGCAACATCTTTGTGATCAAAACGACACCCATTACAAATAAATTCATCTACTTCATGGTACTCATCTTTTCTTCCTGTAACGCGTTGAATTTCGTCACCAAACATCCAAACGGTAGTTTTTCCAGAACAAGTTGGGCAATCTCTGTGTGCATTATAAGGTTTGCTGAACCAGACTCTCGATTTAAATCTAAATGTTTTATCTGTTAAAGCGCCTACCGGACAAACATCAATCATATTTCCAGAGAATTCATTGTCAACCGCTTTTGAGATACACGTTGATATATTAGAATGATCTCCTCTATCCATTACTCCGTGCACACGATCGTCTGTCAATTGATCAGCCACCATCACACAGCGGTAACAAAGAATACAACGGTTCATGTGTAATTGAATATTTGGTCCTATATTTTCGGGCTCAAATGTTCTTTTTTCTTCGATAAAACGCGTTTCTGACTTTCCGTGCTCAAAGCTTAAATTTTGCAAATCACATTCTCCTGCCTGGTCACAAACCGGACAATCTAATGGGTGATTGATCAATAAAAACTCCGTTACTGATTTTCTGGCTTCGGTTACTCTTGGCGAAGATTTACTGTTCACTTCCATTCCGTCCATACAGCCCGTTACACAAGATGCCATTAATTTTGGCATTGGTCTTGGATCAGCTTCACTTCCTTTTGCCACTTCCACTAAACAACAACGGCATTTTCCGCCGCTTCCTTTTAGTTTAGAATAATAGCACATCGCTGGCGGAACTACCTCTCCACCTATCATACGTGCTGCCTGCAGGATTGTTGTTCCTGGTTCTACTTCTATGCTTTGACCGTCTATGGTTACTTTCATTATCTACCAATATTTAACTCCTACGGAGTATCTTAATTCTGAAATCAAAAAACGTTAATCCTTACTCTTAAATCATTTCTTTAGAAACTAAATGCTTTACTTTTTCAAAAGGTTCCGCAACAAAATGATCTCTATGTTTTATTTTTTCCGGGAAACGAATGTGGTATTCAAACTCGTCTCTAAAGTGCCGAATCGCCGCTGCCACTGGCCAAGCTGCCGCATCACCCAATGGGCAAATCGTGTTGCCTTCAATTTTACTTTGAATGCTCAACAACAAATCGATATCTTCTTCACGACCGTGACCATTTTCTATTCGGTGCAATACTTTTTCCATCCAGCCAGTTCCTTCACGACAAGGGGAACATTGTCCACAGCTTTCATGATGGTAAAAACGAGAGAAATTCCAAGTATTACGTACAATACATGAAGTATCATTATACACAATAAATCCACCTGATCCTAACATAGAACCGGTTGCAAATCCACCGTCACTTAACGATTCGTAGGACATTAAACGATCTTCACCGGCGGCAGTTTTATAAATCAAATGAGCAGGTAAAACGGGAACAGAACTTCCTCCCGGTACAAATGCTTTTAAAGGTCTGTCAGAACTCATTCCTCCTAAATATTCATCAGAATTCATGAATTCATAAACACTTAAACCCAATTCAATTTCATAAACACCCGGATTTTTAATATGCCCTGAAGCCGAAATTAATTTGGTCCCTGTAGAACGCCCAATACCAATTTTGGCATATTCTGCACCTGAATTATTAACAATCCACGGCACCGCGGCGATCGTCTCTACGTTATTCACCACCGTTGGATTAGCCCAAAGTCCTGAAATAGCAGGAAATGGTGGCTTGATGCGAGGATTTCCTCTTTTTCCTTCCAACGATTCTATCAATGCAGTTTCTTCGCCACAGATGTAAGCTCCGGCACCACAATGAACATATAGTTCTAAATCATAGCCTGAACCTAATATATTTTTACCCAAAAATCCAGCGGCTTTTGCTTCGTTAATGGCTCTTTCTAATATTTTATAAACCCACATATATTCTCCACGAATGTAGATGTAGGATAGGTTTGCACCCAAAGCATAACTGGAAGTGATCATTCCTTCAATCAACAAATGAGGAATAAATTCCATCAAATAACGATCCTTAAAAGTTCCTGGTTCTGATTCATCTGCATTACAAACTAAATGCCTTGGTTTTCCTGATTTTTTATCAATGAAACTCCACTTCATTCCTGCGGGAAAACCTGCCCCACCGCGACCTCGCAATCCGGAAGTTTTCACTTCTTCGACAACCTCGTCTGGCGTTAATGTTTTGATGGCTTTTTCTACTGAAGCATATCCACCATTCTGACGGTACACTTCGTAAGTTTTAATCCCCGGAATATTTATTTTATCTAATAATATTTTTTGTGACATATTATGTATCGTGTAAAACTATTGTATCATTTTTGCAATCTTCAATTAACTGGTCGATTTTTGCCACCGTCAAATGTTCTTTATAAAAGTCTCCTAATTGCATCATTGGAGCGTAACCACAAGCTCCTAAACATTCCACGCCTCTTACTTCAAAAAGACCATCTTGAGTAGTTTCACCTACTTTTACACCTAATTTTTCACAAGTGTAATCCATTAAATCCTCGACTCCGTTCAAACAACAAGGAGAGGTTTGGCAAAATTCGAACATGTATTTTCCAATTGGTCTTTGGTTGTACATCGTATAAAACGACACTACTTCGTACACTTCAATTGGTTTAATCAAAAGGATTTCGGCCACTTTATTCATTAATTCAATACTCAACCAATTCTCATGAGCGTCTTGAACTTCATGCAAAATAGGCAATAACGCCGATTTTCTTTTGTTTTCAGGATAATGACTAATCAATTCATTGATGCGAGACATCAAGACTTCAGTCATATTTATTTCTTGTTTGTGATACGTACGTTCCATTTTTTATTATTTCAAATTTTGAATGCTAAATTTTTAATGTTTTTTAACTTTTATTCAAAATTTATAATTCATCTTTTATAATTTCATTAAGCGTCTAATTCTCCGGCAATAACATTTAAACTTGATAAAATAACAATTGCATCTGAAAGCAAGGCTCCTTTTATCATTTCTGGATAGGCTTGGTAATAGATAAAACAAGGTCTGCGAAAATGCAATCTGTACGGCGTCCGACTTCCATCAGTAACCAAGTAAAAACCAAGTTCTCCATTACCTCCTTCTACCGGGTGATACACCTCAGCAACCGGAACCGGAACTTCACCCATTACAATTTTGAAATGGTAAATCAAGGATTCCATATTGTTGTACACATCCTCTTTAGGCGGAAGGTAATAATCCGGGACATCCGCATGGAACTCGTTGCCTTCTGGCATTTTTTCCAATGCCTGACGAATAATACTCAAACTTTCCCAAACTTCAGCGTTACGAACACAGAAACGATCATATGTATCGCCTGATTTTCCCACCGGAACAATAAAATCAAAATCTTCGTAAGAAGAATAGGGTTGCGCAACACGAATATCGTAATCAACACCGGTAGCCCGTAAGTTAGGACCGGTAAATCCGTATGCCATAGCTTGCTCAGCCGATATAGCGCCAACATTTACAGTTCTGTCAATAAAAATTCTATTTCTTTCGAATAAGTTTTCAAATTCTTTCCAAGCGGCTGGAAAATCAGCTAAAAAAACATCTAATTTTCTAAAGGCTTCTGGCGACCAATCTCTTTCGAAACCACCAATTCTTCCCATATTGGTAGTCAAACGAGCCCCGCAAATTTCTTCGTATATTTCGTATACTTTTTCTCTAAATTGGAAAACATACAAAAAACCGGTATAGGCGCCGGTATCGACACCAAGGATTGAATTACAAATAATGTGATCCGTAATTCTCGCCAACTCCATTACTATAACTCTTAAATATTGTGCTCTTTTAGGAACTTCAATATCTAATAATTTTTCTAATGTCATCCACCAACCCATGTTATTGATAGGCGACGAACAATAATTCATTCTGTCCGTGAGGGGAGTGATTTGGTAAAAAGGTCTGTTTTCAGCGATTTTTTCAAAAGCTCTGTGGATGTAACCAATGGTTGGTTCCGCCTCCAGAATTCGCTCTCCATCCATCAACAGGATATTTTGAAAAATACCGTGAGTCGCAGGATGCGTAGGCCCTAAATTCAATATAGAAAGCTCGCTTCCATCTTCATTTAACTGGGCTGCAATTCTTTTAGCATAGCGATGCTCTGGGGATAATAATAGTTCTGACATTTATTTAATGTGAAAAATTATAATTGTTTTTTTTTTAATAATTGTCGGTTGTTCTACCAAAGAAACGGTCATCTTTATCCGTTCTTCCGCTGTCTTCCATTGGGAATTCCTTTCGCATTGGAAAAGAAATCATTTCGTCCATATTCAAGATACGTTTCAATTGCGGATGACCAATAAAATTTATCCCATAAAAATCATACGTTTCTCTTTCCATCCAGTTTGAACTTAGGAAAATACTTGATATCGATTTTATTTCAGGGGTTTCACCATTGATAAACACTTTGATTTTAATTCTTTTGTTTTCGTACCAATTGTGTAAATGATATACTACCGCAAATTGATGTTCTACATCATTATCTGGGTAATGAATTCCACACAGATCAGTTAAAAAATGAAAACGCAATATGGGATCATTTTTTAAAAAAAGAATCACCGCAGTAATTTTGTCCGCAGTAACTTCAAATGAAAATATATCTCTCTCTTGATTGAATTCAAAAACAGCTGAATCAAATGTCTCAACTAATTTCTCTTGGATTTGTATCGTTTCTAGCGCCATTCTTTTATTTGATATTATACGAAGCTAATAATTCTTGGTATTCCGGGGAACTTCTTCTTCTTACGGATTCAGTTCGAACCAACTCTTGTAATTTCATAACTCCGTCAACAATTTGCTCCGGTCTTGGCGGACAACCCGGAACATAGACATCGACCGGTATCACTTTATCAATTCCCTGCAAAACAGAATAGGTGTCAAAAATCCCTCCAGAGGAAGCGCAAGCACCAACGGCTATTACCCAACGAGGCTCTGCCATTTGCTCATATACCTGACGCAAAATAGGGGCCATTTTTTTTGAAATCGTTCCCATTACCATTAACATATCGGCCTGGCGCGGAGAGAAACTCACTCGCTCTGAGCCAAATCGAGCCAAATCATAATGCGAAGCCATTGTTGCCATAAACTCTATACCGCAACAAGAGGTTGCAAAAGGTAATGGCCATAATGAATTAGCACGAGCCATACCCACAACATCATTCAGTTTTGTAGCGAAGAAACCTTCTCCTACAACTCCTTCGGGTGGCGCTACCATATTTATTTTAGAATCACTCATCTTTTATTATTTTGAATTACAAATTTTGAATTGTAAATTATAATGAAACCATTTAAAATTTAAAATTCAGCATTTAAAAATAAATTTTTATTCCCACTCTAACGCTTTCTTTTTGATGATATAGAAAAACCCTATCAAAAGCAAAGACATAAAAATCACCATCTTTACCATTCCTTCCATTCCTAATTCTTTGAAATTGACTGCCCAGGGATACAGAAAAATTACCTCCACATCAAACAAAACAAACAATATGGCTACTAGAAAATATTTAACAGAAAATGGAATTCTGGCATTTCCTACCGATTCAACACCGCATTCAAAGTTTTTATCTTTCGCTTCTGAAGATCTTTTAGGCCCTAATTTACCAGAAATTATTATGGTGCCTACAACAAATCCCACCGCTAAAACTAACTGCATTAAAATTGGGATATAACTTAATTGATCGGATTGCATGGTTGTGGTTTTTTTAAATAAATATAAATGACAAAGATACCCTTCAAATTATTAAATAGCAATGAAAACTTAAAAATACATGGCTACTATATCGATGTAAATTTACAATTTTTATTAATTATAAATAACAAAAAATATTTATCTTGTGATGTGTTTAACATCCCAAGGGTTTAACAAAGTCAAATATCAGTAGTCTTTTTGAATACTACGCTTTGGTGCAAAAAAAAACGTTCCGATAAATATCGGAACGTTTTAAACATTCGTAGGCAAAAAAATTAATTTTTATGCTTAGATCACTGCTACTTTCGCAGCAACTTTTCCTTTTCTTCCTTCTTCTTCTTCATAGCTAACTCTATCCCCTTCGCGTAATTCTTCCGCGTTGATTCCTGATGCATGAACAAAAATGTCTTTTCCTGTTTCTTCGTCTGTAATGAACCCGTAACCTTTAGATTCATTGAAAAATTTAACTGTACCTGTACGCATTGTAATAGTAATAATAATTTATAATGGAGCAAATGTAATATTTAATATAATACGAAATACGATGTTGTGTTTTTATTTTGCAAAAATATTGACATTCAACGTTTTCTAACGAATTTTATCGACAAACTACAATTACGCTAACTTTATATGCAGCTCTTTTAACTGTGATTCGTCAATTTTAGACGGAGCATCAATCATAACATCCCTGCCCGAATTATTTTTTGGAAAGGCAATAAAGTCTCTAATGGTTTCCTGTCCGCCAAGAATGGCTACTAAACGGTCCAATCCAAAAGCCAATCCTCCGTGTGGCGGTGCGCCAAACTGAAATGCATCCATCAGGAATCCAAATTGCACTTTTGCATCTTCCGCTGTGAAGCCTAAATATTTGAACATTAATTCCTGTGTTGCTTTATCATGGATACGTATTGAACCACCACCAATTTCATTTCCATTCAAAACCATATCATACGCATTGGCACGAACTTTCCCTGGATCGGTTTCCAGTAAGTGCATATCTTCCGGCTTAGGAGATGTAAAAGGATGATGCATGGCATGGTAACGGCCACTTTCCTCGTCAAACTCTAATAAAGGAAAATCAACCACCCACAACGGAGCAAATTCAGCTGGATTTCGCAATCCTAAACGAGTGGCGAGTTCCATACGCAACGCACTTAACTGCGTTCGCGTTTTATCAGTAGGACCAGAAAGCACAAAAATCATATCTCCGGGTTTTGCTCCGGTGATTTTTGCCCACTGTGCTAAATCGTCTTGATCGTAAAATTTGTCAACGGATGATTTATAGGTTCCATCTTCATTGCATTTTACATACACCATTCCGGATGCACCCACTTGAGGACGCTTCACCCAGTCAATTAATCCATCAATTTCTTTGCGGGTATAGCTCCCAACTCCCGGAACTGCAATTCCAACCACAAATTCCGCCGCATTAAAAACTGGGAATTCTTTGTGTTGTGCTACTTCATTTAATTCCCCAAACTCCATTCCGAAACGAATGTCCGGCTTGTCATTTCCGTAGGTCTTCATAGCATATTCATAGGTAATTCTTGGAAATTTTTCTACTTCAATACCTTTTATTTCTTTTAATAAATGTCTGGTCAGTCCTTCGAAAACATTCAAAATATCTTCTTGTTCCACAAAAGCCATTTCACAATCAATTTGTGTAAACTCCGGCTGTCTGTCTGCTCGCAAATCTTCATCTCGGAAACATTTTACGATTTGGAAATATTTATCCATTCCGCCCACCATCAATAATTGTTTGAACGTTTGCGGGGATTGTGGCAATGCGTAAAATTGCCCTTCATTCATTCTGGAAGGCACCACAAAATCTCTGGCTCCCTCTGGAGTAGACTTGATCAAATAAGGAGTTTCTACTTCACAGAAATCCAAATCCGAAAGATATTTACGCACTTCCATCGCTACTTTATGACGAAACATCAAACTGTTTTTCACTGGATTTCTTCGGATATCAAGGTAACGGTATTTCATTCGGATATCTTCGCCACCATCCGTTTCGTCTTCAATAGTAAAAGGAGGCGTGAGAGAAGCATTCAAAATAGTAAGTTCCGTTACTAAAATTTCTATCGCTCCCGTTGGGATATTATTATTTTTGGCTTCGCGCTCAATAACAGTACCTTTTACTTGAATCACAAATTCACGACCAAGGGTTTTAGCTCTTTCAAAAACTGTTTTATCCGAACGACCTTCGTCAAAAATTAATTGCGTAATTCCATAACGGTCGCGCAAATCAACCCAGTTCATAAATCCCTTATCACGTGATTTTTGCACCCAACCGGCAAGTGTAACTTCGGTGTTAATGTGTGAGGCGTTCAACTCGCCACAGTTATGACTTCTATACATGTTCTAAATTTTTGATTATTTTGCCCTTTGGACATGGCTGCAAATTTAGGACTAATTATGAATAATGAATTGAGAAATACGAAATTTTAGTAATGAGTAACGCAAGGCACTTCGTAAAAATGTTAAATTTTATTCTAATGTTACTAAATTGTTAAGTAAAAGTTTTTTTATTGTAAAATAATTTATATATTTGTTAAGCTAATATGAATTTTAAAACCCAAAACCATGAAAAAATATATAATATTAACCGCACTGCTTTTTTCAGGAATAGCATTCGCTCAAGAAAATAATCCAAAATTAGAAGCTCTAGGTGATTTAGTAAAAACAACTTACTACTTTGAAAATGGAAAAGTACAACAAGAAGGCTTCTTTAAAAATGGAAAATTGGAAGGAATCTGGACTGCGTACGACACAAATGGTAATAAACTATCTGTTGCTATTTATGAAAATGGAGAAAAAACTGGAAAATGGCTTTTTTGGAATGGCAATAATTTAAACGAAGTAGACTATTCTGACAGCAGAATTGCTTCCGTAAAAACTTGGAAACAAGAAGCATTAGTAACCAACTAAAAAAACCTCAACAACTATAAAAGCTTTCGTTACTCCGAAGGCTTTTTTTTGTGCCTTATATATTTTTGGGTTAATACATCTTTAAAGTTTTGTCTCATCTAATAAAAAAATGGACACGAAAAATTAAACTAAAAATATAACGTTTCTTCGGGAAATAATCAGTCCTAAATTAAAAAAGTCCTTATAGCCATTAGGTCTAATTTTTAAACCTCACTCCGACTTCGCTCTGTGCTGGCTAGAAATATCGATTTTATAATTCCGGTAGGCCTGTCACTTTTTTTAGAGAAAACCAAATCTATGTGACCCAATACCACAGAAGGACTGGCGAAGCAACCTAATAATTGTGCTATCTGGCTCTTTTTTCTATGTTTTTATTAGATGTCTTTTTTATTTAAGATTAATTGAAGTTTTTATGGATTCATAACTAATGGATTTGAATCGTTTTTATGATCCTCAATACACTTTTTTAAACAACAAAAAAGCGATGAATTCAATAGAAATTGAACGCATCGCTTTTTTTGAATCTAAAACATTATCTACCAAAAAATAGTGTAAAACGCTGCAATAATCGAAAGAACAATCAACATGCCTACGGTAAAACCTGGTGACATTTTAAACATGGTACGATCAATTTCCAGACCATTAGTTTTAACGCCTCGCGCTGTTTCATACATACTGATGCTGTACATCCCGATGACACAAATTAAGAAAACAAATCCCATGCGATCAATAAAAGGAATTTCATAGACACCATTCCCATTTGGAACTGAAAAACCGGAAGAATGAAGGAACGATAAATCTACAAAAGCCGGCATGAATTTAAACAGAATAGAAAACATAAATCCACCAATTGTTGCAAACAAAGCCGCGTTAGAAGTTGTTTTTTTCCAAAAGAATCCTAAAATAAACATAGCGAAAACGCCCGGACTTACAAAACCTGTATATTCCTGAATGTATTGAAATCCTCCTTTTTTATCAATTCCAAGAAAAGGCGCTACTACAACTGCAATTAACATCGCCGCTACAATTGCTTTCTTCCCCACATTAACTAATGTCTTTTCATCGGCATGCACATTCAATTTGGTTTTGTAAATATCCAACGTAAAAATAGTAGCGATACTATTCGCTTTTCCGGCCAATGACGCTACAATCGCCGCAGTCAAAGCAGCAAATGAAAGTCCTTTTAGGCCCACAGGAAGCAAATTTAACAAAACCGGATACGCACGATCAGGATTTACTGTACCATCTTGCAACATTTCAGCGCCAAAATGCCCGTTCTGATACAATACAAAAGCAGCTATTCCGGGCAAAACAACAATTATAGGCATTAGCAATTTCAAGAAAGCAGCAAACAAAATTCCATTTCTCGCCGTTTTTAAATCCGCCCCCAACGCACGTTGTGTAATGTATTGGTTACATCCCCAATAATTTAAATTGATGATTAACATTCCTCCTATCAAAACTGACAATCCTGGTAAATCCATATAATTAGGATTCGTTTTTTCAAAAATCATGTGAAAATGGTCGTTTGCATGAGTCGTCATCAAATTGAACCCATTTATAACTCCCGTAGAACCAAATTCTTCGGCAACTAAATTCAATGCTAAATAAGTAGTAACCAATCCACCCAAGATCAAAAAGAAAACTTGAATCACATCCGTATACCCAATCACTTTCATTCCGCCCAGCGTAATCATCACCGCAAAAAACGCTAAGAAAATCATACACAAAGTAATATCCAGACCAGAAATGCTGCTTATCGCCAAAGCGCCCAAATACAATATAGAAGTAAGATTGACCAAGACATACAACAACAACCAAAAAACAGCCATAATCATAGCAACATTACTGTTATACCTTTGATTCAGGTATTGCGGCATGGTGAAAATTTTATTTTTCAAGTATACCGGAATAAAGAAAATAGCAACGATAATCAAGGTAAAAGCTGCCATCCATTCATACGTAGCAATCGCCAGTCCCATTTTAAAACCACTTCCACTCATTCCTATAAATTGCTCCGCACTAATATTACTGGCAATTAATGATGCGCCTATGGCCCACCAAGTAAGCGATCCTTCTGCTAAGAAATAATCTTTACTGCTCGTTTCTTCTTTCTTTTTCTTTCTGTAAATCCATATTCCATAACTGACAATCAGGATGAAATAGAAGAAAAAGACAATATAATCTTGGATTGCTAAAGTTTGCATTGGTTAAATGTATTTAGTTATTGGTTAATGGTTATCTATTTTTATAATGTACATTTGATTGCGCTCTTAAAACGGCTGCACTTTTCTCCGCCGTGATGTCCCTTTGCGATTCACCCATCATTTCATACCCTACCATAAATTTCTTTACGGTTGCAGACCGCAATAACGGTGGATAAAAATGCATGTGAAAATGCCATTCCGGATGCAATTCTCCGTCTGTTGGCGACTGATGAATTCCGGATGAATATGGAAAAGATGTTTCAAAAAGGTTATCGTATTTGGTTGTCAAATGTTTTAAAATAATTGCAAAATCCGTCACTTCGGTTTCCGTGAAATCAGTTATTTTACTCACATTTCGTTTGCTGACAATCATAGTTTCGTAGGGCCAAATCGCCCAAAAAGGGACTAATGCCACGAAATGATCATTCTCAACAACAATGCGCTCGTCCAGTTTCATTTCTTCTTGTAAGTAATCCTGAAAAAGTGTTGTGTTGTGTTTATCAAAATACGTTTTTAGATTTTTTTGCGTTTTTTCCACTTCGGTGGGCAAAGAAGATTGGGCCCAAATTTGTCCGTGCGGATGCGGATTGCTGCACCCCATCACACTTCCTTTATTTTCAAAAATCTGAACGTGGTTGATGTACGCCACATTACCCAAATCCATATATTCTTTTTGCCAGGTACGAATGATGTTTTCAATCGCTTCGGCCGGCATTTCTGGCAATGTCAAATTATGTTTTGGCGAAAAGCACACCACACGAGAAATTCCTCTTTCGGGTGTAGCTTTAAAAAAAGTCTCTTTCTTGTTCTCTTCAAAAGCAATTTCGTCTTGCTTTAAAGCGGCAAAATCATTTTCAAAAACAAAAGAACTTTCATAATCCGCATTGACCATTCCATTCGCTCTAACATTTCCTGGACACAAATAACAAGTCGGGTCATATTCCGGCAAGGCATCCGGAGATATTGTTTCATTTTGTCCTTGCCAAGGACGTTTCGAACGGTGTGGAGAAACCAGCACCCATTCGTTGATTAACGGATTATAACGTCTGTGCGGATCTTCGTTGATATCAAAATTTTTCATTTATTAAGCAGTGTAAAGTGATGTTCCATTTCCGATTTTAACATCATAAATTTTTAATTCTATTCCAAATTTATCTAAATAAAGAGTAGAAAGCTGCTGTTTAATTCGCTCTTCTTGTCCTTTTTTAATCAAATTAATGGTACAACCACCAAAACCGCCGCCCATTAATCGAGAGCCTATCACTGATCTGTCCTCTTTCACCGTGTGTACTAAAAAATCCAATTCGGCGCAACTCACTTCATAATCCAATGATAATCCTTCGTGCGTACTGAACATTAGCTGTCCTAAAACTTCAATGTTTCCATCATCCAAAGCGTCACAAGCCAGTTTCACGCGATTCATTTCTTTCACTACAAAAAGGCTCCTTTTGAAAACATTCGCAGACATTTTATCTTTTAGACTCCAAACGTCCTCTTCTTTACAATCTCTAAAACTACTAATTTCCGGGAAATAAGCACTAATTATCGATATTCCTTCTTCACATTCTTTCCGTCTGGTATTGTAAGCCGAGCTAAACAAGGAATGTTTGACATTACTATCGAATAAAACTAAGGAGTAATCACTAAAATTAGCATTATGGTATTCATATTCTAATGTCCTGCAATCAATTTTTATGACTTTGTTTTCAAGACCCATTACACTGGAAAACTGGTCCATAATTCCGCAATTGATTCCCACCCAATGTTCTGCTTTTTGTCCCATAAGCGCAATATCAATGGGTTTAATTTTAAAATTGAACAGTTCATTTAAACCATACAAAAAGCCACATTCTAAAGCCGCCGAAGATGACAAACCGGAACCAACCGGAATATTACTGCTGAAAACACAATTGAAACCCTCCACGGAATAACCGTTCCTTTTCAATTGATTCAAAACACCACGCAGGTAATTTGTCCATACACTATCCGTCTGATTTTGTTCTTCGTTTGTATAAACTTCGAACTCATCATTCAAATCTATAGCCACAATTTTAGCGGTATCCGAATTGTTTTTTTCAAAAGCAAAACAAATAATTTTATCGATGGCTGCCGGCAAAACAAAACCATCGTTGTAATCAATGTGCTCTCCTATAATATTGATTCTGCCCGGGGAAAGAACAATTTTTTGTGGTTCAGTTCCAAAACTTTTTTCAAAGAAAGCAATGGTATTTTTTATTAATAAATCGTTCATTTTCTTAAAATTATTGTTATTTTGAAATTGTTAACGAAAATAGAATTATAAATGTTTTTTTCATTTGAGCTGTTTTAGAATTCGTCTTGTTTACGAATGGAAAATTGATAATACGAAACAGTTTGGTATTTTTTTCCTGGTTTCAACGTAATCGATGGGAAACTAGGTTGATTAGGTGCATCCGGAAAATGTTGTGTTTCTAGTGCGAAAGCCGTTCTGAAATCATCTTTTGCTCCCGACTTAAACGTGTTTTTACCTTGCATAAAGTTTCCGCTGTAAAACTGAATCCCAGGCTCTGCAGTATAAATATCCATAGAAATCCCTGATTGGTCTCCGGTAATGGTTGCGGCATGATTCATCCCTTTTTTGATGGTTCCGTTAAGAACAAAATTATGGTCGTATCCTTTCCCGAATTTTAATTGATCGTTGGTCATTTCAATGCGTTCTCCAATAGTATGCTTTTCAAGAAAATCGAAAGGAGTTTGGGCAACGTCTTCTAACTTTCCTGTTGGAATTAAACCAGTATTTACAGGCGTGTATTTATTGGCAAATAATTGTAATTCATGATTCAAAACGCTTCCACTGCCTTCTCCGTTTAAATTAAAAAAAGCATGATTGGTCAAATTGACAACCGTAGTTTTATCAGTGGTGGCCTCGTATTCCATTTTTAAAGTTTTGTCAGCCGTAATGGAGTAGGTCACTTTTATTTCTAGTTTTCCTGGAAACCCTTGTTCCATATCGGGAGAAGTATAGGTTAAGACTAAAGTATGGTTATCTATTTTTTCCGCATTCCAAACCACATCTTGGAACCCTTTTTTTCCGCCATGCAGTGCATTTTCTCCGTTATTTAAAGGAACATTGTATTCTTTTCCTTCCAAAGTAAATTTTCCTTTAGCAATTCGGTTTCCAACTCTGCCGATTGTAGCTCCAAAATAAGGTTCTGTTGATTTTTGAAATCCGGTAATGCTGTTCATTCCAACCACAACATCAGTGAGCTTTCCGTTTTTATCCGCTACCCATAATCCTACTAATCGTCCCCCGTAATTAGTGAAAGCTGCTTTCAAACCTTTGTTTTCAATCCAATATAAAGTTGTTTTTTTGTGGTCTATCTCCGCTTCAAAATTTTTAGTTTCTAAAAAAGTTTGAGCTGAATCAGCAGTCGTTTCTTGATTCATTTCTTTTTGAGTTGAATTATTGTTTTTATTTTCTTTGCAGGAAACCTGAAATACAGCAAGAATAAGGACTGTGTAAATCTGAATTTTTTTCATTGTTTTAAATTTATATCGTTTTAATAAAAAACTATTCGGCGGGAATTTCTAATTTCGTTCCTTCACTAACAGGTTCTCCAAACACAGGAAATCCATTCGAATCCCAATTTATTTTTTGCATTCTTGGAGCTCTTTTATTTCCGCAGCCTTCTCCGGGATTAGAATTTGCATGGTACAAAATCCAGTCTTCTTTTCCGTTTGGAGATTTGAAAAACGAATTGTGTCCAGGAGCAAAAACCTGATTTTTTACAGATTGTTGGAATAATGGTTTCTCTGTTTTTACCCAAGAAGAAGCTTCCCGTAAATCTCCATTTCCTTGAAAATGCAACAAGCCCAAAGCATAAAAATCAGTCCAACAGCCGCTGGCGGAATACACAATAAATACCTTGTCGTCGTGCATTAAAAACTGCGGACCTTCATTGACATTCACTTGAGGCGGATTATTCGGGTCGTTTAAAGCACCGTGTGTTTCCCAATCAAATGTTGGTAACGAAATTAAAACCCGATCGCCTTCTATTTCACAAGGATTTTTCATTTTTGCGATATAGATATTCTGCTGTCCGTTAGTGTCGCCTTCCCATCCGGCCCAAATCATGTAAAGACTGTTTTTATAGTTGAATACATTTCCGTCAATGGCCCATTTATCAGTTTTTGCGGCTATTTTTCCTTTGAATTCCCATGTGCCTTTAAAAGGATCATCCGATTTATTTTCTAAAACGTACATTCTATGAGTCGCATTATCTCCATTGTCTGCAGCAAAATAGACGTACCATTTGCCATTGATAATATGAAATTCCGGTGCCCAAATATCTGCGGAATAGTCCGTGTTTTTTGGTGCTGTCCAAATGGTTTTGCTCTCCGCATTTTTTAAATCAGCTAGACTTTTTGTTTTCCATAAAACCAACTTATTTTGCAACGTATGGGTGTAATAATAATAGCCATTATAATACGTGCTGTAAGGATCTGCACCAGATGGCAAAATAGGGTTTGTAAAGGTTTCTTGTTGCGAATAGGCTTCTGAATTACAGCCCGAGGCAATAATGTATACAATCAGTATTAAATATTTTTTCATTTCAATAGCTTTTAGTTCGATTGATGATTTAGAGCATCGATAACTTCTTTGTTGATAGCGCTTACTTTTTCGAAATCCATTTTATCCACTTTTCTGTCGTAGGTCATAAATCCATTTACTTCTCCTTCTACGTCAGTTGTTTGCGTATAGACTGCAGCAGAAAATCCAGTTTTGACTAATTTTTTCAACTCCTTGGCATACTTGATATATTCATTGGTTACTTCTGTAGCGTTTTTGAACTTGATATAACCCCAATTGTCGTTTGCTCTCCACAAATGGTCTTCCAGAGGCAATCCTATTCCGCCATATTCACCCAGAACGGTAATTCTTCGGGCATCATAAAGATACAATTCAGGGCCGGGATAATTGTGTAAATCCAATATGTCTCCCGTCTGAAAATGATTTCCTCCGCTGGATGAATTAACTAATCGACTTGGATCGTGATTCTTGGTCCACTCGGTAATTTCGACCGTTTTAAATTGTCCCCAAGCCTCATTAAAAGGCACCCAAACGACAATACTTGGATACGAATACAAATGGTCCATGATCTCTTTCCATTCTTTTTTATAAATTACTTCCGATTTAGGAGTTCTTTGCAATTCAGTACCTTCAAAATATTTTTTATTTTGCCATAAAGGCTGCTCGTCACCACTTGGCATATCTTGCCATACCAAAATCCCAAGCTCATCACAATGCGTATACCAACGTTCCGGTTCTACTTTGACATGCTTGCGAATCATATTAAAACCTAATTCTTTGGTCTTAACAATATCATATTTTAAAGCTTCATCGGTAGGAGCAGTGTACAATCCGTCTGGCCACCAACCTTGATCTAAAGGCCCGAATTGAAAATAATCTTTGTTGTTTAATTGCATTCTAAGCACACCATTTGCATCTCTTTTAGAGCCAATTTTTCGCATTGCAAAATAACTTTTTACCTGATCGACAACTTTTCCATTGCTGATTAATTTTACATTGGTTTTGTATAAAAAAGGAGATTCTGGAGACCATAATTTTGGATTATTTAAAACAATTTCTAAGTTTTCTCCAACGGAAGCTTTCCCGCTTGCAATTGTTTTTGAATCATCATAAACAATCACTTCGATTACATCGCCATAACTTGCTCCGGGAACTTCGGGTTTTATATTAATTACATTCTGATCAATATCTGGTGTGGTTTTGATAGTTGTAATATTCTTTTTATATACAGGTTCGATCCAAACTGTCTGCCAAATTCCCGTAACTGGCGTGTACCAGATTCCTTCCGGGTTTTTAACTTGTTTTCCTCTTGGTTGTGGTCCTTCATTGGAAGGATCCCAAACTTTTACTGTTAACTGTTGTGTTTTTCCGGTTATAAAAGGTGTTATATCAAAAGAAAATGGAGTATATCCACCAGTATGTGAACCAATTTTAACGCCATTCAACCACACTTCGGTTTTCCAATCGACTGCGCCAAAATGCAACAAAATATTCTGGCCCTTCCAATTGGATTCTAAATTGAAAGTGGTGTTGTACCAAAGTTCATTTTTAGCACCCACTTCTTTCATCACACCAGATAAACTGGATTCTACTGCAAATGGCACTAAAATTTGGCCGTCATATTTTGCAGGAGCTGATTTCCCAACTTCTTGAATAGCGTAGTTCCATAATCCGTTTAGGTTTTTCCATTCCTTGCGTTCCATTATCGGACGGGGATATTCAGGAAGTACCTGTTTTGGATTTACTTTATTCGCCCATTCTGTTTTTATTTTTTCTCCAGCCGGTTTCCATTGCGCAGATAATGATAATCCTAAGCATAAAAAGAGAAGTACTGTTGCATTTTTTTTCATTGGTATCTAATTTATTTTGGCGCACCTCATTAAAATTGACGTGCTATTTTTCTATTTCTGTTACTAAGAAATTACCAGACTATTTAAAAACAGCCCGGTAATTAAACAAACCTAACTCAACTAACCTGCCTTTCGTGACGTTTTAAACTTTTAAAACCGTCCCTATTTTTTACCTATTTTTATTAATTTCCCAATTTTAAAGTGGACCAAGAATACGGTTTGTCACTATTATTGGTCGCAATATTTTCAGTATAATTACTTGTTCCTTTTTCTCTAAGTTCTATGTTGTAGCCTATTCTGGTTTTTTTTGCAGATATTCCGCCTAATACGGCCCACGGCATTTTGACTTCTATTCGATAACCGTTTGAAGTTTTAACCGTCGTTGCTTCAATTCCTTGCGGACTCTCTAATTTTTTCCATTTGCTGTTTTCTCCCTCATATATCGAAAACAGATTGGATTGCCCTAATTCCAGTTTAAAAATGGAATTTCCCGGGCCAATTAAACTTTTATTTTTAGGGTCTAAATACAAATTCAAACCATCACTTCCGGTTAAGGCATCTGTACTTACAATTTGGCTGTCTTTCACTTGTGCAAAAGCATATAAAAATTCGGTGTCGTACGTAAAATTGGCTTCTAATTGAGTGCTGCTTTTTTGACCAATGAAAACTGGACTTTCTTTTTGCCAAACCACTTCATTGTTTAGCCCGTCAATTACGGCTGTTTCTTTTGTGGCATTAATTTCGGGTAAAACACGTCCTTTTATCATCCAAATTTGGGATGAATTTGAAAATTGATTCGTAGTGGTTAAAGCTATAACGGTATCGTCATCTAAAACAGCAATACTGTTCCATAAAGCCGATTTTCTGATGGAAAGTATAAAAGGAGTAGATTTTCTGTTGAAATTTTTAGCGTCATTAGTTCCAATAACCACTTTCATATCGGCATTATTAATATCGTTTGTTGTTCTGTTTTCAGTTCCTTGGTAGGACATCAAAACTTCTCCAGTGCTAATTTGGGACAGATACGGAGCGCCTGCATAAACGGGGTTACTCAAGACTTCTTCCAAAGCATAATTTCTATTATTGCTATTTGCATCGACTGGTTGCTTCCAGTTTTCTGTAATTGAATTCCGAATGATATACGGTTTAAATTGATTCTCAATGCCATTATCTTCAATAGAAAAAACAATTTCAGTTTGATTTTTTAGTAGAATTGGAGAGGGCATTCCATCTCTTTTTCCGGCTCTGAAACTCACAATTTCTGGTATTGTTGACCATGCTAATCCATTATCTGATGAACGGATCAGGGAAATATTTTGCTCATTAGAATTGCGGTACACATTTTCATTGGAAAAAAACAATTGAATTTCTCCACTCGGAATTTGTAACGCTGAAGGTTCCCAACAGCCATTTTCAAAATCAGAACTGGCTTCATATACGAGTCGATTTTCCTTCCAAGTCAAACCTCCGTCATAACTTTTAATCGTATTGATAGAAAATTTCACAGTACCGTTCCCTGCAATTGGTCTTGGATTGTAACAAATCAAAATAGAATTATCCTTTAATTGTAAAATATCCGGCGTGGTCATATTCACCGAAGCATTTCCGGAAACTACTGTAATGGGTGCGCTCCAAGTACCGCCAAAATCAGAACTTGTTTTCACTAAAATCGCTCCGCCGGATTCATAAGTACACATTAATTTCTTGTCATTTAGCTGTACTAATCTGGCGTATCCATTGTAATCTGTGCTGTTTTTATCCGAAACCAGAATTAAAGAGTTGTAATCCCAAGCAATTCTGATGCCTTCCACAGCTGGTTTGGAAGTAATGTTTTCTACAACGGGTTTTTCGTCATTTCCATCCGGAGAGTCACTACAAGAAAGTAACGGGATGAAAATAAGCCCTAGAAATGCATAATTTATTTTTTTCATTTTTTACTTTTTGGGATTCGATTCTGTTTTGGTTAAACCAAATTTCTGTACCAAACCATCATACTCTTTTGTAGAAATTGAAATCATGCAACCATGTCTTGCTTTTTCGGGTAAACTGTATTTGTCCCAATCACTATAAAAAGTATATCCTGATGCTTGAAACCAAGGGCCGTTTAAATTATCTGAAATGGATAATCCATAAGAAACTCCGGGATACTGCTCGTAATACATATACCAAATTTTATCGTCCGGAGATGGAATCAACATAGGTGCTTCCCTAAAATTCGGACTGATTGATTCCTGTGGCAATGAATATGGCCCTAATAGCGATTTTGATTTAGCAATTCGGATGGTTTTTCCCGTTGTCCAATATAAAGTTGGGTAGGTTTCATCTTTTAAAATTGCGTAATAGGAATCTCCCACTTTTCTGATGAAGACATCAATCGTTCCCATGTCCCAATCAAACAATCGATTTGGAGTGCCTTCAAACATTTTTAAATCTTTTGACATGACATAAAGTGTTCTTTGGCTTGCCCAATAGGCTTCGGGATCTTCTTTAGAGCCTTGCTTGTGAGGCGTGTGCCAAGTTAGCATAAACTTTGCGGAGTCTTTGTCGTAATACAATTTTGGAGCGCCTATTCTTTGCAATGCACTGGAATAATCGGGAGTGCTTTTTAGATTTGGCGTGTAAACAGCATGCTTTTTCCAAGTTATTAAATCATCAGAAATCCATATATTAATTTCTGGTGAATCATCGCTGGTGTTGCCTGCTATATAATACTTGCCGTCCGGACCTTTGCAAATGTCCGGGTGTCCTTGGTATTCCGGAAAGACTCTTTTTTCGTTGTTTAAATTAGTCCAATGTAAGCCATCAAGACTAACTGAATAATACAATCTTCCGTAATCGTTATGCGTCATGTGTGCAAATAAATAAGCTTCGTTCTTTGCTTTTGAACCATTTTGTACTTGCCCCGGCGGATTAGGTTGCTGTGCAAATAATATGGTTTCTAACAATAAAACGGTAAGTATTAAAACCGTATTTAGAATCCTTTTTTTCATTCTTTTTGGTATTATAACCCTATTTTGAGGAATCAAGATAGGGTTAGTTTTTAACATGTTTTATTTGGCATTAGCCTCAGAAGTTAGTTTTTTAATTAAATCGGTTTCTGATTTTTTATAAGGCGTACCATCCGTATGAAATACTTCGTGAAACCATAATTGGGGTTCCGCATCGTATTTTTTAGTCCAACTGTCCCAAGAGTATTTAGTCTGTGATTTACCATCAACTAAACCCCAATTGATCATAGCAATTTTATTTTCTTTTGCAATGGGCAAAAATCCTTCGAATGTGCTTCCATTCGGACGCGCCATGTATTCAGTACACAACATTGGTTTTCCGTAGCGTTTTAGCTCATTGATACGTTTTAAAAAATCTTTGGGTTTATCATAACAATGAAAAGAAATCACATCCGATTGGTCTAACTGTAATTTAAAAATGGGTTTTAAATTCGCCTCTATCCAATCACCAGCCCAAACACCAGAGGTTAGTGGTTGTGAAGGATTACTTTCTCTAGCCCATTTAAATACTTTCCCCAAAAGAGTGTACACTAAATCAACCTTGTTGGCGATCTCAACTTTTTCATAAGAAGGACCTGTCATGTTATCAGGCTCATTCCAAACATCCCAACCTAATATTCTTTGATCCTCTTTAAAATGAGTAACCGTTTCTTTTACGTATTTTTCTAAACGAGGATATTGTGTTTCATCCTCCAATGCTTTTTGTCCTGGACTTTGTACCCAGCCTGAATTGTGAACATGTGGTTTTGGAGCTCTTTGCTTTCCTGATTCTGGAAATGGATCCCAACAAGAATCAAAAAGCACAAATAAAATTTTTATATGATGTTTATCAGCAATTGCTAGAAAGAGATTCATTCGTTTGTAAAGACCTTCAGCATCATCTTTGTGTAATAAATCATGTAAATAAACACGCATGGTATTCATTCCTATTTGTTCTGCCCAACCTAGTTCTTCATCAATTCTTTTAGGATCAAAAGTATCCTCTTGCCACATTTCCAGTTGATTTATGGCGGTACTTGGATTGTAATTTGCTCCTACAAGCCACGGCTGTTTTGCATACCATGAATTAGCCTGTTCTTTTGTCCAAATTTCTCTTTTTTCAACAGCAGTTGTTACGGTATTTTTCTTTTCTTCTGAGCTTGATTTAGTTTTGTTGCAACTAACTAATAAGATTCCAACTAGCATGAGTGCCAGATATAGTTTTGTATTTTTCATTATAATTTTTTTCAATGGGACAAGTTTTTGCTAATTTTAAGGGAATGATTCTGGACCATTCCCTTAAATATTATAGTCTAATATTCCGGGTGTTGACTCAAATTTGGGTTGTTGTCAACTTCTACTTGAGGAATTGGCAATCTTTGATTTTTTCCAACAACAAAGTTCTTGAAATCAGGATCACGAAGTGCAATTTTAGCCACAGCTGTTTGAGTGTCTAAATCACCCCAACGTTTCAAATCTTCCCAACGAACACTTTCGCCAGCCAATTCTAAAACGCGTTCCATTTTTAATTGCTCTAAGAATTTAGCTTTATCATTCCCGATTTCAGGATGCGCAACCGCTAAAGTTCCTATGTTTGCACGAGCTCTTACCATATCTACATATTGGTAAGCACCGGCAGTATTTCCTGTTTCGTTCAAGACTTCGGCGTAACGCAATAAGATATCTGCATAACGAATTAATCGGTAGTTTACTTGACTGTAATAATCTTCATTATCCCTGTAATAATCTCTACTACCTTTTCTGAACCAAGCTTCATTTGCTTCCCATTGCCAAGTTTTATTGTATGTTTTGTCTCCAAAATCGGCCAATAAATCAGGGTAAAATAAGGTGTATCTTAATCGAATATCTAAACCACCGTCTTTATTTTTTTCTTTTTTGAAAGCGTCGACTAGCCAAAATCTCGCTTGTCCGTCTGACCATCCGATACTTCTTGGGGCAAAAAACTGTGCACGTTGGCTGGAAACAGCCGCGCTTTGACTTTCGTCTGCTGGCCCATTTCTCTGATTTCCAAACTGAATTTCGAAAACCGATTCTCTATTATTCTCATTCAAATCAGTAAAATTATCTCTATAATTAGGCACTAAACTGTATTTTGCACCAGCACCAGAAATCAAATATTCTAAAGCAACTTTAGCCGACTGCCATTTATGTTGTTGCATATATACTTTGGCAAGCATTGCTTTAGCAGCCCCTTTATCAGGTCTTCCCGTTTCTGCTGATGGCCATTCTGTTGGTAAATCAATGTAGGCTTCATTCAAATCAGTTTCGATTTGAGCCCAAACTTCGGTCACATTTTTTTGTTCAGGTAAATCCGTTGGTATAGATGGAGTTAAAACAATCGGTACATTTTCCCAAAGAATTGCTGCATAATAATAATGTAAAGCTCTTAGAAATTTAGCTTGTGCTAAAACTTCTTTTTTGCTTTTTTCATCTTGAAACGAAATATTTGGGACATTTGCCAAAACCTGATTACATCTAAAGATGGCTTTATAAGTATCTCTCCAAGTATCTGCATTTCCTGGTCCAAAATTATAATTGATATAATTGAATCGGGTCCAATCTGCCAATTCTGTCCATGGACTTTTACTGAAACCTTCGTCAGAGGTTATATCTAAACGTAAGTATATCCATCTTGCCCATAATCCTTCTTTATAGAACATGGCATAAATCGAATTAACGCCTACTTGTGCATCACTTTCGGTCTTCCAGTACTGATCTACTGTTACGGCATTTGGATTGGATAGGTCTAGTTCATTTTCACATGAAGATGTAAAAAAAAGACTTAAAAAAATTACGGTTGTTACTATTATTTTTTTCATTATAATGCTTTTTTAAAATTAAAAACTAAACTCAACACCAATGGAGTAAGTCGGAAGATTTGGGAAAGAACCATTGTCAACACCTCTTTGAAAAACATTACTGTTACTAAACTCCGGGTCTAATCCTTGATATTTTGTAATCGTAATAATATTTTGTGCAGACAATGTTAATCTTGCTCTTGAAATTCCACTGCTTTTTAAGCTTTTTTCTGATAAATTATATCCAAATCCAATATATTTTAGTCGGATATAATCACCACTTTCTAAGAAACGGTCACTATCTCCTCTTGAGTTTAAAGTCGTTCCTTTTGTGATTCTAGGAAAATCAGTATTTGGATTTTCTGCTGTCCATGGCTGAATTCCTGTTCTGTAATTGCTGTTATCATCAAAACGATCCACTGTACTTCTGAATCCGTTGTAAATAACAGCTCCGCTAGAAGCAACCCAGTTCATAGAAAAATCAAAACCTTTATACTCCGCTCCGGCATTCAAACCCATTTCGAATTCCGGCCAAGGGCTACCAACTACATCTTTGTCTTCGCTTGTAATTTCACCATCTCCATTAACATCCTTAAAACGAATATCTCCAGGTTGTGCATTTGGCATAATTACCGTTCCTGCAGAATTTACATAGCTATCAATTTCATTCTGATTTTGGAATAATCCGTCCGTTTGTAAAACAAACCACATTCCCACAGGGTTTCCGGCGCGGGTAATTGTATTTTCCTGAATACTTTGATTTTGTCCGTTTCCTAATGAAACGAGTTTGTTGTTTACTTTCGTAAAGTTTACAGAAGCATTAAAAGAGAAGTCATTGATTTTTTTGTTGTAAGCCAGCTCCAATTCAAAACCTTTGTTTTCTACAGTTGCCGCATTTGAAATCGGATTTCCTCCATCATTACCTGTGGTCAATAAAATTGGAAAACCAAACAATACATCTTCTGTACGCGCAACAAAATAATCTGCAGTTAATCGTAAATCAGTATTTAAAACTCCAAGATCTAAACCAAAATTAGTTTGTTTTAATTTTTCCCAACGCAATTCTGAATTTGCTAATCTAACTTGAGTTGCCGAAGGATGTACCGTTTGTCCGTCTCCTAAAACAATCGCTCCAAAAGTATTAATGAAAGATTGATATTCGTAATTTCCAATATTTCCACTTCCTAATTCTCCGTAACTGGCTCTTAATTTTAAATCGTTAATGAATTCTGATTTAAAGAAAGACTCGTTGCTAATTCTCCATCCAGCAGAAACAGAAGGAAAATTACCCCATTTATTCTCATCGCTAAATTTTGAAGATCCATCACGTCTGATAACGAAATTAAATAAGTAACGATTATCATAATTGTATTCTAGTCTTCCTAAATAGGACGTCAAAGCCGCTTCATTTATAAATCCTCCAACTTCTGGCGAATCTCCTAAATCTAAAACGTCATAATATTCTCCTGTACCTGAGTTTTGTACCAGATTTCTCTTAGTTCCGTAAATCCGATTATAATTGTCTTCTTGGTAAGTTTGTCCTGCCAAAATTGTTAAATCATGTTTCCCAAATTCTTTTTTGAAAGTCAACGTATTTTCAAAAAGTGTAGTTTCTGATCTACCTTTATTTTGATTGGCAAAAGATCTTTCAAAAGGCTGATTTAACTTCCAATTTCCAGTTTTTCTGAGAAGATTGTAGCTGTCAAAACTAGTTTCATATCCAAAATTGAAACGATATTGTAACCACGGAGTAAATTTTAACTCTGACCATAGATTCCCTCTAATTCTAAAATTTTCATTTTTTACATTTGCTAAATCAGCAAGTGCCAAAGGGTTTGCTCCAAAAACTTCAGCTACACCTTGTTTTCCATAACCATACCCCCCAGGATTAGCTGCATCATAAACTGGAACTGTCGGAATTAATCTGTAAATATCAATAAGTGGATTTCCGTTCCACGGTTCGGTTGGATCGAATGACATTTCATCTGTTTTAGAATTACTAATTGCTAAATTTTCCCCTATACTAAAAATTCCTTTTGTTCCGCTTGAGTTTACTCTAAATGAAATTCTGTTGAAACCTGTTGAAACTACAGTTCCTTTATTTCCAAAATAATTTCCCGACATGAAGAAAGTTGAGTTGTCGCCTCCTCCTGAAAAACTGGCATTATAATCCTGCATCATTCCTGTCTGAAAAACTTCTTCCTGCCAGTCCGTGTTTACTGCCATATTAAGATTTTGTCTCGGAATTCCTGCATTATCATACGCCTGATTATTAAATTTTGCGAACTCCTCAGTTCCCATTAAATCATATCTTGGCATTGTTGTAATACTTGTTTTCGCAGAAACGTCGATCTTAAGTGGTCCTTTTTTCCCTTTTTTTGTGGTAATGATAATTACACCATTTGCGGCTCTGGAACCGTAAATTGCAGCAGAAGACGCATCTTTTAACACCTGAATACTTTCAATATCATTCGGGTTAAAGTCTCTATTTCCAGAGGTAATCAATCCATCGATCACGTATAATGGATTTGTATTTTGAAGGTTTTTTAAACCCCGAATCTCGACGTTTGCTTCTTGACCAGGTCTACCGCCGCCACGAACCTTAACCCCTGTAACAGTGCCTTGTAATCCTTCTGCAACTGTTGTGATTTGTCTTTTCTGAATTTCACTGGCTTTTACCAAAGAAACAGCTCCTGTTAAATCTTTCTTGTTCTGAGAACCGTATCCTACAACTACAATTTCATTCAAAGCAAGAATGTCTTCGGTTAAAGAAATAGTAACTACGGTCTCTTTGGTTGCTGTAATCTCTTTTGATACATATCCTTGGTAGGAAACAACAAGTACTTGACCCGGTTTGGCCATAATGGAGAAATTCCCATCAAAATCTGTTACGGTTACGATTGAAGTATTCTTCACAAGAATATTGGCAAGTGGAATCCCATCTCCATTGACAGCGGATGTTATTTTTCCCGTAATTTTAATTTGCTCTTGAGCATAACTTTGTTGTAGTAAAAAACTAAAAAAAAGTAAGAGGTAATATCTCTGCTTTAAAATTTGGTTGATTTTTGTTTTCATTGATTTTTTCATTTTAAATAGTTTTAATTTGTCTTGGTCTTTCTAATGAGTAAACATTTTAACCATCCCTAATTCGAGCAAAAACACAATTGTGACTATCTTTTAACAGAATTTGACTCATTATTTATTGTTGTTTTTTAAATTAGCGTTACTATCATAATTCTTTTTAATGGATGTAATAAATCTTAGAGAGAATTTAAAAAACTTCAGTTTTAAAGTTTGCTTCGGGTTAATCTTATCTTCTACTTCTCTTACTTTTGCAATAACTTGTTGTACATTGACATTAAAAAAAATAAATGTCAATAATTAGATGTTCCTTACTATACCACTAAACTTAAATTGTTTTATTTTTCTACTCCTTGAGTTTATTTCCTAATACGAACTCAAATAAATTTGGAAAATTTCTACAACCATGATTTGTAGGCGTATTTCCCTGATAAAGTTTCCTTTCACTTTTCCATTAATTCCTAGTCTTTTTTGTGTTTAGATTAGATAATTATACTCTTATTTCTCTCCCATCTGTTTCGCCTTATTGATAGCGCTCTAACAGAATTATAGTTTCTGCATATATTAGACTGTTAATACACAGCAGTCAAGTTACTTGAATCTAAAAAACAACTAACATCCTTTGCAGCTACAAAAAGCAAACAATTTCGTTGTATTATTAGTAAAAAAGTATACTATCTGTTTTGTTTTTATTATTTTTTTATGAAATATTAAAAATCAAAAGTATAGTAATTGTTTGCTTTTGCATACCAGTACCTACCAGTTTTTGTATATTGCCAAAAAATTGACTGCTGCATGAAAATAATTTCGATTCAGAACAACCTTGGAGTTCCTAAATACAAACAAATCATTTTCTCCTTAGAGAAGGCAATAGAACACGAAAAACTACGAAAAGGCGATAAACTTCCCTCAGTAAACAAAGTCTGTCTGGAATTCTCCTTGTCCCGTGATACGGTTTTGCAAGCCTATGAAGAATTAAAAAAAAGAGGAATTATTTATGCCATTCCGGGCAAAGGCTATTATTTAAAAAGTGTTGAAATCACTATAAAACAAAGGATATTTTTACTTTTTGATGAATTAAATATTTTCAAAGAAGACATCTACAATTCATTCTTAGAGACCATCGGAGACAACGTTCAGGTTGACATTTTCTTCCATCATTTTAATATTCAAGTCTTTAAAAAACTAATAAATGACGGTAATGGAAACTACACTAAATATATTATCATGCCTACCAATTTAGTCGGGGCGGCATCAATTATAAAAACCCTACCAGTTAACGATGTTTACATATTAGATCAAACCAATCCAGAACTAAAATCCTTTCCTGCCGTGTATCAAAATTTCGTAAAAGACATTTATGACGGCTTACTGAAAGGGAAATCCAGATTGAACAAATACAAAAAACTGATTATGATTTTCCCGGGATTTCGCGAACCGCTGGGCATGAAAATAGGTTTTGAAAATTTCTGCAGCGACTTTGCTTTCGATTATGAAATCATCACTGAATTTAAGAATCGGGAAATTAATAAAGGCGAAGTGTACATCATCCCGAGTGACCGGGATTTAGTCAGCGTTATAGAAAAAGCAAAAATGCAAAACCTACAATTGGGTAGTGATTACGGCATTATATCATACAACGAAACCCCGCTTAAAAAGGTAGTTGAAAACGGCATCACAACGATTTCAACCAATTTTGAAGTTATGGGAAAGTTACTGGCACAAATGATTTTGAAAGGCAAAAAAGAGCAAATTGAGAACAAAAGTGCTTTGATTATCAGGAATTCATTGTGATGAGATAAACTCTATAAACTCCTTTGAGATGATATGTTAAAAAAACAAAAAAGTAACCACAAAAGTAAATTACATTTGTTGGATGATAAAAGTCCGCCAAACACAAATAATAAAAATAGGTAATTCTCACGGGATTAGAATTCCTGAAGACTTCCTAAATGCATTGGGCACCAAAGAAGTTGTCATACAACACTTTGATTATTATTTCCATAAAAACAACCATACCACCACGAAGCGAATGGAAGCATTCTCGCTAAAATGAAGATTAAACATCAAACAACAAACAAAACAGGATTCTCCAACCTCTACAGGTGAATTTGATGTCTAGATTTAATATTTGAAAAATCACTAAAAGTGGGTATTGTGGCTCTCTTTTTTTAAACATAGTTTTGCAGGTATAATTTTATTAAAAAAAACAAATGTCGCTTAATTACTACTCAAAAAGGGACTGAGAATATAAAAAGTCGGAACAAGCCGAAAAAAGACTTTAAACTGAAGTAAGCCAATTATAAGTTACATTATTATGAAAATTAAATTTATTTTATCACTGGTTATCGCTTCATTACTTTTTACAAGTTGTGCATCTATTTTTACAGGCTCAAAAAGAAACGTATTATTTGAAACAGACCCTTCAGGTGCAAAAGTATTTATCAACGGATTTGAAAAAGGAACTACGCCAGTTCAAATCAAAGTAAAGGCAGACGACAGGGTTGACTTTAAGTTAGATAATTACAAAGAGAAGGTTGTTGTAATGGATTCAAAATTTAATTTAGTTGCAATCTTGAATGGCTTTAGCATAATTGGCTGGGGTGTGGATGCACTTACAGGTTCGTTAAAAAGAGTTGACACTAAATATGTAAAGGTAACACTTGAAAACACTGATAAAACAGCCTTTATCAAATATATGGAAAATGGAAAAATCAACAAAGTAAATATAAATGAAGGTAGTAAGGTTATTGAAACAGTAATCGTACTGAATTAATAAAAACATCAACGATGTCAATTCAATCGTCTGTAAATTTTCATCAAACGATAATTGGTACAACATAATTAGTTTAAACAGGAAGAGCAGCTATAACAGTTGCTCTTTTTTTGTTGAAAGATTAAATCAAAGGTTACTATTCAAATATAATTTCAGCTAAAATCAAAACAACAAACGGTAATAATTGTGAAAAGTAAATAATATTTTGTTCTTTCAGTAATCATAGTATGTATATTTAAAATGAGCAATGAATTATTATTTAGCACTTCTGTAGTTATTAATTATTTTATTTTTCATTCGCTGAATAATAAGACTTTAGACTAATAATAAATATATTATTTCCCCGATAGCGCGGATACATCTCTCTTTGATCGCGCGGAATTGAATTCCGTGCCCGCAATCAATAGCAAACAAAGCAAAACTACACAGGAATTCATTGTGACATAAAACAAAAAAACCGCTTCTTTCGAAGCGGTTTTTGTACCCGGAGCCGGAGTCGAACCGGCACGGTTTCCCACAGGTGTTTGAGACCAGCGCGTCTACCAATTCCGCCATCCGGGCTTAGCTAGACATGAAATAACAACAGTTATTTCAACGCAATAAAAGAGGTGGTTGTGTTTAAATCAACCATCAATTCCTTTAACACGATGCAAATGTAAAAAATAATATTAAATGTTCAACTAAAAATACTTAATTTTTTCCTTTCAGAGTTGAATAAATTTTATAAATTTGCACCTCGTTAAAAACACAACACACAACTAACTACACCCGAGGCAAATACAAACATACGGCTTTATACAAATGACAAAGCCAACAGTATGGAGCGCAGCGGAATAAAAACAACAAATTAAATGTCACACCTAGAACCAGAAGCTAAAATTTTTGCGTGTTCACAAAGTGTCTATCTGGCTGAAAAAATAGCAGAGCAATACGGAATCCCTTTAGGGAAAATCACCATGTCAAAATACAGCGACGGTGAATTTCAGCCTTCTTATGAAGAGTCTATCAGAGGATTACGGGTTTTTATCGTTTGTTCTACTTTTCCAACGGCAGATAATTTGATGGAAATGTTACTGATGATTGATGCTGCAAAACGGGCTTCGGCACGACACATAACGGCAGTAATTCCTTACTTTGGTTGGGCAAGACAAGATAGAAAAGATAAGCCAAGAGTTCCGATAGGAGCTAAATTAGTGGCTAATTTACTTGATGCTGCAGGCGCAACAAGAGTAATGACCATGGATTTGCACGCAGATCAAATTCAAGGATTCTTTGAAAAACCGGTAGATCACCTTTTTGCATCGACAATATTCTTGCCGTACGTAAAAAGTTTAGGTTTAGACAATCTGACTATCGCTTCTCCAGACATGGGAGGTTCAAAAAGAGCCTATGCGTATTCTAAATTCTTAGAATCGGATGTGGTGATTTGTTACAAACAAAGAAAAGAAGCCAATATTATTGACACCATGGAATTGATTGGTGAAGTTAAAGGTAAAAATGTAATCTTAGTAGATGACATGATTGATACCGGAGGCACTTTGGCGAAAGCCGCAGATTTAATGATCGAAAAAGGAGCACTGAGCGTACGAGCAATTTGTACACACGCGATTTTATCCGGGGATGCTTACGAAAAAATAGAGAATTCTAAATTATTAGAATTAATCGTCACCGATTCTATTCCGTTAAAGAAAGAATCAAAAAAAATAAGAGTGTTGAGTTGTGCGCCTCTTTTTGCTGAAGTTATGCACATGGTGCACCACAACAATTCCATAAGTGGAAAATTTATAATGTAATACATTAGTCGTAAAGTCCAATGTCTTAAAGTTATAAAGTCATGCTGATAGCCAAAAGCTAAAAGCCAAACAAGTAATATTATTTAATAACTATATTTTTTTACAATGAAATCGATTACAATTAAAGGATCAGAAAGAGAAAGCGTGGGTAAAGTTGCGACTAAAGCCCTACGTAATGCTGGATTGGTTCCTTGCGTATTATACGGAGGAAATCAGGCAGTTCATTTCTCAGCAGAAGTTATGGCTTTCAAAAACTTGGTTTACACCCCAAACGCTCACACAGTTGAGATCAATCTAGGTGAAGGAAAATCATTTAACGCTATTTTACAAGACATTCAGGTTCACCCGGTGTCTGACAAGATCTTACACATTGACTTCTTTCAATTATTTGATGACAAAGAAATCACTATGGAAGTTCCTGTAAAAATCATTGGTAACTCTAAAGGAGTTATGGCCGGTGGAGATTTACGTTTGAACACTCGTAAACTAAAAGTAAAAGCTTTACCAAAAAATCTTCCTGATTTTATTGAAGCTGACATTACTGCCTTAGACATGGGTAACAAATTGTACGTTACTAAAGTAGCTTCTCCGGACTACAAAATCATGCACCCGGACAACACTGTAATTTGTCAAGTGAAAATCTCTCGTGCCGCTATGAAAGCAGCTCAAGAGGCAGCAAAAGCAGCAAAAGCTCCCGTAAAAGGAAAGAAAAAATAATATTTTTTCAATCATTCAAGAAAGCATCAGCTCTACAACTGGTGCTTTTTTTTGCTTTTTATTTTTTCATTTAGAGCAACGAGAAACCTCATTATCCTATTTTAAATTACAAGGAGCACAACTACCCATTTTCACAACAACGCCCCTCCTGCTGTCCGTTGTATCCACGCCAAAAAGCGCGGGATGCCACTCCCATCAGGGCTATCCAGAACTATTTTGTTCCCAATACCGATTTTCTAAAAATCTAATAGTACACTATTCTAATTAAGTCTATTTTTGCAGTATGATAAAATGGATTTCAAATTTATTCTCACCTACAAAAACTGAGAATAATACAGATTGTAGGAAATCAGAGGCTCTCGAACACCAAAAAAATAATATAGAAAACGTGAGTAATAAATTTTTAATAATAGGACTCGGCAACATTGGCGCCGAGTATGTAAACACTCGCCACAACATTGGTTTTAAAATCGTGGATTTCCTCGCCCGGAAAGAAAGCGTTACTTTCGAAACCGTAAAACTAGGTACACTGGCCCAATACAAATTCAAAGGAAGAACTTTTTTGCTACTCAAACCCAACACATATATGAATTTGAGCGGAAAAGCCGTGCAATACTGGATGGGAAAAGAGAATATTCCACTTGAAAATATTCTGGTGATCACCGATGATTTGAATCTATCTTTTGGAGCCATTCGCATCCGACAAAAAGGAAGCGATGGCGGACACAACGGACTCAAAAACATCAATCTGGTATTGAATACGCAAAATTACGCCCGATTCCGTTTTGGGATCAGTGACGAATTCAAAAAAGGAAAACAAGTTGACTATGTCCTTGGCGACTGGGATGATACTGAAAAAACAGCGCTTACGGAACGACTGGAATTAGCCTCCGAAATCATAAAATCCTTTGGAACTTCCGGACTGGAAATTACCATGACCACATTTAACGGGAAATAAAAAAAGGAATATGCTTCCTTTGTACGCCTCTGTTTTTTTTAATTTGTATTAGATAAAAATAATAATTAATTTTAATGCATGTTTTTAATACACACTAAAAATCAACACATTGAATTACCCTTTTCTAAACACATCCATAATATGAAAAAAATTATTTTTTTTATTACACTGTGCTTTTTTTTTTCAATCAATCCTACGTTTGCACAAGTAAATAACACCCCTTCAAAAACGCTCCTTTTTGGCAAAAATAAAATCATTCCGGAAGGTTCTGTAATTCGATGTGCCACGACAGAATATGAAGAATACCTGAAATCCAAAAATCCAAACAGAATATCTACTGCTGAATTTGAACAATGGATAGCACCAAAGATTGAACTCGAAAAAAATAAAAAAAAGAATGCTGCACAAGGATTCAAAACAAATGCAGTCATCACCATACCGGTTGTCGTTCATGTAATTCATAATGGCGACCTTTTAGGCAGTGATGAAAATATTTTTGATGAACAAGTAATTTCTCAAATTCAAGTACTCAACGAAGATTTCAGAAAAAAAGCTAACACTCCAGGATTCAACACCAATTCTGTAGGAGCTGATGTAGAAATAGAATTCGCACTGGCTAAACGAGATCCATCGGGCATTTCATCAAACGGGATAAACCATGTAAACTTAGGGCGAGAAAGCTGGTCTACTGTCGATATTGATGGCTCTCTAAAACCCCAAACACAATGGAATCCTGAAAAATACCTTAATATTTGGGTAGTCAAATTTACCAAAACCGATCTTTTGGGATACGCACAATTTCCTAGTGCTTCCGGACTGCCGGGAATAAATCAAGATGAAGGCTTCGCTAACACTGACGGTGTCGTGATTGGTTATACTTTTTTTGGTTCATCCAGTTATTTTACCGGAGGAAACTACACTACTCCTTATGACAAAGGGAGAACAACCTCCCATGAGGTAGGACACTGGCTTGGGCTGCGCCACATTTGGGGAGACGGAGGCTGTGATGTAGACGATTTTTGTCAAGATACGCCTAATGCAGGACAAGAAAACACGGGCTGCCCATCAAATATTGATTCCTGTCCCGCATCCCCAGGCTTAGATATGGTTGAAAATTATATGGACTATACGGATGACACTTGTATGAACATCTTTACAGCAGATCAAAAAGCACGAATGATTACTGTAATGAATAATTCCGTAAGACGGGCTTCTTTGAAAACTTCGGATGCACTTACCCCGGGGATCATCTTTGCCAATGATGCTTCAACAATGGTTATAAACTTAAACATTCCTCCTTGCGGCACTAGCTTTATTCCTGTTATTAGAATCGTGAATAAAGGCAGCGCAACATTGACTCAAGCCTCAATCAGTTATGGAATTGATAATAACAACCTGCAAACCTATAATTGGACTGGAAGCCTGGCAAATAACGAATCCCAAAATATTACTTTAAATAGTTTGACTACTACTGGAGGCAATCATGATTTCAGCAGTACAATAACTAGTACCAATAGGAAAACGGATCAAAACAGCGCCAACAACAGCGATACTATAAATTTTGACATTACAAAAAATTACGCCAGCAATACAGTAGTTTTCTCCTTACAACAAGACTATTATGGTTCAGAAACCACCTGGAATCTTACAAATTCAGCCGGAACCGTGTTATACAAAGGAGGCCCTTATACAGATCTTCCAGAAACCGGGCCGCTTCCTGATCCAATCAATGCAACCTTCGATCTCGCAGTCAATGATTGTTACACTTTTACTATATTTGATACTCAAGATGACGGCATCTGTTGTGATTTCGGAAATGGCTCTTACACTGTATCAACCCCTACGAATGAAATTATTGCTACCGGAGGAGCCTTTGGGGGAACCCAATCTAAAAGTTTTAGAATTGGATCATTATCTACCGTCGATATAGAAAAATTAAATTCGGTTTACCTCTACCCAAATCCCACCTCTAACATACTGAACGTAGTTAGTGAGAACAAACTCAATACTCCGGAGGTTTACACTATTATCAATACTTTAGGTCAGATCCTAAAATCAAAAAAAATAGAATCAGCGGAGGATCTTCAGATAAACGTCTCCCATTTATCGCAAGGTATTTATTTTTTAAAATTATCGAAAAATCAATCTGAAACGACTACTATTCCGTTTATTAAAAAATAAATTAAAGGCTATAATACATTAAAAAAGCATTGAACTTTTCAATCCTTTTTTAATTATATCAATTGTATACCTTAAATTTGCACCATTATAAAACACTTGCTTTGAAGATTTTTCATTCTATAAACGATTTCGTTTCCCCAAAAAAAACAATTCTAACGTTGGGTACCTTTGATGGTGTCCATATTGGGCACAAAAAAATCCTGAATAAACTGACCCAAAATACGGAAAACGAGAATTACGAAAGTCTGGTACTTACTTTTTTTCCGCATCCCCGAATGGTTTTACAGGAACATTCTGATCTAAAATTACTCAACACTATCACTGAGAAAATTGATTTGTTGGAAAAAATTGGTATCGAAAACCTTGTCATCCATCCTTTTGACGAAACTTTTTCAAGATTGACTGCCGAAGAATTTGTAAGTACTATTCTCGTAGATCGTTTTCACATCCACAAGATAATAATAGGCCACGACCATCGATTTGGACGAAATCGAACAGCTGATATTGATGATCTTATCGCCTTTGGAAAAGAGTATAATTTTGAAGTAGAACAAATATCCGTTCAGGAAATCAATGCCATTTCCGTGAGTTCCACTAAAATCAGAAAGGCCTTATTAGAAGGTGATATGGCGCTGGCTAATGAATATTTAGGCTATGATTATTCACTCACTGGGAAAATTATTCAAGGAAAACAGCTGGGAAGGACTATCGGTTTTCCAACGGCTAACTTAAAAATTGAAGAAAACTACAAACTGATTCCACAAAATGGAGTGTACATTGTACAAAGTAGTATCAATCAAAAAACGGTTTTCGGGATGATGAACATTGGGTTCAATCCTACTGTTGATGGACAAAATCAGTCGATAGAAATTCATTACTTTGATTTCGATGCTGATTTATACAATCAAGATATTAGTGTCTCGATACTTCAAAGAATTCGTTCCGAACAAAAATTCGAATCAGTTGACGTACTAAAAGAACAACTTGAAAAAGACAAAAAAACAGCACTTGCCTATTGGAATAAATATTGATTTTTTCATAAAACATTACTATTTTTTCTGTAAATTTGAAAATAGGATGCTTTTTATAAGAAATGTATCATTTTTAAATTTTAAAACTAACTGTATGAAACTACCTAAAGAATTAGTAAACGGATTCATTATTTTCATAGGAATTGGTCTTTATTTCTTAATAATGGAACTTTTAGGCCTGGCAGATATTTATTTGTTGCGTTTATTTAACGTGTTGTTTGTCTTTTACGGCGCCCATAGAACACTAAAGGCTAATTTTTCCGAAAACAAAACAATATTAGTTTCTAATGCGGTTTCAGCATTATTAACGGCGCTTACAGGAATATTTTTGAGCATTATTGGCTTAATTATTTACAGTTATTCCAAAGGTGGTGATGCTTATGTGGGATCACTATCCAAAACCTTTTTATTTGGCGGGGATCCGTCGGTGATGACGTATTCCATTTCTTTGTTTTTTGAAGGGATAGTATCCGCTGTAGTTGTCACCTTTATGCTTATGTTGTATTGGGACCCCCGCTATGCATCAGACAAACACGGAGCTGAATCATAACCTATATTTTAAATTAATCCTTCCTCTAATACCGTCGCAAAGCACAATTAGTATTGGTCTTTGCGACGGTATTATTAAATTTTAAAATCCGCTATATCAATAAACCGCTGTATCTACAATACTACGCCCAGAATTTATGGAATATAAAAACACCGGTATACATCTGCTTAATTTGGCTATTAAAATTTTCAGAACCGGCTTTTCAATGGTATTACATTGGTTCTTTAGAACAATTTAACTACTTTTGAGCCATCAAAAAATAGTATCAATGAGCATTACAAAACACAATTGGACCAAAGACGAAATTATCGCAATATATAACAAACCTATGATGGACTTGCTGTATGAAGCAGCTTCTATTCATAGAGAACACCATGATCCTAACGTGGTTCAAGTTTCTACCCTTTTATCCATAAAAACTGGCGGATGCCCTGAAGACTGCGGTTATTGTCCGCAAGCAGCGCGTTACCATACTGAAATTGAAGGCAATGATTTAATGTCAGTAAGTCAGGTAAAAGCACAAGCTTTGCGTGCAAAATCAAGCGGATCATCCCGTGTATGCATGGGCGCCGCTTGGAGAAATGTAAAAGATGGTCCTGAATTTGACCAGGTACTGGAAATGGTCCGTACCATAAACAAACTGGATATGGAAGTGTGTTGTACCCTTGGAATGATCACTGAAAACCAAGCACATCGACTGGCAGAAGCTGGTTTATATGCTTACAACCATAATTTAGACACCTCTGAAGAATATTATAAAGAAGTAATTTCGACCCGCGGATTTGAAGACCGTTTGCAAACTATAGAAAATGTTCGTAAAACAAATGTCACTGTTTGTAGCGGCGGAATAATTGGAATGGGAGAAAGTATTGAAGACCGAGCTGGAATGCTTGTCGCACTTTCTACCTTAAACCCACAACCGGAGTCAGTGCCTATAAACGCCTTGGTTGCTGTGGAAGGAACGCCAATGGAAGAAGAAAAACCAGTTGAAATATGGGAAATGATCCGAATGGTAGCCACAACCCGAATCATCATGCCAGAAACCCAAGTCCGCCTTTCTGCGGGAAGAATGAACATGAGTCGTGAAGGTCAAGCCATGTGCTTTTTTGCTGGTGCCAATTCCATTTTTGCTGGAGATAAGTTATTGACCACTCCAAATCCTGACGTAAATGAAGACATGAAAATGTTTGAAATGTTAGGTTTAAATCCACAAAAACCCTTTACAAAAGTTTCTCAGCCTCAAACCGTTGAAGCTGTAGATTCTCAATTTGCTCCCTTGGGTGAAAAACCAAAATGGTCACGACCAGGACATACCATCGAGAAGAACCTTGAAGCATCTGGCAAAGGGAAATAATCTTCGTTTTTGAATAAAGACTCAAAACCATCTTGCAGGAGCAAGATGGTTTTTTTAGACTTCTATTTTAGTACACTATTTTCTTGGCAACAACCCTTCCATGCTGCAAAACTATTTTTACCAACACAACTTGATGACCAACAAGTAAATTCAGAACTGAGAAATCATTGTTGTCGATTTCGTTTTTTTGATAAATTGTACTTCCTGCTAAATTGTATACAACAACCTGCTCTATGAATTCTTTGGTTGATTTTATTTGCAACTCTTTGTTTTTAGTCGATACAAAAACAGATTCATCTTCTTTTATAAATTCATCCGAAATTAGGTTTTTGTTTGTATATCGCAAAACGAAACGATCGTCAAATATTCCCACAGCAGTAGTGAAAGCATAGCTTTTGTTTGTTATATCAACAAGATTATTATTTAATTTATCCTCAATAAAAACATTTTTATTGACTAACACTCCATCTGTCTGATCTATTTTAATGATAAAAGCTCCTGCTACTTTACTGCTAAAACCTAATTTTATTTCATCTGTCTCTTCAAACGGTAATGCACGCCCCTGAATTACTAAATTCTTATCTTGACTCCTACTATAAAAGTCTAAATATTGATTTCCTTCAAAACTCTCACCGTCAAAAGAACGGTCAAAATCATTTGTCGCTCCCGTTGCATATCCTATTAAGATTTGTTTGAAAGCACCTTCATTATTACTCAAATTTAACCAAATTCGGTCTTTTTCTATAGCCTCAGATTTTGATTTATTAATGGCACTTGATCACTAGTGTCCACTTAAAATAAGTTGAAAACCAGCTGGTTAGTATTATGTTCATTGACATTATTGTAATCTGATTTC
>NZ_RYDI01000029.1:0-23858 GCF_003970335.1 Flavobacterium sp. LS1P28 | reverse complement strand
ATTTTGCGGACTTGTTTCATAGGCTAAAATTAAGATTATTTCTTAACTTAATGTGATGGCTAAGTTAGCATGTCCAGTTCTTTATGTTGGCTCCAGTACTAATAACATTCGTGGTAACTATAAACTGTATCCCTTTGGGTACTAACTCTATATCTGAGATACTTTTATAAGTTGACTCATTTTTTTCAAATGAAGTTAAAACCTTTGCGGTATAACCTAGGCTAATTAGCATGTCACAGATGTTATTACATTGTATTATGCTCTTGATGTAAATAATATTTAGACTCTTTTTTCCGTATTGGTTTATTGCGTTTACAGCAAAATCTCGTGCAATATCAATGTTTTGGGATTTTGAAAAGTTAATATTGATTTTAGCTTTTATCTCGTTGCTTTTAGCAATTTTTATATGATGTAAACGCAATGTACTTACCAGACTCAAATTAGGAGTTCCAGACATTAAAACCACTTTTGCCTTCGTATGGTATAAATCCTGAATCGTTGACAGATAGAATTGCCTGTCATTATTGGTCTTTGGATAACTATAAAACAATGCATGAGCCTCGTCAATTACTATAATGTCATCCTTATCTAATTCATTGGAAACATGTCTTAGACTTTGGAAAGTAGAAGTGATAATTTTATCTGTAGGAAACAACTCTTTACGTGAGTCATATTTTAGTTGTAAATTGACATTCACTTTATTAGCAAATTGTTCTGTTATAATAAGGAATGGAGCAACAAATATTAATCGACCTTTCCGTTTGCCACTAATTATATCTTTAGCAATTTCTTCGAAAAAATAAGTTTTTCCAGAACCAGGATTTGCCTGCAGAAGAATTCTATGGTTTACATCTATGAGCTGAAGGATTTGGTTTTTTTGTTCAGATATGTATTTTGTGATTTGTAATTCAACAGGTAATTTTGTTTGGATCATTGTAAGGTTTTATAAACAGTAAAATTATGGAAATTATTTATTAAAAATCCAATTGTAAATTATTACTAAAGAGGTTGTGAAGGATCTGATGGTGGAAAAGTGTAACAACACAAAATACATTACGACTGTTTCAATTGTCAATTAGCTTTAGAATGGGGACATTATTTACCATTGTTTATGTATAGGGTATTCCCAAAATAAGAATAATGTCCATTTTTGACAGATAAGATAATTAGAAGCTGTATTAAACGGCTCTGTTTCTCCAATAACTATTAAAAGTACGGTATCGAAATCTCTATTCTTTTCCCTACCTTTTCAATAATTTATCTTTGTAAACCCATTTGTCAATGTCAATAGTGTTATTAGTAATACTCTTGATTGCATAAAACAATTGCGGAGAATAAGATTGCAAGCGAGTAAAATTAAAACAATGGCACTAAATTTATTTTTTAGTTTTTGAAGCTTTGCTTACTATTTCAGCTATAGAAGATTTTCCTAGTTTGAATTCAGTGTCTTTGAGTGCCTCTTCAATCTTTCTAACAGAAAGCCCTTCTTTGTTTAATTCCATAACTTTTCCTATAATCTTATCGTCACTTGATTTAGAAGTTTTTAGCTTGTCATTTCTTTCTCCGGTAGCTTTAAAAATCATAGTGTCATTCATCTCCAGAACATGACTTTTAGTTTTCTGATCTGAATCCAAAAAATTTGCTTTTAAAACCCATAAATCTTTCCTGTTTTGTTTGTACTGATTAGGTCTTAACTCTAATACTACCCTCATCTTTGCCTCAAATGCCTGATTTCCAATAATACTATCTTTACTAGGTGCTGATTTCAATGTGTTTTTACCAATATGGTGAAGGAAAAGGATTAAACAGCTATGTTTTTTAGCTAGTTTATCATAGTCATTTAAAAATTGTCTTACTTGAGTGTTTGCATTCAGTTCTTTAGTGAATACATCAGTAAAAGCATCAATGATAATCAAATCAACAGAATCATTTTGCAATTTTTTGCTAAGCTTCTCTAAGAGGTTATCTGTTTCAAAGATGAATTGAAGATTATTCAATAGATTCAAATCGACTGATTTGTTTTCTTTTAGTAAATAGTCTACCTGCTTTCTAATAGAAAAGCTTATCGCACTTGAGTCATCTTCCGTGCTCACATAAATAACTTTATTGCTTCTACTGTCTAGACGGAATCCTAAAAAGGCTTCAAGATTCAAAGCAATAGACAAGCTTAATTGTCTTAGAAATGTTGATTTACCAGAATCTGAAGTTCCTACTAAAGATGCTAAGCCTACTTTTTGCAAAAATGGATGTAATAGCTTTGGAATAACTTCAACTTTCTGATTGTATAGTTCAAATGCACTTGAAAAATTTGTGTCTGTTTCTCTAAGTTCTGATTTAGGTTCAGTAGATATGTGTTTGGTTGTGTTTATTGATACATCGTCATCATCGCCATTGAAGTCATACTCATCATGTAAATTAAGTAACTCATTTAATTCCTCTTTACTTAAAACACCATCAATTCCTTTTAAATTTAATTCCTCATTCATAATAAAAAATTATTGTCCAATTTATTAAGTTTATATACGGACAGGACAAATTAATCACTATTTTTATAATCAAGCAAGCATTAAATGGATAAATAGACATACAATTCGGAAACATAAAAAAGTAAAACAACTTAGATCACTGATAACAAAACACATAGATTAGTCCCGTCCAGACCGCAATATTGGGGAAAGCCTTTCGTAACAGAAAGGCTTTTTTGCCCCTAAAAGGTTTTTAACGTTAGTTGTGTTGTTTGCTGCGAATTTGTAACTCGTAGCGGGTTTAGTAGTTAGACCAATGAAAAGCTTTCCACTTTGTGGATAGCTTTTTTGATTTAAATGTAGCAGGTTTGGGAGTTCAGTGGGTTAGCATACATGCCTTTCATTTCGTATTTCCCTTAAAATAACTCAGATTTATAATTCCAGACAATCCACACAAACAATCCTAAATACATCACGCAAACCACAAATTTCATAAAGCTGGATGCCAGAAACCCTATAAAGGAACCTGTAGCCGCTCTCAAAGCTCGATTATGGTCTTTAAAATCATAAATAAGTTCACCTATCAACGCACCAACAAAAGGGCCGATAATGAATCCAAAAGGGACAGGAGCAAGAATCCCCACGATCAATCCGATGTTAGTGCCCCAAATACCATAGGAGCTTCCGCCAAATCGCTTAGTTCCCTTTGCCGGAATCACGTAATCTAAAACCGATAGGATCACGGTGATCAATAAAGTAATTCCTAAAATCCAATAATTTACCGGAACAGCATTTGTGAAATACAGTAATGCCAATCCAACCCAACTGATGCCAGGTCCGGGCAGAACCGGTAAAAAACTACCCAAAACGCCTAAAATCATACACATAAAACCAAGAACCAAAAGCAGTACATCCATAAATTTATTTTTACTAATTTTGAACACTCAAAAGTATTGAATTTTTATTTGAAAGAGTTTGATGCGCTTTTTTTGATTTTTTCGATAAAAAATCAGACCCAAACTCGGTATTGAATTAGGAGGAATTTTATAAATATACAATCCAAACTGCTGTTCTTCCAGATCGATTGGTGGCTTCGTATTCCGATCAAAAAGAAATTGCCGCTGCGATCAAAAAGAAATGGTTTGCTGAAAACTACGAAGATTATTTGCTTTCGAAAGCATCTCAAAAAAAATAATTGTATTTTTATAGAATATTAGTCCAATTCAAACACAAAACCTTGAAGCAGAATTACCTTTTTTTAGTATTTATATTTTTTAATTCCTGTCAATACTTAGACAAGCAAATTCCCTCGGAAAAAGAATTGTTGCAAAAGGAACTGAAATCCATCAACTGGAAAGAAGTCGATGAATACCCATCAGTAGTAGATTGTGAAAAAATAGAAGATAAAAAGCAACGCCAACAGTGTTTTTTTGATGTTTTAACCCAGCTGATTCAGGAGAAATTGAGTGTGGATACCCTTGCAATTCTTTATCCGGAACTGGATACGATTGAAGTTAAGGTCACGGTTTTTCCAAATGCAACGATGCAATTTGAGCCGCAGTTTCCCAAAGATTCCGTGGCTTATGACAAAATCAAAATTGACAGTATTCTTAAAGTTCGTTTAGTTGATTTTCCAAAAATTAACCCAGCTATAAAGCGCGGTATTCCCGTAAAAATACAATTTATTCTTCCGGTGATTCTCAAAGTAGAGTAGTTCTTAAAAGGATTTTCGAATGAAGAGTAGCTATTTTTGATTTCAGATTACGTTAGTATTTACTTTTTGGCTCGGATCAGGATTCTAAAATCTTCTGCCTTTCCATTCGTATTTTCCAAACACAGAATACAAAGCCACGCTTGTACTAAAAAAAGGATAAAACAAACTGCTCAAAATCAAATAACGTATTTTGGTTTTGGTTAAAAAAGAGTTGGTTTCGTATATCAAAACAGCATCAACAAGAAATTTTAAAAGGAACAGTAAAACTATATTTAGAAACGGAATAACGCCCAACACCCAACACCCAGCGCCTATCACCAAACACAAATTCCCCGCAAATACTAACAGTCCCAATCCTTTCCCGAAAGTACTTTGATACGAACTTGTTTTAGAGGCCCAGCGAACGCGCTGATGGAATAATGATTTCCAATTGTTCAATGGCCTTGTGGTGACAATAGTATTTCGAGATTTTAGATAATGCACCTTTTCAGGGGATTTTGCAATCGCTTTTTGCAACAGGAACACATCGTCGCCACTGGCAATGCTGTCATTTCCTTCGAAGCCATTCAGTTTTTGGAAAAAGGATTTCGTGTACGCAAAGTTGGCGCCATTGCACATAAATCCTTTGTTAATACCAAAACTCCCAATGGTTGCGCCTTGTAAACTCGCCAAATCCAATTGCTGAAAATGATGCAAAAATGAATTGCCACAATCATACGTTACTGCCCCGGCAATCATCGCCACATCATGGAGCTGAATGTAATTGTCCAAGGTCAATAACCAGTTTTTATCAACTACACAATCGGCATCGGTGGTGATAATCCAGTCTGCATTTACAATTTGCATCGCATTTACAATTGCATCTTTCTTGGGTGAGTTTGAAATCCGAATGTTCTTTATTATCCGAACACGGAACAATGAGCACGGGACACTGAACACTTCTTCCGATTCATCATCGACCAAAATCACTTCGAACAATTCCATCGGATAATTCAGCTTCGACAAACTGTCTAATAGAATGGGTAAATTTTCAGCTTCATTCCGAAAAGGAACGATAATTGAGAATTTTGTTTTTGGCTGTAAGCCAATATAATCAATTGTATTCACTTTAATGAGACCATAAATCAAAAGTCCAATAAAAACGGCATAAATCAAAAGTACCAAAAATAAAATATTTGTAATCATAATTATTTTAATAAGTTTTATCTCTCTCACCTTTAGGGAGTCCCGAAGCTCCGGGAGGAGAGAGGATTTTAAAGTTCAACACATAATAAGTGCCAATTATTACGGGTAAAACCACATTCAAAAACCACATTAAAGTCGAAATGAAAATAACAATCCATTCATTTACACCTAAAATCCCAAAGAAATAAACCGCAACACTTCCTTTTACGGCAAAGTCTAAAAATTGAAAAGTAGGCAAGGAAGAAGCTAAGAAATAAACAGAGGAAATGGTGGCAATTAGGGTAAAATAAGGCAAATCAACATCAAAAGCCAGAAACAAAAAGTAGTATTGGTGCGAGAAAACAAGATAGCGACAAATACCCAAAAAGATATTTTTTTGATGAATGGGTTTTGGAATTTCATTAATCTTATGGATCAGTTTTTCGATCGAATACCCTTTGATAGTAATTTTTTTGGCCGAAAATAAAACAATGAAGAGAAGTATCAGAAATCCAAAAAGTAACGCTACTGTTTTTGTGGTAATCACATGGTACTGCGCATTAAAAAATAGCAATCCGAAAACCCCAAAAATAACGGTCAATATCATTTGGATTCCGTTGCAGATCAGATTTAAGAATATGACTTTTTTAGTGTTTAATTTATCAAAAAATAACGCTTTTCCGGCATATTCTCCAACTCCATTGGGTGTAAAAAGTCCCGCGGTTAATGCGCCAAGAACTTGTTTGGTTGCTGTTCCTACTGAGATTTCATGAATGAATTCAACTAAATTTTGCCATTTCAAAATTTCAAAAAACCGATTCAAAACACTCAGTAGTAAAATAAAGGCGATTCCGCCAATAGACTGATTTTTCTGGAATAAAACGATGAATTTCTGCCAATCCAGTTTGTCATTATTAGCCAATTGATTGTAAATAAAATAAAACGCACCGCACACAATCAAAACTTTGATTAGAAGTACGAGGAATTGCTTAGTTTTGTGTGGAATTGTAATCATACCGCAAAGAAAAGAAAAAGTATTTTGAAAAAGCTATTTCACAAAGATTCACAAAGAAATTACTAAGCAGTGCAAAGTTTTTTGTTTGGTCGATTGTAAAATTAATCTTTGTGTACCTCTGTGTTCCCTTTGAGTATCTTTGTGTAATAAAAAACTAAAACTTTTGGCAAACGAGCGCATCATATTAGGAATTGACCCCGGAACGACGATTATGGGTTTTGGATTGATAAAAATTGTCAATAAAAAAATGGAGTTTTTGCAACTGAACGAATTGCAATTGTCCAAATACGACAATCATTATCAAAAACTCAAAATCATTTTTGAACGCACCATTGAGTTAATCGATACCCACAATCCAGACGAAATTGCGATTGAAGCGCCTTTCTTTGGTAAAAACGTACAATCGATGCTGAAGTTAGGACGCGCGCAAGGCGTGGCTATGGCAGCGGGACTTTCGAGAGATATTCCCATTACGGAGTACGAACCTAAGAAAATAAAAATGGCGATTACCGGAAATGGAAACGCCAGCAAAGAACAAGTTGCCAAAATGCTACAGCAACTTTTAGGATTAAAAGAATTGCCTAAAAATCTTGACAGTACAGATGGATTAGCAGCTGCGGTTTGTCATTTTTTCAATTCCGGGAAAGTGGTGGGAGAGAAAAGTTATACGGGTTGGGATGCTTTTGTGAAACAAAACGAAGAACGAATAAAAAAGTGATCAGTGTTCAGTGCTTTAGTGTTCAGTTGTGTTGGACTGGGATGAGTAGTCAGTTTTCAGCAGTTTTAATTAAGTAAGAGTATTCCGTTTTTTAAATTGTATCATATGAGATTCCAAGATTTATTAGCCTATAAAAAATCATTTCCAAAGGAAGAAACCTATTCATTAACGGATCAAATTCGGCGTTCTTCAAGGAGTGTTCCTGCAACTATTGCCGAAGCCTATAGAAAGAGGATTTACCCTAAACATTTTTATAGTAAGTTGACCGATTCTGATGGAGAAAATTCAGAAACACAAGTGTGGTTAGAGTTTTCTGTGTCTTGTAAATATATTTCTGAAGCTATTTATCAGGAATTTATCTCTGAAAGTTTAGAAATTGGAAAACTTGTTAATTATATGATATTGAACCCTGAAAAGTTTGGAGTTAAAAAGGAGTGATTAGTGTTCAGTTTTTTAGTATTCAGTACATATATGATTACTAAATAACTGCTCACTGAACACTTTCTTAAGGCTGAACACTAAAAATCTGACCACTGACCACTTTCTTAAAACTGACCACTACTAAATGAGCGGAATCTACATCCATATCCCTTTTTGCAAGCAGGCGTGTCATTACTGCGATTTTCATTTTTCAACATCGATGAAGAAGAAAGAAGAAATGGTTTTGGCTATTGCCAAAGAAATTCAAATGCGTAAAAGCGAATTTAAAAACGAAATTGTCGAAACCATTTATTTTGGCGGAGGAACGCCAAGTGTTTTAACTTCAGCAGAAATTAATTTCCTGATTGCGGAAGTGTACAAATACTATTCTGTTTCAGATAATCCTGAAATTACACTGGAAGCCAATCCAGATGATTTGTCAAGTGAACGAATAATCGAATTATCTAAAAGCAAAATTAATCGGCTAAGTATTGGGATTCAGTCGTTCTTTGAAGACGATTTACAATTGATGAACCGAGCTCATAATTCGGCGGAAGCCAGAAAATGTTTAGAAGTTGCTACTCAGTATTTTGACAACATTTCTCTCGATCTAATATACGGAATTCCGGACTCGAGCCAAAATGGCGAACAGGCGCAGCAAATGAGCAATGAGAAATGGAAACAAAATATTGAAACAGCATTGAGTTTTGGGATTCCGCATATTTCGAGTTATGCTTTGACGGTAGAGCCTAAAACAGCGTTGAATAAACTCATTCAAACAGGGAAAATTGCAGCGCCTAAAGATGATGTCGCGCAAGAGCACTTTGCTATTTTAATCGAAATGCTCGAAGCCAATGATTTTATTCACTACGAATTGTCAAATTTTGGGAAGGAAAACTATTTTTCGAAGAATAATTCAGCGTATTGGTTGGGAAAAAAATACATTGGAATTGGTCCTTCAGCACACAGTTATGATGGAGTTTCCAGAAGTTGGAATGTGTCGAATAATGCGCTGTATTTAAAATCCATTCAAGAGGGTAAAATACCCAATGAAATCGAAATTCTTTCTGTTATGGACCGATATAATGAATATGTTATGACGGGTTTACGAACGATTTGGGGTGTTTCTTTGGATAAAATTGAAAGCGAATTCGGAAGTGGGTATTTGGAATATTTGAACAATCAATCTCGAAAATTTCTTGATGATGATTTGCTTTTTATTGAAAATGGGATTTTAAAGCCAACCAAAAAAGGAAAATTTTTGACAGATGGAATTGCTTCAGATTTATTTATCCTGAACTAGTTTCAGGATCTATTTAATTTTAATTGATTTTGTATGGAAAAAGGATTTACATATATTTTGACGAATAAAAACAGTACTGTTTTGTACGTGGGTGCCACAAAAAATTTAAAAAACAGAATTGATTGTCATAGAAATGGTACCGGCGCAGTTTTTACAAAAAAATAGAATGCTACAATTTTAATCTATTTGGAAGATTTAAATGATGACTAAAATTTAATGTCGTATTTTAATAATTGCGACAATATATCTTTCTTGCTACTTAAGTGCTGTCTTTAAAAGAGAAAAACAACTTAAAAATTGGCATAAAGACTGGAAATGGAATGTTGCAAAACTTTTAAATCCTGAATTAAAAGATTTATATTTGAACTTATAAAGTATCTCCAGATGAGATGCTGAAATAAATTCAGCGTAAATGTTAGCAACAATCCAACATAACAACCAAGCCATTGAAGTCGATTTATCAAAACCCATTGATATTTCGATTCCATTAACAAATACAGACGAGAATCCAATTGCTTGGTATATCGAGAAACCAGTCATTGAACCCGTTATTTTTGGGGATTGGATAGGGAAAGTTTCGGAAGGAAAGTCGTCTACTAATTTCAATAATATTTTCTTCAATCCACACGGACACGGAACGCATACGGAATGTTTGGGACATATTACACGTGAATTTTACAGTGTTAATCAATCTTTGAAACAGTTTATTTTTTTAGCTGAGTTGATTTCGGTTGTCCCGGAAATGCAAGGAGGAGATTTAGTGATTACACTGGATAACATCTCGACTGCGCTCGATGTGATACTGAAATTAGGTGTTCCAAAAGAAGCCTTAATTATCAGAACACTTCCTAATTTTAAAATAAAAAAATCTTTAAAATATTCGAATACGAATCCGCCTTATCTAAATGAAGATGCTGCGTTATTCATTCGCGAAAGCGGGATTCAGCACTTGCTAATTGATTTGCCCAGCGTGGATAAAGAGCATGATGAAGGGAAATTATTGGCACACAAAGCTTTTTGGAATGTGACCGATGTCAACAATCTGAATGCAGAAGCCAGATTGAATTGTACGATTACGGAGATGATTTTTGTGGCTGATGAAGTGAAAGATGGCGGTTATTTGTTGAATTTACAAATTGCCTCTTTTGAAAATGATGCGAGTCCGAGTAAGCCGGTTTTGTACGCTATTTTAAATGATTGAATGAAAAATAATTTCAAGAGATGAACCTGGAAACGTACTACGAATATTGCTTGTCTAAAAAAGGAGTAACGGAACACTTTCCTTTTGACGAAGATACATTGGTGTTTAAAGTGGGTGGAAAAATGTTTGCATTGTCTTCTTTAAGTCAGTGGGAGAAAGGACAGCCATCAGTTAATTTAAAATGTGATCCAGAGCGTGCTCAGGAATTGCGGGCTGAATACGTTGACATTCAACCGGGTTTTCACATGAGTAAAACCCATTGGAATACAGTTGCTGTAAATGAATCAGTTGCGGATGCATTACTCAAAGCGTTAATTGATCATTCCTATGATTTGGTTTTCAAAAGTTTAACAAAGAAATTGCAGAGTGAAATTCAAGAATTAGAAGATTAGGTGTTACTTTTGCCAAGAAAAGTCGAATAAAATTATAAATGCGTAAAGAATAAATTCAGCATATCACATGAAAGAACAATTTAAAAAGTTTTTAAACGAAGAACAAGACCCAAAAGCCATTGAAAAAATCGCTTCAAAACTGAGTGACTTATTGATGAAAAATGAAGAAATCGGATATATTGCTGTTCAAAAAAAACCAGCGATTACTGTTTTGCCGGATAGTATTGTGATGACGAATAAAAGAATTATCATTTGTCAGCCTAAAAATCTGGGACTTTCAATGAATTTTATTGATTACACTTGGGATGAAATAGAAGGCACATTTGTGAAAGAAAACATTCTGGGATCCGAGTTTTCATTTACAACCAAAACAAATATGGAAGTTTCTATTGATTATATTCCTAAAATCCAAGCGCGTAAAATTTTTACGTATGCCAAAGAACAATTGGATATATTGAAAACAGGAGGAGTATTAAATGCAACACTTGTAGATGCAATTCCGTTTTCACCAATGGCAGAAGATGAAATTATTGAAGAAATGGAAACGGAAGAAGTGACTAATTTTGCTGAACTAATGCCTGTTTCACCACCTAATTTCACTGCTGAAAACCAAGATTTTGAAGAGTCTACAGTAATATCAAAAGACAAATCTTTAAGCGATTTATCGCAAGACGAACTTTTTGAAAAATTGCAGAATTATAAAAAATTACTAGATAACGGATTGATTTTGCAAGGCGAATATGACGCTTTCAAAAAAGAAATTTTAAGTTTTATGTAATTAGCCTTAATGCGGAAATTCATAAAGTCAAAAGATATTTACTTCCTTTTGACTTTAGGACTTTCGACTTTCGACTTAAAGTGTTCTTTTCTGCTTTTCTACAAAATTATTTGATTGTAATTCGAGCAAATCGGCAGCGTTTTTTCGTTGTAAATCATACAACTGTTTGTCTTGAGCAATGTCTCCATAGACTTTATCGTGCATCATCGCACTAGTTTTTACCAATAAAGAACGTTGGTATTTGTCTTGCTCGATTGTTGCTTTCAACGCTTTTCTATATCTTCTAATTTATAGTCGTATTCCCCTTTTGGAGATAAAAGTTTAGCAATAATAGGAGAAGTTTCAATGGCTAAAAACAAGAGCATGATAAAGAACGAAGGCAGCCACGGTAATTTATCCAAGGCATTGATTCGTGCCATTAGACCGTCAAATCCATCAATAATAGGTTGGGTTTCGGTAACTTTTTTGTTTAATCCGATTTAAAATAATGTACCACTTCCTTTTTGTTATTCAAAGCCATCGCATTTTTCTCTTTCAATAAAACGGTGTTGATTTCTTTCTCGAAGATTTTAATTTCTAATGGTTTCGAAATGACGATCGCAATGATTACCGCCAAAATAATTCGGGGAGTTGCCTGCAGAAATTCACTACCTACTTTGTCTCTTTTTCGAATAGTGGAAACAATAAAACGATCGAGATTAAAAATGAGCAAACTCCAAACGATACCAAATGCGATTGCGGGATAAATGCTGTCAAAGACGGTAAACAATGCATACGAACTGGCAAGAAAAGCCATGACTGCAGTAAAGAAAACAGTGGCGCCAATACCTACATATTTGGTTTGTTCGCCCTCGGAACAGCCTACGAGTAGGTCTTTGTCTGAGCCGGAACACAGAATGAAAAATTGTTTTAACATAATTGATTTTTGATTGCTTCACCAGATTGCTATTCCGGCTCGGATGATTGATGAATATAAATTTAACGACAAAAAACGGATTGTGGTATAAATACTTGATAGGTATTTATTTATGGCTTTTTGTTACAGTTTGTCCTAAATAAAATAGAGCCGCTCTTTACGAACGGCTCTATTGGTTTTTGAATTAATAGTACCTTATGTCAATGGTGCTCCTGCCATAATTTCGGCATTGGCAAATTCTTCAAATTTGGTAAAGTTGGCTTTAAATTTTTGAGCTAATTCCACCGCCTTTTTATCGTATAGTTCTGGGTCTTCCCATGTATTTCTGGGATTTAGAATTTCGCTGGGAACATTTGGACAGGTTTGCGGTTTTGCAATTCCAAAAACGTGGTGGTTCTCATACGGCACATCGTCCAATTCTCCGTTTAATGCAGCGGTAATCATGGCACGGGTGTATTTTAATTTCATTCGGCTTCCTACTCCGTAAGGGCCACCAGTCCATCCTGTATTGATAAGCCAGACTTTTACATTGGCATCTTTCATTTTTTTAGTTAACATTTCAGCATATCTTGTTGGGTGTAATGGCATAAATGGCGCTCCAAAACACGTCGAGAAATTGGGTTGAGGTTCTGTGATTCCTGCTTCAGTTCCGGCAACTTTTGCTGTGTATCCTGAGATGAAATAATACGCTGCTTGTCCCGGAGTTAGTAGTGCAATGGGAGGCAGGATACCATACGCATCCGCGGTCAAAAAGAATATATTTTTAGGATTTTCTCCAATGGAACCTTGCTGAATATTATCAATATGAAAAATAGGATAACTTACTCTCGTGTTTTGTGTAATGGAAATATCCTCAAAATCAACGTCATTCGTATCTTTATTGATAATTACATTTTCCAGAATTGCTCCTTTTTTTATAGCGCGAAAAATGTCAGGTTCATTTTCTTCAGAAAGGTTGATGACTTTTGCATAACACCCTCCTTCAAAATTGAAAACGGTATTTTCATTCGTCCAACCATGTTCATCGTCGCCAATTAATTTTCTGTTAGGATCAGCTGATAAAGTTGTTTTTCCGGTTCCTGATAATCCAAAGAAGATAGCTGTATCACCATCTTTACCAACGTTGGCACTGCAATGCATTGGTAAGGTGTTTTTGAAAACTGGCAAAATGAAATTCAAGGCAGAGAAAATTCCCTTTTTTATTTCACCTGTATATCCGGTTCCGCCTATTAAAACTACTTTTCGTGTAAAATCAAGAATTGCGAAATTGCTTTGACGTGTTCCGTCTATAATTGGATCTGCCATAAAGCTAGGCACGCAAAGTAAAGTCCATTCGGGGTCGAAGTCTGCTAATTCCTCCGTTTCAGGTCTTAAAAACATGTTGTAGCAAAATAAGTTGGCCCAAGCGGTTTCTGTCACTACTCTGACATTTAATCTGTAATTTTGGTCTGAACACACATAAGAATCTCTCACAAAAATTTCTTTGCCAGATAAATAAGCGGTAACCTTGTTGTATAATTTTTCAAAAGCTTCTGGCGAGAAAGGGATGTTTACTTTTCCCCACCACACTTCGTTTTCAGTGACGCTGTCTTTCACGATAAAACGATCCAGCGGAGATCTGCCTGTGTATTCTCCTGTGTTGACCGCTAATGATCCACTTGAAACTTCGATTCCTTGACCAGATTTGATGGTGATGTCGTGTAATTCATCAGGAGATAACTGGTAATGAATTTTTGCATTTTCAATTCCTAATTCTTTTAACGAAATCGATTGCGTGAAAAGTGTGTTATTGTCCATAAATATTTTGTTGTGTAGTTTGTTTTTATAGACTGCAAAAGTAGATATTAAATTTCAGATAGAATTTGTTTCGTCTAAATTTGTGACTTTTTATTTAAAATATTTATCAATAAAACGCCCCAGGCTAGTATTAATAGGAGTCCGCCAATAGGAGTTATAAATCCAATGATGCTAAAATCAAACGAAGTAAGGGTGTTTGTTGCCAATAGATAAATGGAGCCAGAAAATAGAATTACACCGAAAAGCACTAAATTATAGAGCGTTTTTTTTGTTTTTTGAGAGAGGTCTTTCAGGAGTCCAATAAACAATAAAAACAGTGCATGGTACATTTGGTAGCGTACGCCTGTTTCAAAAGTATTTAATTGCTCAATAGACAGTACTTTTTTTAGGGCATGTGCGCCAAAAGCACCAAAAATTATTGCAATCATTCCCAGAATAGTTCCCGTTGTAAGTATCTTTTTGTCCATGATAATTATGTTTGATGCAAAAGTATTTCATATCTCCTAACTTTAAAAGTATTTGGCACGATACTTTCAAATGAACTTAATTTAACGGTACACTAAGCAGACTAATTTTTTATTTTTAAAACGTAAAAGAAAGAACTAAAAGAATAAAAGCTTTCTCAGTAAATTATTTTGAGTTATTTGTTATAAATACAACATTTTTGTATGTTTGTGTTGTAAATAAATAAAAATGAGAACAATTTTAATCATCGGGGCGGGAAGATCAGCTTCCTCTTTGATACATTATCTTTTAAGTAAATCAGAAAAAGAAAACTTGCATTTAATTATTGGTGATTTGTCTTTGGCTTTAGCTCAGCGTAAAACCAATAATCATAAAAACGCAACTGCAATTGCTTTAGATATTTACGATAATGAGCAACGAAAAAAAGCAATTGAAAATGCTGACATTGTCATCTCGATGTTGCCGGCTCATTTGCATATCGAAGTGGCTAAAGATTGTATAATATATAAAAAGCATCTGGTTACCGCCTCTTATGTGAGCGATGCCATGCAGGAATTAGATGCTGCCGCCAAAGAAAACAATCTCATTTTCATGAATGAAATTGGACTTGATCCTGGAATAGATCACATGAGTGCGATGAAAGTGATTGATGAAATTAAAGAAAAAGGCGGAGAAATGCTTCTTTTTGAATCTTTTTGTGGTGGACTCGTAGCGCCGGAATCCGACACGAATCTTTGGAATTATAAATTTACCTGGGCGCCACGCAATGTGGTTTTGGCAGGACAAGGAGGCGCTGCCAAATTTATTCAGGAAGGAACGTATAAATACATTCCGTATTGTAATTTGTTTCGTAGAACCGAGTTTTTACAAGTAGAAGGTTATGGTCGCTTTGAAGCCTATTCCAATCGGGATTCCTTGAAATACCGCAGTGTGTATGGCTTGGATAATGTACTGACTTTATACCGAGGAACGATACGTAGAGTTGGTTTTTCTAAAGCTTGGAATATGTTTGTACAATTAGGAATGACAGACGATAGTTACGTAATGGAGGATTCGGAGAACATGAGTTACAGAGAATACGTGAATTCTTTCTTGCCGTATCATCCCACGGATTCCGTGGAAATCAAGACTCGTTTGATTCTTAAGATTGATCAGGACGATATCATGTGGGACAAATTGTTGGAATTGGACTTGTTCAATCGCAATAAAATTGTAGGCTTGAAGAATGCCACTCCGGCACAAATTCTGGAAAAGATCTTGACTGATAGTTGGACGCTTCAGCAAGATGATAAAGATATGATTGTCATGTATCACAAATTTGGATACGAATTAAATGGCAAAAAAGAACAAATAGATTCCAAAATGGTTTGCATTGGGGATGATCAAACCTATACAGCCATGGCGAAAACTGTAGGCTTACCTGTTGCAATGGCAACATTATTAATACTGAATGGTAAGATTACAACTCCTGGAGTTCAATTACCCATTCGTAAGGAAGTGTATGTGCCTATTTTGAAAGAATTAGAGGAATACGGTGTTGTTTTCAAAGAACAATCCATGCCATATTTAGGATACAATCCTGATAAAGAGTTTAGTTAGTAGTTTGTTTTTAGATTTTTAGTTTGATAAATCCGCTCCTTTTGAAGCGGATTTGTTTTTTTATACTATTATGATTTTGAGTGTAAAGTTATTGGGAGGCTATACATTACTCTCACAGGGACGCCGTTCATTTTCCCGGGAATCCATTTCGGGCATATTTTCAAAACACGTATGGCTTCTTCACCGGTTCCAAAACCAATATCTCGTATGTTTTTTATGTCGCTTAAACTGCCGTCTTTTTCTACTATAAAGGTGATGTATATTTTTCCTTTTAAGTTAGGTTGTGTTGGAGTTTTAAAATTATTGCCGACAAATTTGTAAAATTCTGATATTCCTCCCGGAAAATCTGGTTTTTCAGTTATTCCAGCAGTATTGTAGACTTCATTTTCCCCTTTTTGGACAAATTGATTTTCAGAATTGAATGTGTCTATTTCAATTACTTCAGGCGCTCCTTTGCTTAAAGTCGCCAGAAGTTCCTCGTTTGTAGGTAATTTTTTTTGTTTTGATAAGATAGAAGGTATAGATCTCTTTTCGATAGGAGTTAGTTCATTGTATTTTTTTTCGCTGGTAATCTTCCCTTTTTCATCTTTGATTTTAAAAGTAGTTTTGTCGTAATACGTTTTAAATAAATTTCCAGGTTTTACAGGAGTAGTTTCTTTTTTCACATTGGTTTCTTGCGCAACGACTTTCGTACACAATAAAAATAATAAGGCAGTTACTACCGGAATTAATGTTGCTTTTTTTAATAAAGCTTTCGTTTTTGATGTGGTTTTTGTCATCATAAGTAATCGTTTTTTAGTTATTAAATAATTCAAATTACTGGCCAAGTAAAAAGTTTGATTCTCGTTTGCTTTCGATAATAATAAAGATTGGTAAAACGGAACATTGTTGTAGGAGGTCACTACCTTCTCGTCAGCAAGAAATTCGTGATTGAGTTGTATTGCTTTTTTGTAAAAAATAAAAATTGGGTTGAACCAAAAAACGATTTTCAATAGTTCGATGAATAAAATATCCAAAGTGTGTTTTTGAGTTACATGCGTGAGCTCGTGTGTGTACAATTCGGCTTCAATTTCACGGTTGTTGTACTCCGTTTTATTGATGAAAATAGTATTCAGGAACGTGTGCGGAAGTGTTTTTTCGGGAACCAAAACCAGTTTTGCGTTTTTATAGGCAATTGCTGTATTCGACTTCATTTTAGACGAAATCTTGATAATATTACTGAAAAAACGTATCACCAAAACGAATGTTACTACGGCATATAAACTCCATAATCCTATTGCTAGATAGTTTGTTTCTTCAAGTAGTAAAGCGTTTCCTTGCAGTATTTGGATATTTCCTGGATTGACTGTAGGTTGTGCTATTTCCTGAATAACTTCAATAGTAATAAAGGGAATCACCATTGAGAAAACAAGGCTGAACAACAGGTAAAACCTATTGAAAACGTGTGTTTTTTCTTTTTCCAAAAACAAATAATACACTGCCAGTAGCACAAATAAAGTGATTGTCGATTTGATTAGAAAGTCGCTCATTTTTTCTTTTTTTGAATTTCACTGTCGATTATTTTCTTGAGTTCTTCCAGTTCCGTTTGAGACAAATTCGTTTCGGTGGTAAAGAAAGAAGCAAATTGCGATGCCGAATTATTGAAAAAACTACTTATCAATCCGTTGACGTGTTTCGAGAAATAATCCGTTTTTTTAACCAATGGATAATATTCCCGAGAGTTCCCAAATTCAGTGTAGGCTACAAATTGCTTGTCGATCATTCTTTTCAATAGGGTAGCCACGGTTGTGGTTGCTGGTTTTGGTTTTGGATAGGCTTCCAGCAAGTCTTTCATAAAGGCTTTCTCGAGTTTCCAAAGGTGTTCCATTAGTTGTTCTTCGGCGTTTGTTAGTTGTTGCATGTTATTTAATTTCTATTTCGGAAACTGATTCTCCGTTATTGTATTTCTTTATCGTTATTAGTTTTCCATGTTCATTAAAGAACTTCCAGTCACCAAAATAAAACCAATGTGCGTACTTATCGCTCGTTTCCATTTTTGTTTTTCCTTTGGACTGTATTTTTCCATTTTCATGATAAAAAGTAGTGTTGCAGATGTTGTCTTTGTATTTTTCTCTTTTAATAATTTTGCCATTTAAAAAATAACTCCATTTTTTTACGGGATCACCTTTTCTGTATTTTCCAATTGATTTATAATGGGAACTATCCTGTGAGTATTGTTCAATCCAAAGTCCTTCTCTAAGTTTATTTTTCATTTGATTGGTTTTGCAACCAAGAACCAAAAATACCAAGCCGATTACAATAACAGTTTGTCGCATAAAATAATTTTGTTCTACGAAAATAGAGTTAGCTCTACAAATGTAGAATATAAATTGAAATAAACAAATTTTTATGAAAAATATTTTGGTAGTCAGCGGTTTGCGTTAAGGATGGGAGTGGAAATCCTTTTTATTTTTTTGTTTCAAAAAATAAAAAGATTGAGAACGGACAGCCTGACCACGCTGGAACGATAGTGGAAGCGTGGGAACGCCCAAAAAAAATCCGCCCTGTTTAGAGCGGATGTAGGTTCTCGATACTTTTTTGTTCCGTTTCTCTTTACAAAAAAACTCGAACGGACGGTATCGCTAACTATTATTTAGAAAGTTCTACAAAATATTTGTAAAACAACGGAATGGTTTCAATCCCTTTCAGGTAATTGAAGATTCCGAAATGTTCGTTTGGCGAGTGAATGGCATCACTGTCCAGACCAAATCCCATCAGTATGGTTTTGCTTTTCAACTCTTTTTCGAATAACGCCACGATAGGAATACTTCCTCCGGAGCGCACGGGAATTGCGGGAACGCCAAAGGTTTCTGTATACGCCATATTCGCGGCTTTGTAGCCAATGCTGTCTGTTGGGGTCACATAACCTTGTCCGCCATGATGTGGTTTTACTTTTACGGTAACGCCGGCAGGAGCAATGCTTATGAAATGTTTTGTGAATAATTCCGTGATTTGTTCCCAATCCTGATTAGGAACCAAACGCATCGAGATTTTAGCGAAAGCTTTGCTTGCAATAACGGTTTTGGCACCTTCTCCGGTGTAACCACCCCAGATTCCGTTGACGTCCAGTGTAGGGCGAATGGAGTTTCTTTCGTTTGTGTTGTAGCCTTTTTCGCCGTAAATGTCATTTAAGTCTAATGCTTTTTTGTAATTGTCTAAGTTGAAAGGCGCTTTGGCCATTTCGGCTCTTTCTTCCAAGGATAATTCTGCTACATTATCATAAAAACCAGGAATGGTAATGTGGTTGTCTTCATCATGAAGCGAAGCAATCATTTTGGCTAAAATATTGATTGGGTTGGCAACCGCTCCTCCATATAATCCGGAATGTAAATCACGGTTTGGTCCCGTAACTTCGACTTCTACGTAACTCAATCCACGTAATCCTGTTGTAATTGACGGTTGTTGATTAGAAATCATTCCGGTGTCCGAAATTAAAATCACGTCATTTTTTAGTTTTTCCTGATTGCGTTCTACGAACCAACTCAAGCTTTTGGAGCCAATTTCCTCTTCGCCTTCAATCATAAACTTCACATTACACGGCAAAGTATTCGATTGAACCATATATTCCAATGCTTTTACGTGCATGTACATTTGGCCTTTGTCATCGCAAGCGCCACGGGCAAAAATAGCGCCGTCGGGATGAGTTTCGGTTTTCTTAATTACGGGTTCAAATGGCGGCGAAGTCCATAATTCAATAGGATCTGCGGGTTGTACGTCATAATGGCCATACACTAAAATGGTTGGTAAACTTGGGTCGATTATTTTTTCGCCATACACGATTGGGTTGCCTGGGGTATCACAGATTTCAACGAAATCGCAGCCTGCTTTTTCCAAACTTGCTTTTACGGCAGCAGCAGTATTGATGATATCTAGTGAGAAAGCAGGATTTGCGCTCACGGAGGGCATTTTTAATAATTCGATTAACTCGTTGATAAAGCGGTCTTTGTGTTCTTGAATGTATGCTTTAATATTTTCCATTATTTAATTATTTTATAATCTCAAAAGTACAAAAAACTGAGTAAATAATTTTTTAAGAAATTCCTTTGAACTTAAGAAGTAATGCTTATATTTGCACTCAGAATTTCGCGGATATGGTGAAATTGGTAGACATGCCAGACTTAGGATCTGGTGCCGCAAGGCGTGTAGGTTCGAGTCCTATTATCCGCACAAATATTAAGTCTTAATCTGTTGTATATCAATAGCTTAAGACTTTTTTATTTTGTGTATTCCCCTAATAAGACCCCCGTTTTATAATGTGGAACTAAAATGAATGTATTTTAATGTAATTGAATTAGATTGATACAATAAGTTAAAAACTGTTAAACAGTATCTTTATAACATTATTTTGTCTGTTTCTATAGTCTTAACTTGAAATAATCAAAGTTTAGCAGTTTGTTTTTTTGTCCGTAAATAAATGTCTTTGTTTCGTTTTCTGTGTAAATCACTTTATTATGGTGGTTTCCGTTCTTAAATAAAAGATGGGGAGTACCTCAAAAAAAATATTTTACCTCCGTAACTTTTCTTTTTGGTGGTTCTTGTGGGGGGTATGAATTTAATTTTTTTCAAGAAATTGTATTTTTTGAAATCACTACAATATCAAAATAAGTTTTCTAACTTTGTGAATCAATCACATACAATGACAGAAAATTTTACTTTGCAATCCTTACCGCCTAAAGACTTTACAGAATCGATTGCTATATTGAAGCAATTGGCAAAATCACATCGGTATTTAGCTGAACTCAAAGGAACGGCAAAGACTATTCCAAACGAAAGTATTTTGATTAATACGCTTACACTCCAGGAAGCAAAAGACAGTAGTGAGATTGAAAACATCATCACTACTCACGACGATTTATACAAAGAAAATGTATTGATTGACACCAAGAAACACGCCAGTAAAGAAGTTTTTAATTACGCACAAGGTTTGAAACTTGGTTTTGAAATTGTGCGAAAAGAGAAATTACTTTTAAACAAACATATCTTAACCATTCAAAAGGAGCTGTTACAAAACAATGCTGGATTTAGAACGCAAGCGGGAACAAAATTAGTAAACTCGCTAGGGCAAACGGTCTATACTCCACCACAAAGGGCCAATGAAGTTTTGGACTTAATGGGCAACCTAGAAAAGTTTATAAACGACAATGATTTTTCGGATATTGACCCACTTATAAAAATGGCAATTATACATTATCAGTTTGAAAGTATCCACCCATTTTATGATGGTAACGGACGGACGGGGCGTATTATCAACATTCTCTATTTGGTTTTATCGGGATTGTTAGATATTCCTATTTTGTATTTAAGCCGTTATATTACCCAAAACAAAGCCAATTACTACAAAGTTTTGCAGGGCGTTAGAGAAACTAACGACTGGGAAGCGATGGTGTTGTATATGTTAAAAGGCGTTGAGGTAACCGCAGAGCAAACTATTGTTCTGATTACTAAAATTCGGGATTTAATGGCAGATTATAAAGGTAAAATGCGAACTGAATTACCTAAAATATACAGTCAAGATTTGATAAATATTTTGTTTAGAAATCCTTACACTAAAATTGAGTTTTTGGAAAAAGAATTGAATATTACGCGCCAAACGGCTTCAATTTATTTAGATAAAATTTCAGAAATAGGATTTTTAGAAAAAACCAAAGTCGGAAAATCTAACTATTATATGAATACCGAATTGATAAACGTTTTAATGAATAGTTAAATATGGTAAAAAACCATTGAAAATTTACCGCATAAAAACAACGTGTTAGAAAAATGCTAAAAACTTACCACGTTATGTAAACGTGTTAGAAAAATTGAAAAAATTTAACACGTTGGAAAGTCGTGTTGGGAAAACGACTAAAATGTAACATTACTTTTGAATTTTACACAAATAATTTTATGAAAGACTTTTGGAAAAATCCCAATATAAAAAATTATTTAGTTTAAGATATTTTTGATATGGATGATCATATTAACCGATTTGATTATATCTGCTCTCTACACTAGGGTAAACATCATGCTAACATTTGAAATAATTTCTGCTTGAGTCAGATGGTATTTAAAATTTAGCTACTTGAATCCACCGTAATACTTATTAACTAAAAAACCTGTAAGCATAAAAATAATAATCGAGCCAAAAACAAAAACAGAAACAAATATATTTCCTAATACTCTCTGCTTTTCACTTTCATTTATAAACCTTTTTTCAATCTTAAGATATAAACCATCTTTTCTAAAATACCAATAATTGAAATAATAAATTAAAAACGCATAAGACAAACCAATGGCCATAAATAAGTTCCCTGACATTGGATGCAATTTGAAAAATTTATTTAATAATAAATCAATTGTCATTGAATAAAAAAGCAAACTTATGCACAAATATATCACTGCTCCATTTACTGCTAAATTTGAATTTGGGGTAGATAGCATGTAGCGATATAATTTATAAAAAATATAATGATACACTTTTTTCATAGGTTTTTTTTTCATTATTTATCAATTCCTGTTTTTCTCCAAAATGTATCGCCGTAGTAATAATCGAAAACACCATAGGCACCAACTGCAATAATACCGACTGGATTGCTAACGGCTACTATGGTTAAGGCTGCACTAAACGCACAATCCACCATAAAATACAACATTACGGTTTCCACGCCTTATTAAACTTACTAATCAATAAATAATATAACAAGAAACTTATTTTTTTATTAAAAATAAGTTTTTCAGTTCTAACATTATCATCAGAGTATTTATGTAATATTCCTATTATATGAATACTTTTGTCTTTTAACTTTAAAAAGTAAAAAGTAGCATAATCTTCGATGACTTCTTTTTTTCTAAATCCTATTAAATCATTCTCGAATAATAAAATCCAATATGGGGATTTATTAACAATATATTTTAGTTTAGACTTTCTATAAACCTTTGAATATCTAATTTCAGTACTATTATTTAATAGGAAATGATTATTTAAAACTAAATTTAACTTATTAAATTTCTCAACAAATTTATTGTTCATGGGTTAACGTTTTAGAGTGTGATACAATGTTCCACCTATTTGAGAGCCATAATAATAGCCAATGCCGCTACCTATTATCCCGCCAGCAACAGTACCCCCAAGGGCCAATCAAAGATCCCCACGCAGCACCTTCAGTAGCACCAACCCATCCCCCCGCTTCACGTGATAAAGCCAAAGTTTTATTATTCGCGTTGTAAACATTATAAGTAGACATCCCTGCACTAGTAAATACTAGTCCTCTACCTCCGTACTTAAAAATCTTAGCCACTCGCATACCACCTCGAAGATTTCCACTTGGTGTAATTCCATTTTCAGCATAATACTTTGCAGTTTCAAACTGTGCGGTTCTTGGTTTCATAATTTCCGATAAAGCTTGACCTTGTCTTGAAAGCATTCCTCGTGTTTCTCCCTGCAAATCATATCTTCCCCTAGCATATTTTGAAGATGTTGTATAATTATTAAGAAGCGCGTCATTTGCTGGGCATATTTCGGATATTCATTTTCGTTCGAATTTAACATAAAAATAAATTTTTAGCTACCTCTTGTTTTAATGATTTGCATTTCACACACTATGATTTATTTTATTAGTAAAGCCGGCACTCGTTGCAAACGAGCAACAGAGACCCCAGTAAACTAACCAGAGAAGACCTCAAAAAAGAATTTTTTCAGCAATCCCTAACGCAAATAGACTGATTTTAAAGTTTTTCCTTTATCCTATTTAAAATCCGTACTTCAAATTTTTTCTTCTCATCTTTGTTTTCTGAATGATTAAAATCTTTGTTGATATCTGGACATGCTAACTTAGCCATCACATTAAGTTAAGAAATAATCTTAATTTTAGCCTATGAAACAAGTCCGCAAAA
>NZ_RYDI01000028.1:0-29432 GCF_003970335.1 Flavobacterium sp. LS1P28 | reverse complement strand
AAAATTGTATCGAGAAGCAACTTTAAACTTTTCAAACCTTAAACCTTAAACTTTTCTATCATGAAAAAAATCAACACCTTCTGGAACTGGTTCCAAGACAACAATCAAACCATCAAAAACCTCATCAACGAAACCCCAAAAAACCAAAAACACATCAGCTTTTGGATCAACAAAAACCTCAGCTACTATTGCAAAGAAGTTGACTTTATGATTGTATATCCGAAAACCGAAAATGGAAAATTCGAGCTAATTTTAACCGCAAATGGCAACCCGGAATACTTTAACCAGGTAATCAATTTAATTGATAACGCACCGCAATTGAAAACCTGGAAATTCATCGCATTCATCCAACCAACCGAAAGAATTGAAGAAATTATGAAAGGTCTTGACGAACCGTATATCTTTCATGAGATGACTTTAAAAGCCAGCGAACTCACTTTTTTACCGCTGGAGTATCATGAATTATCGCATAAGGTAGACATTGTAGTTTTTTTAAAAAGTTACAATTTGTATTGTGATACAAAGACGTTACAACAAGCTATTTTCATCATCATGCAAGACATTTTAGGAGAAAAATCCCTATACCAAAACATCAATTTTGTGCAGTTGGCACAAGTACCAGAAAACAAGGAGGGATTGATTCAATTGTACGATTTTCAATTGTTTCTAGACAATCTAAACGGTGTGGAATTAAATAATTATTTTCTCAAAATGTGGGAAACCGTAAGGTAATCCCATTTACTCCGCATAACTTTGAAAAATCAATCCTATTCTAACTTTGAAAGTAGTGTTATTTATCAACCTAATTTGTTAATAACAAAATTCTTACACTACTTTCAAATTGTGTATTTTTAGATTCTCAAACAAAAGCGTTACCAATGTCATTATTTCAGCCCTCCGTACTCAAGAAATACTTGAGCCAACAAGATTCTGCCTTAATCCAAAAAGCCTATAAAAAATACGTCAAGTATTTTCATAATGCGGCCATTCAGGAAAATATTCGCAACAGTAAGGAGGAACAATTCCAAGAAGGATTCTTGCGCGAATTATTTGTGGACATTTTGGGCTACACACTAAATCCAGCAGCTAACTTTAATCTGACCACGGAACTTAAAAACATAAAAGGTGCCAAAAAAGTAGATGGCGCTATTCTCAAAGACGGAAATGCCCTCGGTGTAATTGAACTAAAAGGAACCAATACAAAAGACCTCGAAAGCATCCGCCAACAAGCATTTGATTACAAAGCCAACCAAACGGGTTGCATCTATGTCATCACTTCCAATTTCGAAAAGTTGAGATTCTACATCAACAATGCGGTGGACTTTGAGGAATTCAACCTTTTTACCCTCACCCACGTTGAATTCGAAATCTTCTACCTCTGTCTGGCCAAAGAAAATATCTTGGCCAACAAACCACTCAGCATAAAAGAAGCTTCGGTGGTGGAAGAAGAAAACATTACTAAAAAATTCTATGGGGATTATTCCGTATTCAAACGCGAATTGTACCGGGATTTGGTCAAGCAAAACCGATCTAACATCTTACTTAATGATTTACCCGAAAAGACTACTAAACTGATTCTTTTCCAAAAATCACAAAAATTGATCGACCGTTTTCTGTTTATTCTCTTTGCAGAAGACCGTGGACTGCTGGCTCCAAACTCCATTAATACCGTGCTTAAAGAATGGAAAGCATTGGCTGATTTGGATGTAGAAATGCCACTTTACGATCGCTACAAACAATACTTTGGCTATCTCGATACCGGACGCAAAGGCACCGACAAGAAAGAGGAAATCTTTGCCTACAACGGAGGACTCTTCCAGCCCGACACCATTCTTGATGCCGTGATCATCGACAACGAAATGTTGTACCGTCATACCTTAAAACTTTCTACTTATGATTTCGAAAGTCAGGTAGATGTCAACATTCTGGGACACATTTTCGAACATTCACTAAACGAAATCGAAAGTGTCAATGCCGAAATTGAAGGAACCGATTTCGACAAACAAAAAACCAAGCGTAAGAAAGACGGCGTTTTTTATACCCCGAAATACATTACCAAATACATAGTCGACAACACCATTGGTAAACTTTGTACGGAGAAAAAACAAGAACTGGGAATAATTGATGAGGAATATGCTAAAGGCCGCAAGAATCGCCAAACCACCACCATTATTAAACTGGACCAGCAACTCAAGGATTACCGCGATTGGTTGTTACAACTCACCATTTGTGATCCGGCTTGTGGCTCGGGAGCTTTCCTGAACCAAGCCTTAGATTTCTTGATTAGGGAACACGCCTACCTGGACGAACTCAACAAACAACTCTTTGGAGGTTTCTTTGTCTTTCCCGACATCGAAAACCAAATCCTGGAACACAATATTTATGGCGTTGACCTCAACGAAGAAAGTATCGAGATTGCGAAACTCTCCTTGTGGCTCCGAACCGCCCAACCCAAACGAAAACTGACTAGCTTAAACAACAACATCAAATGCGGCAATTCGCTTATTGACAGCAAAGCCGTTGCGGGTGACAAAGCTTTCAACTGGAAGGAACAATTCCCGGAAGTGTTTGCTAAAGGAGGTTTTGATGTGATAATTGGGAATCCGCCTTACGTTAGACAAGAATTATTTAAGGAACATTCTGGATTTCTATCAAAAAACTATAGGGTGTACTCAGGAAAGGCAGATTTGTTTACATATTTTTATGAGAAAGGATCAAATATTTTGAAGGAGAATGGAATTATTTCTTACATCTCTTCTGGCAAATTTTTTGAAGCCAGCTACGGAAAAGTATTGGTAAAATTTCTGATTGAAAATTTAACCTTTATAGAAGTAATAAATTTTGATGATCTAGATGTCTTTCAAGGAATAAGTGCTTATCCATTAATTTTTACTGCGCTAAAAACAAAACATAAAGAAGATTATAAATTCAATTATGTATTTGTACCAAAATTAGAATTTAATAGAATTGAAGATGCAGTTTTTAATCTCCCATATAATCCAATTCATATTAGTGATTTTATAGAAAGTGATTTTCAATTTTATTCTAGGGAAGTTTCAAAAATGATTAAAAAAATATCAAATAATTCTAAAACATTAAAATCATATTCTTCTTTACCATTAGTTGGCGTTAAAACTGGATTTAATGATGGTTTTATAACTTTTGAAGAAACAAAATATTCTAAAAAATATGTTTTTGGTAAGGACTTAAAAAGATATTTAACACCTAAATCAAATAACAACATAATTTTTCCGTACGAAAATTTAAATGGTGAATATGAATTATGTTCAGAAGAAGATTTAAAAGAAGAAATAGAGTATTTAAATTCAAACAAAAGCAAACTAATCTCAAGAGCCATAATAAATGAAGGGGTCAAAAAGGGTAATAAAAAATGGTTTGAATATCAACAAATTAATAAAAAAATAAACTTCAATTTAGAATATATTGTCTATCCAAATGTTTCATTGGGAAATAATTTCACTCTGTCTCAAGGAAATGTTATTGATATGACTGGTTTTATAATTCCATCAAATGATAAAGTTCTATTAGCAATTTTAAATTCAAAATTAATTAAATTCTTAATGGGACAATGGGCAATAACTAGAAGAGGTGGTTATCAAGAATATAAAGTACAGTATTTAGAAAAAATTCCAATAAAAATTTTTGAAAGTTCAATTAAAATTCAAGTAAGTGAATTAGTAGAAAGTATCATCTTATCTACAGATGAACATTTTGCATTAAGACAAAAATTACTTAAATATTTAACTTCGAATTTTAAAATTACTGAAACATCGAGAAAACTCCAAAACTGGCACGAATTAACCTTTGCAACTTTCATCATAGAACTCAACAAAGCTATAAAAACAAGAGGACAAACGCCACTCACCAAAAAAGACGAAATCGAATGGATGGATCTTTTTGAAGATTACAAAAAACAAGCTCAAACCCTTAAATTACAAATAGAAAGTACAGATAAGGAAATTGATAAAATGGTGTATGAGTTGTATGATTTGAGTGAGGACGAAATTGGGATTGTTGAAAGTTCAAATTAAAAGAGAAGCGTGTGTAGCGATTCACGAACACCAGAAAAACAATAAAGAAGCATAAGTTAAATTGGGATTGTTGAAGCACAAAGTCATTGCGCACAGAAAGAAAGTAAACTAAGCAAAAAAATATTAAATTACAAATTATGTTATTATGACTAGAGTATACATTGATAGCAATGTTTTTCGATATTTAAAAAACCCAAACTATTCTAGATTGTTAGAAAATCTTGTTGAACAAAAAGATAAACTAATTTTCTATTACTCATATGCTCATCTATCTGACCTAACTCGTGACAAAACCAATAAAAAATTTGAGGATTTACTTTTTATGGAACAATTAGTTGATAAAAATTATTTGAACTTAAAAATTGATGAAACTATTGTAAATGTTCAAATTGCATCACCAACAGAGGCGTTTAACAATTTAGATCATACACCTCTTTCAGAGATATTAAATTTTACAGAATTATTTTCAGAAATGGAATCAAACGAGATTGACACTCCTGAAATTATTGATGTCAAAGATAAAATGAAATTGATGTTCAATATGCCTATTGGCAATTTAGGAATTCCGAATTTTATTGATGACATAGGGGTAAATAATCCATTAATACGAATGTTACCCACTTTAGAAAATGGGAGTACTCTAATGGATTTAATAAAAGGTATGCTTGAAACAATTGATAATTTAAACCAAGACCCTTCAATTTGGAGAGGATTAAGAAACTATTCAATTGATGCACTAAATCTTAAAAAATTTAATATTGATATAAATAATAAAAACTTTGATAGTGAATTAAAAGATACGCCACTTCAAAAGAGTTTTATGGAATTTGTTGAAGAAACATTCATTCACAACAAAAGTTTAGAAAAGCAACGAGAATTTAATTTTTTCATCAATGCATACAGTTGTTTAAATATTCTGGGATTAGATAATGAAAAAAACAATAAGGTTGTCTTTTCTAGTTTTCAAAATGATGCACAACACGCTTATTATGCTGCTCATTGTGAATACTTAATTTCTGATGATGAACAATTGTTATTAAAAGCAAAAGTGCTATATAATTTATTTGGCATTGAAACAAAGGTTTTAAATCTGGCAGATTTTCAAAAAAATTATATTGAAATAGCCGGTGATCTAGAATTAAACACTGAAACTTATTATAAAAATTTAGTAAATGTTATCAAAAAAGAAGAGCTAGTTGAAGTATTGGATATAGAGGAACAAAACAAAAAAGTAATATTTTATAAATTAAAAAACAAACATTTTAATTTCTTCAATAGATTAAATTTAGTAATCGAAAATAATGATACACCTACATTTATTTTTTTTAATGAAATTTTAAATTATTCAAAATTTACTTCATTTAAAGAGTTTGAATCTATTACCAATAAAATAGTAAATATTTTAGGCTCCGATAATTTTGGTAGAGATAAATTTGATGAGGAGGATAAATCTGATATTGTTGAAAATAAATGGCGGGGTAGAATTTGGCGCTCAAATAATGAAAGTTTTTATTTAGAAATAAAGCCCAACGATTTTAAATTATGTTTCTTTTATATTCCAAACATTAAGATTTGATATGAAATTAAGTAGTAACAAAATAATCAATTCAAGAGCATTTTTTAAGAACTTCCAACACCTCCAAACCCTTATCAAACAACGCCTCAAAAAAATATACACTAATTAATTGATATTTGTTCACAAATATGTGAACATTTATATATCTTTGCAAAACCAATTATGGAGATTATCTTTAAAAAACCGTATTTATCAGACCTGTACCAGGGAATTCTAAAACCCCACAAGGAATATAAATCCAACCCTCAATTGGTAAAACAGTATGTGCAAAAAATCAATACGTTAAAATCCGTCACTCGCATTGAACAGTTGTATCAAATTAAAAGTTTACACTATGAAAAAAAAGAAGGCAATCTTAATGGCGTTAGTGCTATTTGGGTAAACGAGCAATACCGCATTCTTTTTAATGAAGTAGCTTCCACTTCAGGAGATCTCACCATCGATGTGTTAGAAATCGAGGATTTAAGTAAACATTACGAAAAATAAGGACAAAAAATGATGACAAAAAATCTATTACCAGCAATTGCAACACATCCCGGAACAATTCTCGCGAACGAAATGGAAGCAAATGAATACTCTCAAATTGACCTTGCAAAACTTATAGACATCAAACGCAGCCAACTCAACGAAATCATAAAAGGCAAACGAAACATCAATGCAGACTTGGCATTATTGTTAGAAAAAGCCTTGGGTATCGATGCCGATTTCTGGATGGAAGCACAAAAAAACTACGACCTCGACAAAGCAAGAATTGAGGCTAAAAACAAAGCACAATTAGAAGCTATAGAAATCTGGAATGTCGCCAAAGCATTCATTCCGGTATCATTCTATAAAAAAGAACAGGTAATTTCTGGAAATCCTGTAGCCGACAATCAAAAAATCAGGGAAATATACCGAGTGGTAAACTTGGACCAACTGGCAACAATGAGCGTACAAAGCCATTACCACAGGTTCAAAAAATCGACTAAACTCAAAACCGATGTGGTGAACATTATGGGTTGGGTAAAACTGGTGCAATACAAAGCTTCGGAGGTTATAGTCCCTACTTTCAATCACGAAAACCAGGAGCAACTAATAGCTGATTTAAGAGCCATTTTGCTGAAAAATAAGGACACGCTAAATAAAGTCCAAAACAAATTGCACGACTATGGCATCAAGTTGATCTATCAGGCAAAAGGAGAAAAAACACCGGTGGATGGAGTCTCTTTTTGGAGTAATGGAAATCCGGCCATTGGAATGACACTAAGACACAATCGTTTGGATAATTTTGCATTTACCTTGTTTCACGAATTGGGACATATTTTCAAACATTTGGTAAATAACGACACCGCCGAGTTTATCGATCTGGAAACTAAAAACGAAGAGGAAGAATACAAAAACTCGACAGAAGAAAAACAAGCCGATCATTTTGCACAAAATAGTCTGATTAAAGAGGAGCATTGGAGCCAATTCAAAAAGAATTTGCCTCACAACAACAACAACGACGCAGCAATGATGGCTTTTGCCAAACAAGTCAAAATCCATCCCAGTATAGTAAGAGGACGAGTTTGTTTTGCGCTAAATAATTTCCGCAGCTATACTTCGATTAGTAATGATATCAATTAATTTCCCGAAACCACTATTAAAATGGTGTATGAATTGTATGGTTTGAGTGAGGAGGAAATCGCCATAGTAGAAAGTTTAAATTATCACTGTATTTTAATTAGAGATATTGTAAAGGACTGGAACACGGTTGTTGACTCAGCAAGTGATCGTGTTGACAATTCAGAATACAAACGCTACAGATACATTTACTCAAAAGAATCTTTAGACATCTTAACTTCAAAGGCAAAGGAATTAATCGCCAATATTAATAATAATACATAAGACCCTCGGATTGATATTTATGTATTTGGAGTCACGCTTATGGAACTTTTAACTGCTAAAAATCCGTTCAGATATTTATCGGTAGAAGATATAATTCTAGTGCATCAGACCACAGGTTTCCTCATTTAAAAACTTCCCATGTTCCAAAACCAATTCATAATCCATGATATAAAGGCATCTATTGATCCATCTAATGACAATGCAGAAGGCAGTTGATTATGATCGAACCATCTTCTACTGGAATATTGTGCAACGTATTTTTGACGAAGAGCAAGCTGGGAAAGAGGATGTAAGTAAAGAACTGGAGATTTTTGAGAAGGAACAATATAATATTATGTATTGAAAATCAAATAAAATACCTACTTTTACTGTCTTGAAAATTACAAACATCATATTATCCATTGTTTTATTACTACTTTCCTGTATGCCTTGTGCAGACAAGGATCAGATTGGTTCGTTTGAAAAAGTTACGGAAATTCATAATGCAAAACAAAATCAAAATAAAGATGCGTGTTCTCCTTTATGTGTTTGTAACTGTTGTGGATGCCAAGGTTTCGCTTATAATACCATTTGCGTTTATAATTTATTTTCTGTCAAAACAATAATTGACAAAAAAACACCTGCATACAAATCTATTTTAACTTCCAATTTCTATGGAAGTATTTGGCAACCGCCACAAATTAATGCTTAATTTTTTTTGATTAATGTTTAAATAAATAGCGATTAATGACTTGTGCATTAATCACACTGTTGTTTTCCATTAATCACTTTACGGTATTTGACACCTTCAGTTGCTGTAAATTATAAATTAATATTAAACATTAATCATTTTCAAAAGTGTTAGACAAAATCATTCATTTTAGTATAAATAATAAATTCGTCATTGGTTTGATGACTTTATTTCTCATTATTTGGGGAGTTTGGAGTGCTTCTAAATTACCCATTGATGCCGTGCCAGATATTACAAACAATCAGGTACAAATTATTACACTTTGCCCAACATTGGCAGGTCAAGAAGTAGAACAATTAGTGACTTTTCCAATAGAACAAAGTATTGCAAATCTTCCCGATTTAGAGGAAACTCGAAGCATTTCTCGCTTTGGTTTATCTGTAATTACAGTTGTTTTTGATGACGATGTAAATATTTATTTTGCGCGTCAATTAATCAGTGAACGATTAAAGGAAGCCATTAGCCAAATTCCTCAAGGCATTGGAACACCAGAATTAGGACCGGTAAGTACAGGACTTGGTGAAATATATCAGTATATTTTGCATCCAAAAAAAGGAAGTGAAAATAAATATTCAGCAATGGATTTACGTTCCATGCAAGACTGGATAGTAGCAAGACAACTTAACGGGACACCAGGAATAGCCGAAATAAATAGTTTTGGTGGGAAAGTGAAACAATATGAAGTGGGCGTTAATCCAAATCGTCTAAAAGCAATGGGAGTAACTATTCCTGACATTTTCAACGCTTTAGAAAAAAACAATCAAAACACAGGAGGTGCATATATTGACAAAAAACCAAGTGCCTACTTTATTCGTGGTGTTGGGTTAGTGACTTCCTTGGAAGATGTAAAAAACATAGTTGTAAAAAGCAGTCCTAACAGCGTTCCAATTTTTATAAAAGATGTTGCTGAAGTGCAATTTGGAAGTGCTGTACGCTATGGCGCAATGACCTATAATGGAAAAGTAGATGCGGTGGGCGGTATCGTGATGATGCTGAAAGGAGCAAACAGCAATGAAGTGGTAAAGAGAGTTAAAGAAAAAATGATTATTATACAAAAATCATTACCTGATGATGTAATCGTTGAACCATTTATAGACCGAAGTACATTTGTAAACCGTGCCATATCTACAGTTGAAAAGAACCTCGTCGAAGGAGCCTTAATTGTCATTTTTGTATTGGTGTTATTTCTCGGAAACCTTCGTGCGGGACTTATTGTAGCTTCTGCAATACCGCTATCAATGCTTTTCGCATTGGCATTAATGAAAATATTTGGTGTAAGTGCAAATCTTATGAGTTTAGGGGCAATTGATTTTGGTTTAATCGTAGATGGTGCCGTTATTATTGTTGAAGCATCATTATATTATTTAGAACACAATAAAAGTAAAGTCCCCCTTACCCAGATCCAAATGGATAGTGCCGTAGAAAATAGTGCTAAAAAAATGATGAGTAGTGCCGCCTTTGGACAAATCATTATTATGATTGTTTATTTTCCAATTTTATCTCTAGTCGGAATTGAAGGAAAGATGTTTGGTCCAATGGCAAAAACGGTTTCATTCGCAATCATAGGTGCAATGATACTTTCACTAACCTATATTCCGATGATGAGTGCTTTGTTTTTGCCTAAGCTTATCAGTCATAAAAAAACATTCTCTGATAAAATGATGGACTTTTTGTATAAAAAATACGAACCCCTTTTAGTAAAAGTGATTGAAATAAAATACAAAGTCGTTGGTATTACTATCGCATTATTATTAGTTACGTTTTTTATTTTTAGCAAAATGGGTGGCGAGTTTATTCCAACTTTAGCCGAAGGAGATTATGCTTTTGAATTTAAAATGCCACTTGAAACATCCTTATCCCAAAGTATAGAAACTTCAATGCAGGGTGCAAGAATTGCCAAGCAATTTGATGAAGTGAAAATTGTGGTAGGCAAAACTGGTGCTGGGGAAGTGCCTACTGACCCAATGCCACCGGGAGCTACAGATATGATGATTATTTTAAAACCACAAGAGGAATGGAAATCTGGCAGATCCTATGATGAACTGGGCGATGCAATAGAAGAAAAATTAAGCGTAATACCAGGTGTTTTTATCGAAAAAAGTCAGCCCATTCAAATGCGTTTCAATGAATTAATGACAGGAATTAAACAAGATGTTGCCATAAAAATATTTGGCGAAAACTTGGATAGTCTTTCCGTATATGCCAAAAAAGTGGAAAATGTGATTGTCAATGTAAAAGGGGTTTCATCACCACAAGTGGAACAAGTCGATGGTTTACCGCAAATTAATATCGAATACGACCGTTTACGTATTGCAAATTATGGATTAAATGTTGAAGACATCAACAGTATTGTAAGTACTGCTTTTGCAGGAAAAGCAGCAGGTGTAGTTTACGAAAACGAACGAAAATTTGATTTAGTGGTCCGTTTAGACAGTACGTCAAGACGAAGCATCGACGATGTAAATAATCTATTGATCCCAACACCTACAGGCAATCAAATACCTTTATCGCAAGTGGCAAACATAGATTTTAAACTTGGCCCAGCGCAAATAAGTCGTGAAGCAGGAAAACGCAGAATTGTCATTGGTTTCAATATCCAAGATAGAGATGTCCAAAGTGTGGTTAACGAAATTCAAGAAAAGTTGGCTACGAAAGTAAAGTTGCCATCGGGTTACTATTTCACGTATGGTGGCACATTTGAAAACTTACAAAAAGCATCCAATAGATTGATGATAGCTGTACCAATATCGTTACTTCTAATTTTTATGCTTTTGTATTTTACATTCAATTCTATGAAACAAGCCAGTTTAATTTTTACGGCAATTCCAATGAGTGCCATTGGAGGTGTATTTGCTTTACTCTTACGCGGAATGCCTTTTAGTATTTCGGCAGGAATTGGTTTCATTGCATTATTTGGTGTAGCAGTTTTAAACGGAATTGTATTAGTGGGCACATTCAATCAACTCGAAAAAGAAGGTTGGGACGATGTCATAAAACGGGTAATTGAAGGAACAAAAATACGATTACGCCCTGTATTAATGACGGCTACTGTAGCTTCGCTAGGATTTTTGCCAATGGCATTATCCCACAGTGCAGGTGCCGAAGTCCAAAAACCATTAGCAACGGTTGTAATTGGTGGTTTACTGTCTGCTACATTTTTAACATTATTTGTTTTGCCTTTGCTCTATATTATTTTTAATACAAAAATTAAATTAAAAAGAAAACCAGGAATGAAATCAATTGCAACAATTTTATTTATTGGATTGTTTTTATCATTCAATACTAGTCAGGCGCAATCACGAAAAAGTATCGATGATGTTCTGAATTTAGGATTAAAAGATAATTTGCAAAACAATATTAATCAATCGCAAATTTCAAAAAATAAGCTTTTGATAAAGGGAAACAAGGAATTTCCAAAAACGGGCATCTTTGTAGAAAATGAAGATCTGCGACCTTCGGATAAAATGGGAATTTGGAAAATCGGATTACAACAAAGTTTCTATATGCCACAGGTAAATCAAGCAAAGAAAAATTACTATCGTGAGCAAACTAAATACTATGAATTTAACAAAGAAGTAATCAATACGGAATTGAAAAAAAATATACGTTCTGTATATTATCAATTATGGTATTTACAGGACAAAACGGTTTTATTTCAGCGATTAGACAGTATTTATATTGGATTGCTAAAAACTACAATAGTAAAAGTAAAAACAGGAGAAAGCGCTGGTATCGAAAAAATTTCGGCAAACGTAAAGTTGAAAGAAATTGAAACCAACATCACACAACTTCAAAAAGAAATGGTAATGCAACAACAAGCATTAATGCAACTGCTTAATAATTCAGAAGCAATTTTACCACTTTCAAAATCGTTGGAAAAGTTAGAATACGGCATGCAAAATTCGTCAGACAACCATCCAAACCTTCTTTTATTACAACAAAATGTAATGATTGCCAATAGCGAAATTGCTATTCAAAAAAGCAATCGTTTACCTGAATTTTCCGGTCGTGTCTTTTCGCAAAAATTATACGGTGTTGAAGATCCTTTTAGTGGTTTTTCATTTTCAACTTCATTTCCGATTTTTGGAAGCGGAGCCAATCAAAACAAAATAAAAGCTGCCAAAACTGAAAAAGAAGTACAAGAACAACAATTGCAATACCAAACACAAATACTTAAATCTTCTTTAGCTCAATATCAAACTGAAGTGGAAAAAAGCATACAAGGTTTACAATTTTACGAAACTTTGGGTTTGCAACAAGCCGAAGAAATTATAAAAGCTGCAAATCAATCCTATCAGGCAGGAGAAATAAGTTATGCTGATTTTTCAATTTATTTAAGCCAAGCCATCGAAATACGAAAAAATTATTTAGATAATCTAAATGCATACAACCAAGCAATTATTGAATACAATTATTTTACAAACAAATAAATTTAAAAAAAATGAAATCTTTAAAAATAAAATATAAGAATTATCTTTTGCTAATTGCCACTTGCTTACTTCTGATTTCCTGTGGTAATAAAGAAACTAATCCAAAAGAAGAGGAACAAAAAGCAACAACAGAAGAAGCCGAACCAACAATTGCTTCGCTCACAGCCGAACAAATAAAAACTGTAGACATTCAATACGGAACTATTGAACAAAAGCAATTAACGGCTACACTTAAAGCCAATGGCGCATTGCGAGTGCCTAATAACAACAAAGCCAATGCAACTTCTATGTACGGTGGTGTTATAAAAAACATCTATGTACAGTTGGGCGATTTTGTAAAAAAAGGGCAAGTGATCGCTACAATAGCCAATCCACAATTTATACAGTTACAAGAAGAATATTTAAGTACTTCCAGTAAAATTACCTTTGCGGAACAAGAAGTGGCCAGACAGAAAGAACTCAACGAAGGAAACGCTGGAGCTTTAAAAAATTACCAAAGCGCGAATGCGGAACTAAAATCAATGCGAACTCGAAGAGCTTCTTTGCAACAACAAATCCAACTGATGGGCATCAATCCAAATAGTTTAAACAATGGTAATTTACGTTCTGTTTTGTCCGTTACAAGTCCTATCGGTGGTACTGTTAGTAATATCTTTTCCAAAATTGGCAGTTATGTAGATGTATCATCTCCCGTTGCTGAAATTGTAGACAACTCGCAGCTGCATTTGGATTTGAATATTTTCGAAAAAGATTTGCCAATGTTAAAAGTAGGACAAATTATACATTTCAGAATAACCAATAATTCAGGCGAAGATTATAATGCAAAAGTATATTCAATAGGTGCCTCTTTTGAGAACGATAGTAAATCAATACCCGTGCACGCTAGAGTTCAAGGCAATAAATCGGGACTAATTGATGGAATGAATATAACCGCAATTGTAAGTTTAAATGATGTAACTACAAGTGCAGTACCTACCGATGCAATTGTGAGTGCAGATGGCAAAGATTATATTTTTGTTGTTACCAATAAACAAGCCGAAGAAGAAAAACCAGAAGAAGTCGAAACAGAGAAAGAACCTAAAGCAAAAGGTCAAGAACAAGAATCAAAAAATACCAATTTCGAAAAAATTGAAGTGGTAAAAGGCGTTTCGAATATGGGCTATACCGCAATCACATTAGTAAAAAACATTCCAGCCAATGCTAAAATCGCAACAAAAGGAGCCTTCTTTGTAAATGCAAAATTGACTAACAAAGGGGAAGAATAATTTTAGAACCCTTACGATAATTAAAAATATGAAACTAAAAGCAAACATCGACAAACTAGGAACAATAGGGCTTTTCATTACGGCACTATTTTCCCCTTGTTGTTTTCCATTATTTGCTTTCGGGGCATCAGCACTGGGACTTGGAAGTATAGAACTATTTGGAGGTTGGACAATGTGGATTTTTCAATCGATGGTTTTAATTTCAATTGGCGGACTTTACATTTCCTACCGAAAACATCTTTGTTTGTATTCTTTGCTGATCGCGATTCCGAGTGGAATAGTAATATTCTTTGCTTATTATTTTAGCAAAATAGAAAATCCAGCTTATTTAATTTATACCGGAATGTTTGGGATTCTGATTGCTACAATCGTAAATTATTACCAAAATAAACTTCACGGAAATTGCAAAACTTGTACAATCTATGAAGGGAAAACGGTTGAATTAAAATCAACTTTAACTTGCCCCAACTGCGGAAACAAAAAAGAGGAATTAATGCCAACCGACGCGTGCCAATTCTTTTACGAATGCGTAAAATGTAAAACAATAATCAAACCATTAGAGGGTGATTGTTGTGTTTATTGTAGCTACGGTTCCGTAAAATGTCCACCAATACAGGCGGGAGATAATTGTTGTTAACATATTATATAAAAAAAATGAAACACAAACATAAATACGATGCAAACGGCAAACAGCTTTGTTGCACACTGGAAGAAAAAATAAACAACAAAACCGACAAACAAACGGGATGTTGTACCGTTGACTACAAATCCGAACATGCTGATGATGACGGTCACGACCATGACCCTTCAGGCGGGAATGAAAGTACTTTTAAAATGTTTTTGCCCGCAATTATTTCTTTCATTTTACTCCTTGTGGCTATTGGTTTTGACAATTATTTTACGCAAACATGGTTTACAGGTTGGGTTCGGATAATTTGGTATGGAGTTGCCTATGTTCCTGTAGGCTTTCCCGTTTTAAAAGAAGCATTCGAAAGTATTCGCAAAGGAGAAGTGTTTTCGGAATTTTTATTGATGAGCATTGCTACCATTGGTGCATTTGCAATTCGTGAATATCCAGAAGGTGTTGCAGTAATGCTTTTCTATGCCGTTGGTGAAGTGTTTCAAACCTTGGCTGTTCAAAGAGCAAAAACAAACATTAAATTATTATTAGACCAAAGACCTGATGAAGCAACAGTAATGAATGGAGAAAATGCGACTATAAAAAAAGCATCCACAATCACCATTGGAGAAATCATTCAATTAAAACCAGGAGAAAAGCTAGCATTAGACGGAAAACTACTTTCTGATACGGCCTCGTTCAACACCGCAGCGCTAACAGGAGAAAGCAAACCAGACACTAAACAAAAAGACGATACCGTTCTTGCCGGAATGATTAATTTGAATACGGTAGTTCTGATTGTAGTAACAACTGCCTACACCGATAGTAAATTATCTAAAATTTTAGAAATGGTGCAGGAAGCAACAGCCAAAAAAGCCCCTACGGAATTATTTATCAGGAAATTTGCCAAAATATATACTCCAGCAGTAGTGTTTCTTGCCATCGGGATTTGTTTGCTTCCAATACTATTTGTAGAAAACTACATTTTCAGTGATTGGTTGTACAGAGCCTTAATTTTCTTGGTTATCTCCTGCCCATGCGCATTGGTTATTTCTATTCCATTAGGCTATTTCGGTGGCATTGGTGCAGCAAGCAAAAACGGAATTTTGTTTAAAGGATCTAATTTTCTAGATCTAATGGCATCCATTGAAGTAGTGGTTATGGACAAAACAGGGACACTGACCAAAGGGGTTTTCAAAGTACAAAAAGTGGTTGCTGTAGATATTTCCGAAGCCGACTTAGTAAAATTTACAGCCGCGCTCGAAACTAAATCGACCCATCCAGTTGGAACAGCTATAATCGAATACGCAAAAGGTTCCGAAAAAGATGCTATCGTTACTGACGTAGAAGAAATTGCAGGACATGGACTTAAAGGAAAAGTGGACGGAAAGGAAATCTTGGCAGGAAATGTAAAGCTGATGAAAAAATTTAACATCAGTTATGATGTCGAAATCGATACGATACCTTTCACGATTATCGTTATTGCAATCAATCAAAAATATACAGGGTATTTTTTAATTGCTGATGAAATTAAAGAAGATGCCATAGAAGCAATTCAGAGTTTACATAAAATAAACGTGAAAACCGTAATGCTTTCGGGCGATAAACAAGCCGTTGTAGATGCAGTGGCAAAAGAATTAAACATAGACCAAGCATATGGCGATTTATTACCGGAAAACAAGGTAGAAAAAGTAGAGGAATTAAAATTGCAAAACCTAAAAATTGCATTCGTTGGTGATGGTGTAAACGATGCGCCAGTAGTTGCCCTTGCCGATGCCGGTATTGCAATGGGCGGCTTAGGAAGTGATGCAACAATTGAGACTGCCGACATTGTTATTCAAAATGACCAGCCTTTAAAGATTTTCACAGCAATAAACATTGGCAAAAAAACAAAACAAATTGTTTATCAAAACATTGGTTTGGCATTTTCAGTAAAAGCTATTGTTTTAGTTTTGGGTGCGGGTGGTTTAGCCACAATGTGGGAAGCCGTTTTTGCAGATGTTGGGGTGGCTTTATTGGCAATTTTAAATGCGGTTAGAATCCAAAGAATGAAGTTTTAGAGTTAGTTATGATTCAAAGTTAAGAATGCATACTGTAAAAAGATAGACGTTTTTTTACAAACACCGAAAAACTATGTTCATTACTCCATTCAAACACCAGAACATAAAAAAGATTGTCTTTAATTTACGGAATACTTGTAACATCTATACTAATAATTTTAATAAATTAAACAAAATGTAATTATTAATTATGAAACCAGTAAACTGATTTAATAGATAACGCATCCCAAATGAAGAATTGAAAATGTATAACTTTCATTGAATCAACGAAAGAATTTGATAAAATTATCGATGGATTTGAACAGCGCATATCTTCGATGAGATATTATTAAAAGCTAGTGAATTCAAATTTCTATCTAAGAGCATGATGAGAAAACTCAAAATTTCGGTATAATAGTTTTCCTCAAAAACTGCAATTTTTGTATCAACTGGCGCAAATACCGGATAACGATGAGGAATTAATCCATTTATATGATTTAAAATTTTACATAGATGAGATTAACACTCATAACAAAGATTAAAGTAGTTTAGTCTTCATCTATTCGCTTCCTTAATAATACTTTTAATGAGAATAAAAATTAAAGCTAAGTAGTTGTAAAAAAACAGTAAGTCTTTAACGTGTATTAAGATTATTTCTCTACCTTTGGTATAATATTAATGTTTTTTTCACAAATGAAAAAGTTTCACATTTTATTAATCGTTGTTCTTGGTTTCCTCTTGATGCCGGCAGTAACTTTTGCGTGTGAAAATAATTCATCGAGACATTCTTCTTCAAAAGAGACTTCCTCAAAAATGGATAAAGAGGATTGTTGTAAAGACAATAGTCATTCAAAAACCAAAAACGACCAGGGTTGCGGAGGAAAATGCAGCCATTCTAAATGTGGTTGTGCCTTTTCTTGCAACACATCTGTTTTTATTAATGAATTGAATTTTAATAAAAATATATTTAATTTCTTTTCAGAAAAACAAAATTTTTACAATTACGAAACCTCCATTTCTTCTGGTTTCAATTCATTATGGCTTATACCAAAAATAGGCTAAATTTTAAATTTGATATCCATAATTGTGTCAAATAAAAAGCAATTATTGCTTTAAATCATTTAATTTCTCAGTTAATTTCATTTTCAAAAGTATGGCTTTGTTGTGCGGTCATTTTGTTCTTGTTTAACTAATTCAATTTAAAATTAATTTACAATGAAATCACTAAAAAAAATAGTGATGGCAATAACTCTATTGCTATCAGTCATAGTCGTTAACGCGCAAATTAAAAACGCTAAAACCGAAACCGTAAAAATATTCGGGAATTGCGCAATGTGCGAAACTACCATAGAAAAAGCAGGAAATCTCAAAAAAATTGCAAATGTTGATTGGAATAAAGACACTAAAATGGCTACACTTACTTATGATACTAAAAAGACCAATCAAGACGAAATACTGAAACGTATTGCACTTGCGGGTTATGACAGTAATAAATTTCTTGCTCCAGATGCTGCATATTCAAAACTTCCGGAATGTTGTCAATATGATCGCGTAGCAAAAGTGGCAGTAAAAATGGAAGCAAAACCCACAGAAACTAAAATGGAAACGGCAGGAATGAAAATATCTAAAGATTCTTCTGTGTCTGAAAAACAAGAAACAAACCAACTAAAATCAGTTTTCGACAATTATTTCTTATTGAAAGATGCCTTGGTAAAAACAGACGGAAAAACGGCTTCTATGAAGGCAATGGATTTATTAAGAGCTATATCTTCTGTAAAAATGGAAACATTGAAAATGGATGTCCATATGGTGTGGATGAAAGTTTTTAAAGACTTAACTGCTGATGCAAAAAATATTTCTGAAGCAAAAGAGATCCAAAAGCAAAGAGAACTTTTCAAATCATTATCAAAAAACACGTATGAGCTAATAAAAGTTTCAAAATTTACTGAACCGGTTTATTATCAATATTGTCCGATGCAAGATGCCAATTGGTTGAGTAAAGAAAACACAGTTAAAAATCCGTACTACGGTTCACAAATGTTGAGTTGTGGAAAAACAATAGAAACGATTAAGTAAAATGAAACTATATATCAAAAATATGGTGTGTAATCGATGTACGATGATAGTCAAATCAGAGTTAGAAAGATTTGGTTATAACATTGTCGCTATCGAATTAGGCGAAGTTGAAATAAAAGAAGAGCTTTTAAAACATCAAATAGATGAAATTCAAAAGGCTTTCGCCCAATTTGAATTTACAATTATTAAAAAAGGAAATGAAAAAATAGTAGAAAAAATCAAATCATTAGTGAACAGTTTTGTTAACCAAAATGAGGAATTGCAACATTTGAAGCTATCAACCTATATTCAATCTAATATAAATAAAGAATATAATTATTTGAGTAATGTATTTTCTGAAACTGAAAACAAAACCATAGAGCAATTTTATATAGACCATAAGATTGAAAAAATAAAAGGATTTCTTTCAAACAATGAAATTTCTATATCTGAAATAGCCTATAAAATGGGCTATAGCAGTGTGTCTTATCTGTCTAATCAGTTCAAAAAAGAAACAGGATATACGCCTTCACAATTCAAAATTTTAAAGTACAATGATAGGGTTGGATTAGAAAATCTGTAAATGTTACAAATCTGTTGTAAAACATTACAATCATTCAATTTAATAACTGAAAGACCTTTGTCATATTAATTTAAACTAAAAATGAAAACATTAATTATCGTACTAAGCGTATTCTTAGCAGTAAATACATTGGCATCAGCTCAAGAAACTACAAAATCTTCGCAAAAGGATGCTCAAAAAACAACTTACAGCTGTCCGATGCATCTTGATGAAGTAAGTTCAGAACAAGGAAAATGTAGTAAATGTGGAATGGAATTGACAAAAATCCCCTAAAAAATTAATCCCCACGCTACGAAAGCAAGTCAACCTAAGAGTAAAACTGTAACGAAATATGTTTGTCCAATGGACGGCTCAACTTCTGATAAACCAGGAGAATATTCTAAATGCGCAATGAAAATGGTAAAATCACCGAAAAAATAGTTACCCAAACTACAAAAGGTAGTCAACCTAAAAGAAAAATTGTGACAAAATATGTTTGCCCAATGGACGGCTCTATTTCAGACACTTAAGGGGAATGCCCTAAATTCGGAAAGGAAATGACTAAAAAAAAGTCTAAAAAGTAAGAAGCCAATAATAAAAAATGTTACCAATAGCAATAATAACAATTAACAATTCTAAAAAAATAATAAAATGAAAAATCTAATCCTATCAGCCATAGCAATGGCATTTGTACTAGTTTCTTGTAACCAAAAAAATAAAAAAGCTGTAACTACTGATTCAGAAAAAACAGAAAGTACTTCACAATTGTATGCGTGTTCTATGCACCCCGAAGTAACAGGAAAAAAAGGTGAAAAATGCTCAAAATGTGGCATGGAATTAACCGAACCAGTTGCACAAAATGAAGCAACTCATGATCATACTGATGGAAGTCATAGTCACAATGATGCGACACCAGTTGAAGTAAATACTGAAGCTACGTCGGTTACCCAGACAACATTTTCTACAAATGAAATAATTTCTAATTATTTAAAAGTAAAAAACGCACTCACAAAAGACGATACAAAAGGAGCAGCCGACGCGAGTAAAGCATTATATGCCACTTTCAATAAAGTCAATACCAATTTAATAGGTCCAAAATTGAAAACAGAATATATCGATATTGCCGATGATGCGAAAGAACATGCAGAACACATTGGCGATAATGGTGGAAAAATTGACCACCAAAGAGAACATTTTGCGATGTTGAGTAAAGATGTGAATGATTTGATAAAAATATTTGGAGCAAAACAAAAACTATATCAAGACTTTTGTCCTATGTATGATGAAGGAAAAGGGGCGATTTGGATAAGTGAAAACAAAGAAATAAAAAATCCTTATTACGGTTCGAAAATGCTCACTTGCGGTTCTATGAAAAAACAATTATAAAATGAAATCGCCATGATTCCAAAATCATAAATTAGATTGAAGAATGGCGATACCATATTCCATTAAAAAACAAATATTATCTTCATATGAAAAAAATCATCAAGAAAATACTTGTAATTGGGTTTGTAATTTTTTTGTTGATGCAGTTATATCAACCTGCTCGTAATGAAAGTTATGAGCAGGAATTAACTGCAAATTTTACAAAAATGTATGATGTTCCTAAAAATGTTGAAACTATTTTACGGATATCTTGCTACAATTGTCATAGTAACAATACCAATTATCCATTATATTCTTACATTCAGCCCGCACGGTTTTTTATGGAAGAACACATTAAAGATGGTAAAAAGGATTTGAACTTTAATGAGTTTGGAAAGTACTCCAAACGAAAACAAGAAAACAAACTAGAAGCTATCATCAAACAAATAAAATCCGATGAAATGCCTTTGGGATCTTACACATTAATTCATAAAAATGCCATTTTGACGCCAACACAAAAAGAGGAAATAATCAATTGGATTAAAAAAACGAAAGATAGTCTTTCAGTAGAATAATAAATATTATGGTAGAAAAATTAATCTCATTTTCACTAAAAAACAGATTTGTAGTCTTACTCGTCTCAGCTTGCTTACTCGCTTGGGGTATTTACAGCGTGCAACAAAACCCTATTGATGCCATTCCTGATTTATCAGAGAATCAAGTTATTGTATTTACCGAATGGATGGGAAGAAGTCCTCAGGTCATCGAGGATCAAGTTACTTATCCATTGGTCTCCAATTTACAAGGAATTCCAAAAATCAAAAATATTCGTGCCTCCTCTATGTTTGGGATGAGTTTCGTATATATCATCTTTGAAGATGATGTAGACATATATTGGGCAAGAACTCGGGTACTGGAAAGATTAAATTATGCCCAACGATTGTTGCCTCAAAATGTAGTGCCTACATTAGGACCAGATGGAACTGGAGTAGGACATATTTTTTGGTATCATTTAGAGACTAACGGCATGGACTTGGGAGAACAAAGAGCCTTGCAAGATTGGTACGTAAAATTTGCATTACAAACTGTTCCCGGCGTGGCTGAGGTAGCATCATTTGGTGGGTTTGAAAAACAGTATCAATTAGTGTTAGATCCACTGAAAATGCAATATTACAATGTGAATATTATGGAAGTGATGAATGCAGTGAAAGCAAATAACAATGATGTTGGTGGTCGAAAATTTGAGATGAGCAACATGTCTTACATAGTGAGAGGTTTGGGCTACATAAAAAACATAAAAGATGTAGAAGAAATTGCTGTTAAAAATTATAATTCTGTTCCAGTAAAAGTAAAAGACATTGGCTCGATACAAATGGGTGGCGATTTACGCTTGGGAATTTTTGACGAAAATGGAACAGGTGAGGTTGTGGGAGGAATTGTAGTCATGCGTTATGGTGAAAATGCAGATGAAGTGATAAAAGCGGTTAAATTAAAAATGAAAGAAGTTGAAAAAGGATTGCCTGAAGGCGTTTCTTTTAAAACGTCTTATGACCGAAGTGAATTGATTGAAAAAGCTATCGCATCGGTGAAAGGAACTTTAATTGAAGAAATGATTGTTGTTTCAATTGTTATACTACTTTTTCTTTTTCATTGGCGAAGTGCTTTAATTATCTTAATACAATTGCCTATATCAGTAGCTATTGGATTTATTTTGCTTGAAGCCTTTGGGATATCATCTAATATCATGTCATTAACTGGAATTGCATTAGCTATTGGTGTTGTCGTCGATGACGGAATTGTAATGGTGGAGAATGCCTATAGGACAATTTCGGAGGAGCAAGAGAAAATAGACAGCAATCAAAATAATTCGGAAATAAAATGATAGATAAAATAAAAAATATATTCAAAAAAGAACACGACCCCTTATCTTCTGAAGAAAAGTTACAACTTATAGAAAAGTCTTCAAAATTAGTTGGCCCAGGGGTCTTTTATTCAACACTCATTGTGATTGCTTCCTTTTTACCTGTATTTCTTCTCACGGGTATGGAAGGTAAATTATTCAGCCCGTTGGCTTGGACAAAATCATTTATATTAATAGTCGATGCTTTTTTAGCCATTACCCTAACCCCAGTTCTAATTAGTTTTCTGCTTAAAGGCAAACTTCGTCCAGAAAACAAAAATCCAATTAACAAAAAACTGGAAAGCATTTACACGCCTATTTTGATTTTTTGCTTAAAATGGAGGAAAACAGTATTGGGTATTAATATAATTGCACTCCTGATTGGCGTTTTGATGTTTACCCGTTTAGGGACCGAATTTATGCCCCCTTTAGATGAAGGTTCCGTGCTTTTTATGCCTGTAACATTACCAGATGTATCCAATTCTGAGGTAAAAAGAATTTTACAAGTGCAAGACAAATTGATAAAATCGATACCCGAAGTGGCTCATGTTTTAGGAAAAGCCGGACGCGCTAATACAGCAACCGACAACAGTCCAATAAGCATGATTGAAACGATTGTTTTACTAAAACCCCAACACGAATGGAGAGAAGACAAAACGAAAGCCGATATTGTTAATGAAATAAACAATAAACTTCAAATTCCAGGAGTTACAAATGGTTTTACACAGCCCATCATTAATAGGATTAATATGCTTGCTACTGGTATTAGAACCGATGTAGGAATAAAAATTTACGGAGCAAGTTTAGACACTATCAATGTTTTATCTCAAAAAATAAAAAAAGCTCTTGAAGGTACTTCTGGCGTAAAAGATTTATATGCGGAACCGATTACTGGCGGAAAGTACATCGATATCGAGGCAAAAAGAGAGGCTATCGGCAGATACGGACTTACAATAGATGATATAAACAACGTGGTAGAAGCGTCTATTGGCGGCATGAAACTCACCACAACCATTGAGGGAAGACAACGATTTTCGGTAAATGCAAGATATGCTCAAGAATACAGAAATAGTATTGAGGCATTAAAAAAACTTCAAGTGCAAACAATGGAGTTTGGTCCTATTCCATTGGAAGCCGTTGCCGATGTAAAAATAAGCGATGGTCCTCCAATGATAAATAGCGAAAATGCAATGCTACGAGGCAGTGTACTGTTTAATGTACGAGATCGTGATCTAGGAAGTACAGTAAAAGAAGCACAAGAAAAATTGAATACAATGATCACTAAAATGCCAAAAGGTTATTATGTGGAGTGGAGTGGACAGTGGGAAAACCAAATCAGAGCCAATAAAACATTACGCCTGATTTTACCTATAGTTGTAATCATTATTTTCCTTATTCTGTACTTCACTTATCGTTCCATGAAAGAAGCACTGATTACAATGATAACCGTACCGTTTGCTTTAATTGGGGGGATTTTTATGGTCTATTTTTATGGAATAAATTTATCCGTTGCGGTTGCAGTTGGTTTTATAGCATTGTTTGGAATGGCAATCGAAACCGCTATGTTAATGACTATTTATTTAAATGAAGCAATGAATAAAATGGTAGAAAAACACGGGAACAGTGCGGCAACAATTACAGAAGCAATTTTGAAACAGTACATTATTGACGGTTCTGCCAAAAGGTTGCGACCAAAATTGATGACCGTCTCCGTTTCCTTATTTGGATTAATCCCTATTCTTTGGGCAACAGGTACCGGAGCTGATGTGATGCTGCCAATTACGGTTCCACTTATTGGAGGTACAATTACCTCAACAATTTATGTATTATTAGTAACCCCTATAGTTTTTGAGATGGTAAAACTTCGAGAATTAAAAACAAAAGGTAAAATAGAACTTATAGATGTTAAAGAATAACTATTATATCGCAATAAGCTGTTTGATTTTAAGTACTGCTAATATGGTGGCACAAACACTTTCGTTGGATGCTGTTTTGACTAATATTAGAACAAATAATCCACAACTAAAAATGTATGATGCTGATATTCAAAGTATGGATGCAGCTGCAAAAGGTGCCAAAAGTTGGATGGCACCACAAGTGGAAACTGGGTTTTTTATGGCACCTTACAATACCAAAATGTGGAAAGCAAGTGAAATGTCTCCGGGCATGGGATCTTACATGGTGGGCGTTACACAAATGATCCCGAATGCCAGAAAACTTAAGTCTGATTTCAATTACATGAACGCCATGTCATCGGTTGAAAAAGAAAATAAAGAGTACACAATTAATCAATTAAAGGCACTGACAAAAACAAATTATTACCAATGGCTAGTTTTAAATAAAAAAATAAAAATTGCGAATGATAATTTATTGCTCTTAGATTACATGATAAAAAGTATGGAAATACGCTATCAGTATAACATGGATAAATTACCAACTTATTACAAAGCAAAATCGCAATACGGTGCATTAGAAAGTATGATTGTAATGTTAAAAAACGATATTTCCCAGAAGCGAATTATGCTGAATACATTGATGGCTAGAGATAAAAACACTTCATTTGAAATAGATGAAGCATACAAATTAAATGATTTTGATGCCATAAAAGCAGATACAATTTCACTTTCCCAAAACCGAAGTGATGTTAAAGCTATTGAAAAAACAATGGTATTAAATCAATTAAAAATTGAAACTGAAAAAGCAAAATTATTGCCAGAGTTTGGTGTAAAATACGAGCATATGTTCGCCTTTGGAGAACAGCCAAAACAATTTTCTCTGATGGGGATGATTACTATTCCAATGCCTTGGTCAACAAAAATGAATAAAGCCAATATCAACAGTTTTAAAATCAAGAATGAAGGTCTTAACTGGCAAAAGCAAATGATTTTGAATGAAGCGGCAGGTATGATTTCGGGTATGAACACCGAATTGACAAACCTAAAAAAACAATATGATATTGCTGAAAAAAATATCATTCCTGCCTTAAAACGAAACTATGATACTGCAATATTAGCTTGGCAGAATAATACGGGAGATTTGTTTGTAGTCTTGGATGCTTGGGAAGCATTAAATATGGCCCAACTTGATCTTCTGGATAAATTACAAAATATTTTAAGCACACAAGTAGAAATCGAAAAACAACTAGAAATCAAATAATTATGAATAAATATTTAAAATATAGTTTAATTTTAATCGTAATCTCTAGTATAGGATTTGCTGTCTATTTCTTTACAATAAAATCAGACAGTCATTCGGAATTGGAACATCAAAGCGAGATTTATACTTGTTCGATGCACCCTCAAATCATTAGAGATAAACCCGGAAACTGTCCTATTTGCGGAATGACTTTGGTGAAAAAAATAACAGAAAGTCAAGCTGAGGAAGACAATTCTATTGGCAATTTTTTAAAACCTACTGATAATTTTATCGTCGGGGATTATCAAACTACAACAGCTAAAGACACTACATTAAGCAGTGAGATCAACTTACCCGGAATAGTGGCCTATGATCCAAATTCCTCCGTAAATATTGCTGCTCGAATCAGTGGAAGAATAGAAAAAATGTATGTCAATTACAAGTACCAAAAAGTAACTAAAGGACAGAAATTATTTGATTTATACAGCCCTGAATTATTGACAGAACAGCAAAATTTTATTTATTTAGTTTCCAATGATTCCGATAATACGTCAATTATTAAAGCCTCAAAGAAAAAATTATTGCTTTATGGAATGACAAATAAGCAAATAAACACATTGTCTTCTTCCAAAAAAGTAAATCCTCTAGTTTCAATTTACAGTCCAGCTTCTGGAATTGTTCAAGGAACAGAAAAAATGGATAATACAAGCAATTCGACAATGCAAACTGCAAGTAACAATACAGAAATATTAAACATAAAGGAAGGAAATTACATAAAAAAAGGAGAAGTCGTTTTTAAATTAGTAAATACCAATAAAGTATGGGGTATCTTTAATGTTAGCCAAGGATACAATAGTCTAATTAAAACCAATCAATCTATCAAAATCACGACAGAATTAGACAAAAACGAATTCATCGATGCACAAATAAATTTTATTGAAACTCAATTTAATCCAGCAGATAAAACCAATAGAATTAGGGTATACTTTAACAACAATAAACTAAAATTTCCCATAGGTCTGCGATTGCAAGGCTTTGTAAAAACAAATCCGACGAAAGCCGTTTGGTTACAAAAACAAGCATTAGTGAGTATTGGCAGCAAGAAAATCGTTTTTATAAAAATGAATAATGGTTTTAAAGCAACTGTAGTAAAAGTAGGAATTGAAATAGATGATTTTATTCAAATCATCAGTGGAATTTCTGTTGAAGATATCCTCGCTAAAAATGCACACTATTTAATTGATAGCGAAAGCTTTATTAAAACTGAAAAATTATGAAAAACATAAAAATAATAGTCACGCTATCACTGCTACTTACTGTATTTATAGCTTGCAATACCAAGAACAAAGAAGACCATAGCGCACATAAAAGTAAAGAAATTATTTTTTACACTTGTTCTATGGATCCTCAAGTAAAGGAAGATAAACCAGGAAAATGTCCCATTTGTCATATGGATTTAACGCCTATAAAAAGTGACGACACAGCTGCAAATGAGATAAGCTTGAGTAAACAGCAGCTGCAATTGGGGAACATCACCATGCAAACTATTGCAACAACTCAAAGCAGTTTAGAGCAAAATTATACAGGAGTTTTAACAATTAATCAAGAGAAAATTAATACCATTTCTGCCAGAGCAATGGGGCGAATTGAAAAATTATACTTCAAAACAGTGGGAGATTATGTTGCTAAAAACGAACCAGTATATCAATTGTACAGCGAAGATATTGCTATTGCTAAACAAGATTACTTCACAGCATATAAACAACTTACCATGCCGGGTGATTTTGGAAAAAATGCACGTACGATGCTTATTGCTGCCAAACAAAAACTATTATTCTTTGGTTTATCCAATGCCCAAATTGAGACTATAAAATCGAATAAAGAAATTTCTCCGTACACTATTTTTTATAGTAATAGCAGTGGAACTATCTCAGAGATAATAGCAACAGAAGGCAGCTATGCAATGGAGGGTGCTGGTATAATTAAATTGTCGAATTTAAATAGTCTTTGGCTCGAAACACAGGTAAATATAAATTATGCAAAAAGCATGCAACTTGGACAAAAAGCCACAGTTTCATTTACTGATTTTCCTGATAAATCCATCATTTCAAAAATCTCCTTCATCAATCCTGAAATAAATCCGGATACCAGATTGCTTTTAATTCGAATGGAAATACCTAATCAAAATTTGCTATTAAAACCCGGAATGCAAGCAATTGCAAGATTGACACAATCCAATATAAAAGGTCTATTTATACCTAGTGATGCGGTCATAAGAGAAGAAAATGCTTCTTACATCTGGATTGAAAAAAGACCGGGAGTATTTGAAAGCGTAATGGTGGAAACAGGAGCAGAAATTAATGGGATGATTGAAATTAAATCGAAAATGGATCCAACCAAAAAAGTGGTTGTTACCGGGGCCTACGCCATAAACAGTGAATACAAATTTCGTAAAGGAAATGATCCTATGGCGGGAATGGAAATGTAGTGTTTAGAAAGAAATGACACATACCTCTAGTATTACTGTTACGATGGTGTTCAAAAATAAAAAAATATTATCTGAATACTTTGCAAAAATTATTGATAGCGGTTGGAAAACTATAGCAAATAAATAACGAATTGAAACTAGTACGAATAAAGCATATTCTACTTACAATTTTAAAAGTGATGAAAATGGATGATCAAAAAGCAAATTCCAATTGCTCCCAGTACAGATAAAATAACAGTAATTGATATATTATCTAAAAGGGCTATAAAACAACTATTGAACACGCTTGGCATTATATTGATGTAGATGGAATTGTAATTGGTTTTGTTGCCATTGCAGACAAGATAAAAGAAAAAAGCGATGCAGTACTAAAGGATGCCTTAGCTAATGGCGTTGTCGTTAATAAAGGAATAAAGGCAAAAGGGAAATCTGAAATTCCTTTTTTTAAATTAGAAGGTGATATGTATTTGGTGACCGACTATTCTTCCGAAATGAAATTGATTTATAATCATTGTTGTCCGATAAAAAAGAAGCCAAATTAATGGCTTCTTAAAAACATCGTAATTTTGAGTTGCAAAATTTAAATAACGATGGGTAAAAATAAGTATTTTTCGACTAAATCTGTATTCGGACAGTTGATTTCTTTAATAGATGATTCAATGATTCAGAAAGCTGTTAAAAAGCATGATTCCGATAGGTATGTCAAGCATTTCAAATGCAAGGATCATTTGTTTAGTATGGTTTTTTGCTGCTTAGAAAAGTGTAATTCTTTGCGTGAAGTTGCTGGCGGAATGCTCGGTTTATCGGGTAAAGAGGAAGCTGTCAGAATTAGCCATCTTCCAAAAAAGAGCACTTTATCGGATGAAATAATTGAAGTTGAAGTTGATAAAGGAAGTGCGAAAAGCAAATTAAAATTAAGAAAAATAAAATACTATGACAGAGAAAATAAAAGAACCTTTGAGTTTATCAGCAATCAAGCGGTCTCTCTGCGGTCGTTCCCTTTGTTCCGTTCGGCAGCTCCAGTCGGTCAACCTTACAGTTTTATAATAACACTTTTGGTAAATAAGCTATTTATTATTTCAATTTAATAATAAGGTTTCCCTCCGTTCCGCAGACACTTCACAGCACAAAAAAATAAGGCGGCCAAAAAATAGGCAACCTTACTTTTTCCGCTGTTCGTTCCTCATCTCCACACGTTCTCTTCCTGCGTTCGGCAGGGCTATTACATCCACAATACCGCTTCATTCCGTTACACTCCGCAAGCTACGTTCCTCTGCATTCCAGCAGTATCATGTCTGTCGCCCTTTATTTTTTCAGCGGTGGCGCTCTTCGCACAGCCATCGGGGTTGG